>NZ_JBIAXT010000006.1:0-322528 GCF_042896945.1 Streptomyces sp. NPDC001222
CTGCTCCTCGGCGGCCTCGGAGCGGGCGCCTTCATGCTCCGCCGCCGCGGCACCGCGGGAATCTGACCGGCTCACCCCCGCCGGCACTCATGCGGTCACGGTCACGGGCTGCTGTCGCTCCAGGAAACGGCGACAGCAGCCCCGGCCGTGGTGCCGCCGCGGGTGCCGGTCCCGCGCCGAACGACGGCCGACCCGTCGACGCATGACCGCCGCTCCCGCTGATGAACAGGCGCGCTCCCATGACCTCCTCACTGCCGGCCCCGACGGACCAGCCCGCCGCCCCACCCGTCCGTACCGTCAACCGCGCCCTTCTGTGGCCGGCCGCAGCCGTCGCATTGGGCGGACTGCTCATTCACCACTCGATGGCAGCGCCGCCCTCCGATCCCAAACCCCCGGCCCCGTCCGCGGCGGCCCTCCAGCCGGCGGCCGGTCCGCCGCCCGCCGCGCTGCCTCCGGCTGAGCCCGCGCCGAGGACGAACGCACCCTCCGTCCTGGGAGCACTGCCCCGGTCGGCACCCGAACGGCTCGTCATCCCGCAGATCGGCGTGGACGCCCCCTTCACCGATCTGTCCCTGGATTCCTCGGGACATCTGAAACCGCCGCCCGCCGCCGACAGGAACCTCGCGGGCTGGTACAAGGACGGCGCCTCACCGGGTGAACGAGGCACGGCGATCGTGGCCGGCCATGTCGACACCACCACCGGTCCCGCCGTCTTCGTCTACCTGCGCTTCCTCAGACCCGGCAACACCATCGACATCACCCGTGCCGACGGCACCACGGCCCGCTTCCAGGTCGACTCCGTCGAGACGTTCAGCAAGGCCCACTTCCCCGACAAGCGGGTCTACGCCGACGCTCCCACTCCCCAACTACGCCTCATCACCTGCGGCGGTTCCTACAACCGCAGCGCCCATGAGTACCTGTCGAACACCGTCGTCTTCGCCCACCTGAGCACACCCGTCCGCCTTCCGAGCACGGCCACACCCACGGCACCCACCGCGCCCGGCAAGCACACGGCACCCACCGCGCCCGGCAAGCACACGGCGCCCACCGTGCCGACCGCTCCCGCCGTGCCCCCTGTGCCCCTCGTCCCCAAGGCACCGACCGCGACCGCCGCACCCGCCGTGCCCCTCAAGCCCACCGTCCCCGCCGTCCCGGCCCCGTCCCGCCCGCGACCGTCGCTGCACCCGGTCGTCCCTGGTCGGACGAGCCGTCCCACCGTTGGGCCGGTCCTGACGGTGCGTCCCGGCCGCACGGGGTTGGCCATGAGCAGTTGGAGGTACACCCGGCCGTGACGCGGCCCCTGGCTCCCCCTGCCGGAGAACGGCGCTCACCCGCCGATGATGTTCACCGAACGCGCTACCACCAGGGCCAGGGTGAGCAGAGAGATCGACGCCTGGCTCGCCATCAGCAGCTTCGCCCAGCGGGACAGTGGCATGGTGTCGGTGGGGCTGAAGGCGGTGGCGTTGGTGAAGGACACGTACAGGTAGTCGGCGAACGCCGGCTCCCAGTCCGCCTGCGTCAGTTCCTTGCTCTGCATCTGCGGAAAGAGAAAGTCCGGACAGTCACTGCCGCCCTCGGCCCGGGCCACCGGTCCGCCCCGATCCCACTCCCAGTACCAGAGAGCGAACACGATGACGTTGGTCAGCCAGATGGCCGCTGCCGTCATCAGCAGTGTTCTGGCGTCGCCTCCCTCGGTTCCGCGCACCAGACCCCGGATCAGGAGCACCGCGGACCATCCGTTGGCGAGGCTGACGATGCCGGCCAGCGTCAACCCGCAGCCCCGCAGCAGCGAGGTCGTCCGTTTCGTGCGCGCGCGGTGGGCGGGGAGGAGCAGGACCAGCAGCAGCAGTTCCAGCGCGGGCAGCAGCCATTCCGGCCGGAACGCCAAACGCTCGGGGAGCAGCAGTTGCAGAGCGACCGCGCCGAGCACGGCCGCGGTGACGGCCCAGCGCGACTCGCGGGCCGTGGGCCGGCGCCAGGCCGGCTCGACCGGCTTCTCCATGGCCGTGGTGAGCAGTTGTTCCAGTCGCGCGAGTCGCTCGTGCAGAGCTCTGACCTCTTCGTCCACGCGACCCAGTGTGCCGTGAGGTGGTAAGAACCGTCCGGAGACCCCGGCGCGCAGGTGTGGGGGCCGCATGTGCGAAGCGGTCGGGGCGGCGCTTGCGGAGCGGCGGCCCCGGTAAGCACCGCCCTCGTCACCTGCCTCGCGGGAGCGGCGACCGGCGGCGCGGCGTCACTGCGGCAGCGAGCCGGGGGGCAGCGCGGAGGTCTGCCGACCTTGCGAAGCGGGAGTGAACAGGTCCGGTCGGGAAGGGCCGGGTGGCTGCCCCGTGCGCATGACTCCTTCCAACTCGCGACGTATGCTCTCGGCCGCGTCGCGGACGCGCGCGGGCACGTCGCCGCGCTCTGCTACGAGCCGGTGATAGATCGGGGCATCCTGGAACACGAGCAACGAAACCTTCCTGTAGACGGTTTACCGCCGTATGGGCGACTGCCGAGTGTACGGCCAGTCATTGATCCCACAGGACATTGCCGGGTGCCGTTCCGCCGGGCTGTCACCACGTCTCGGTCGCGGTGACCCGACGAGCCGGCAGCGCTTCGGTGTCCGCCTCCCCCGCCCCGCCGTCACGACAGGTCCAGGCCCATCCGGTGGGCCAGACCGGTGGCGAGCGAGGCGATGGTGGGGTGCCTCCACACGAAATCGTTGGCAAGTCTGATGCCCAGTCCCGCCTGGAGCCGGGTGCGCAGTTCCATGGACAGCAGTGAGTCGAAGCCGAGGCTGCGCAGCGGTGTCTGCGGGTCAGGTCGCGAGTTGCCGGATTGCAGGACGGTGCGCATCTCGTCGGCGAGATAGTCCTCCAGCGCGCTGCGGCGGGCGTGCGGGGAGTCGAGACCGGCGAGCCGGGAGCGGATGTCGGGTCCGGTCCCGGGCTCGCTGTGCCCGGGTGCGGTGCCCTGGCCCTCGTGGTCGCCCAGCAGGCCCGCGAAGAACGTGGTGGTGCGGACGGCGGGCAGGATCCAGGTCGCCGGTGGGCCGGGCAGGACGCCGGTGGCCGTGCGCCGGTGGGTGAGCAGTACGCCCAGGGCGCGCAGGCCGTCCTGGGTGGCAATGGTCTCGTAGCCCCGGTCGGCGAAGCCGGTCGCCCGGCCGGTCTCTCCCCAGGGGCCCCAGTTGACGGCCAGGGTGGGCAGCCCCTGGGCGGTCCGCCAGGCGGCGAAGCCGTCCAGCCAGGCGTTGGCGGCGGCATAGGCGCCCTGGCCCGGATTGCCCAGGAGCGAGGCCATGGAGGAGTGGAGCACGAACCAGTCGGGCGCGTGCTCGGCCAGGGCCATGTGGAGTCGCCATGCCGCGGTGACCTTGGGCCGCCATACGCGTTCGAGTTGTTCGTCGGTGATGTGGGCGACGACCGCGTCGTCGAGGACCATGGCCGAGTGCACCACGCCACGGAGCGGCAGCCCGTCGGCGGTCGCGACGGACATGAGTCGTTCCGCGACCCCGGGTCGTGAGGCGTCACCCAGTTCTACGGTGACACGGGTGCCGGTGGCTCGCAGCCGGGCCAGTTCGGCGGCGCAGCTGTCGCTGGGCGCCGTACGGCCGTTGAGGACGAGGTGGGCCGCGCCCAGTCGGGCGAGGTGGGCCGCCGTGGCCAGTCCGACGCCCCGTAGCCCTCCGGTGACGATGTAGGCGCCGTCGGAGCGGACGGGCGACGTCGGCTCGTCGTACACCGCGGTCCCGGCGCCCTGTTCGGGGACGGTCAGTACGAGCTTGCCGATATGACCGGCGCCCGCCATGAACCGGAACGCCTCCGTGGCCCGGGGCAGGGGGAACTCCTGGTGCGGCAGCACCTTCAGCCGGCCCTCCGTGAACAGGCCGATGACCTCGTGCAGGAGGCGGTGGAAGAACTCCGGGCGCCTGCGCTGGAGTTCGATGAGATCGACGGTGCTGAAGGTGACGTTGTGCCGGAACGGCGCCAGCCCCAGCGCGCTGTCGTCGAGGATGTCACGGAGACCGAGTTCGACGAACCGACCGAAGGGGCGCAGTGCCTCCACTCCGGCTCGGATCGCCGGTCCCGACAGCGAGTTGAGGACGACGTCGACGCCCTCGCCTCCGGTCGCCTCGCGGGTCCGCTCGGTGAAGTCGAGCGAACGGGAGTCCATGACGTGGCGGACGCCCATGCCTCGCAGAAACCCGCGTTTCTCGTCGTTCCCGGCCGTGGCCAGTACCTCGGCCCCCAGAAGGCGGGCGACGGCGACGGCCGCCAGGCCCGTGCCGCCGGTGGCCGAGTGGATCAGCACGCGCTCACCCTCGCTGAGGCGGGCCACATGCCGCAGGGCGTACCAGGCGGTGAGGTACGCCGTCGGAAGGCCCGCCGCGGCGACGGCGTCCGTGCCTGCCGGGAGCGGCACCACGGCGTCGGCGCGGACCGTGGTGAAGGAGGCGAAGGCGCCGCCGGAGAGGTCCACGGCGAGCACGGGGTCCCCGACACGGACGTGTCCGACGCCGGGGCCCACGGCGGTCACCGTGCCGGTGCATTCGAAGCCGATGGGGGCTTCCCCGACCGGTCCGCCCTCGGCGGCCGGAAGGAGTCCCATGACAGTGAGGACGTCGCGGAAGTTCAATCCGGCCGCGCGGACGCGGAGTTCCACTTCTCCCGGCCCCGGTGTCGTGTGCGAGGCCACGACGAGGTGCAGGGAACCCAGGTCCCCGGAACGGCCGGCGCGCAGGCGGAAGCGGTCCACGCCGTGGCGCACGGTGCGGGCGGTCGCGGTCAGGCGTTCGGTGTCCGTCACCGGTGCGGGGACGAGCCGGGCCACGCGGCACTCTCCGTCGCGCAGGGCCGACTCGTCGCCGGGCGGGGGGCCGAGCAGCGGGCGGGCTGCCTGCCGCAGGTCGTCGTCGGACCGTCCCACGTCGAGCAGTACGGGACGGACCTCGGGGTGTTCATGGGCCACTACGCGCATCAGCCCCCGCAGCGGGCTCTGCCCCGGGTCTTCCGTCTCACCCGGCGCGATCGCGCGGGCGCCCCTGGTCAGGACGTAGAGCCTCGGTGGGCGGGGGCAGTTCACGACGGCCCGGGTGACGTCCAGGAGCCGCCGGGTGCGCTCCAGGGCGTCCGCGGTGGGGTCGGAGTACGGGACCCCGGAGGTGGCCGACCGGGCGGATGCCGGCCCGGGCGCCTGCGGTGCGTCGGTCGGCCCGCACACGAACACCACCGCGCCGGGCGCCGAGTGCGGTTCCCGGGCGGCGAGGCGGGACCGCAGCACGGCGGCATCGTGTGCCCGTTCCCCGAGGGTGACGCTCTGGGCGTCGGCCCCGGCGGTGCGGAGCGCCTCGGCGAGTGCCTCGGCGGCCGCGCCCTGTTCTCCGACCACCAGCCAGCCGCCGGCCGGTGCGTCGGTGGCGGCCCCGGCGGGCGGGGCCGCGGGTGCGGGCTGCCAGTCGACGGCGTAGAACCAACGGTCGACATCGCTGTCGTCGGTGAGCTCCCGGTGCACCAGGCGCAGACCGGACAGGGTGATCACGGGGTGGCCGTCCCCGGTCAGCAGCCGGGCGTCCGCGGTGACACCACCGGGCTGTTTCCGGGTGATCTCCGCATGGCCGAAGACGATCGCGGAGGGATCCCCGTGGACCTTCAACGACCGTGCACCCACCGGGAGTACGAGGCCGCCGCCGGGCTCGTCCCCTGCCAGGGTCGCCACCGCCAGCTGGGCGCACAGGTCCACCCGAACCGGATGGACAGCGAGCGAACCCGGTACGGGGCCGGCCGAGTGCGGGAGGGAGACCCGCGCCCAGACGCTGTCGCGGGCGGGCGAGAGATGCACCTCGCCGAGCCCCGCGAAGGCGGCTCCGTGGTGCAGGCCACGGGAGCGCAGCCGCTGGTACAGAGTGGCGGAGGGCAGGACCCGGGGGTGTTGCAGGGCCAGCGCGGGTACGGAGGCGGGCTCGGGTTCGTGTGACGGTCCGCCCGCCCGCAGCACGGCACCGGCGTGGGGCACCCACCGCTCCTCGCTCCCGCCGTCCGCGCCGTGCTCCTCGCTGTCGGCGCGTGCGAAGACCTGGCAGGTGGCGCGGTCCTGGGCGGTCAGGTCCGCCGTCATGACGAGGTCCGTGCGGTCGGTCGGCGCGAGCAGTTCGTGGAAGGCGATGTCGGTGACCTCGACGTCGCGTGGCGGTGCCTGGAAGATCTGGCAGGCGGCGGTGAGGGCGAGAGCGCAGTAGGCGGCTCCGGGAAGCACCACCGCGTTGTTCACCCGGTGGTCCGCCAGCCAGGGGTGGGCCCGGGTCCCGGCATCGCCACGCCAGGTGTGCCGGACGGGGCGGCCCGGTGTCGTCCCGTGGATCCCGGGCAGGGAGTCGTGCCCGCCGCCCGCGCCCGCCGCTGCCGGGAGGGGCGAGCCCGTGACGGGGCCCTCGGCGTCGGGCCGGTCGCCCGGATCCACCCAGTGGCGCCTGCGGTCGAAGGTGAGAGTGGGTACGTCGGCGAGGGCGCCGTCGCCGTGGAGCACGCTCCAGTCGACGGGTGCACCGGCGCAGTGCAGGCCGGCGAGCTGGCTGCGGAAGGTCGCCTGCTCGTTGCCCTCGCGTCGTAACGTCGGCAGGACGACGGGGTTTTCGACGAGTCCCCTGAGGCTGCCCGTGACGGCGTGGGTGACCACCGGGTGGGGAGACACCTCCACATAGACCGTGTGCCGGTCCTGGGCGGCGGCACGGACCGCGTCCGCGAACCGCACCGGACGCCGGAGGTTGTGACACCAGTACCGGGCGTCGAAGACGGGCACGGACCGCGGGTCGTCCAGCACGGTGGAGTAGAACGGCACCGTGGGCGGACGGGGTGTCAGATCGGTGAGACCGGCGGTGAGTTCCTCCAGCAGCGGTTCCACCTGCGGGGAGTGCGAGGCGATATCGACCGCGATCAGCCGGGCGGGGATGCCGCGGGCGTCCCAGCGCTCGACCAGTCGCTCCACCTGCTCCGGGGCACCGGCGATGACGGTGGAGCCGGGGGCCGCGAGCACCGCGACGGACACCGACGCCTCGGCGCCGGCGGCCGTCAGATCCGCCTCCGCCTCCGCGCGGCCCAGCGCGACGGTGGCCATGGCGCCGGCGCCCGCGACGCGGGTCAGCAGCGCGGAGCGCCGGCAGATCACCCGAACGCCGTCCCGCAGCGACAGGGCTCCCGCGACGACCGCGGCGGCGATTTCGCCCATCGAGTGACCGATGACCCCGGCGGGCTCCACACCGTAGGCCCGCCAGGTGGCGGCCAGCGCGGTCTGCACGGCGAACAACACCGGCTGCACGCGGCCGCAGTCCGTCACCTCCCGTCCCTCGCGCACGATGTCCAGGACGGAGAAGCCGGCCTCCTCGGCGATCAGGGGATCGACCTCGGTCAGGGCGGCGGCGAAAGCGGGTTCGTGGGCGAGGAACGCGCGGGCCATGCCCGGCCACTGCGAGCCCTGTCCGGAGAAGACCCAGACCGGCTGCCTGCACACACCGGCCGCCACCGTGCCCGAGACCACGCCCGGCACGGCCTGCCCGTCGGCGAACGCCCGCAGGGCGGCCACGAGAGAGGGGCGCGAGGAGGCCACCACGCCCAGTCGGCCGCGTCCGGCCGGGCGGCGCAGCGCGAGGGTGTGGGCGATGTCGCCGAGGGGCGTGCTCGCTCCCTCGTCCTCCAGCCAGTCGGCGAGGCGCCGGGCCGCGGTGGGCAGCACGTCGGCGGAGCCCGCCGGTATCAGCAGCACATGGCAGCGGGCGGCCGCCGGACGTGCGGGACGACGGGTGCCCGGAGAGCCGCGCCGGGCCGGGACGGGCGCCTGCTCCAGCACCACATGGGCGTTGGTGCCGGAGAACCCGAACGAGGAGACGGCCGCGAGCCGGGTCGCGGTGCGTGCGGGCCAGTCCGTCAGCCGGTCGGGCACGAAGAAGCGCGTGCCCTCCGCCTCGATGGCGGTGTTCCACCGGGTGAAGTGCAGGCTCGCCGGGACCACACCCTGTCGTAGGCACATCACCGCCTTCAGCAGTCCGGTGACGCCCGCGGCGGGCTCCAGGTGCCCCAGGTTGGTCTTCACCGAACCCAGGGCACAGCGGTCCCGGCCGGTACCGTAGACGCGGGCCAGGCTGGTGAACTCCACGGGGTCACCGACCGGGGTGCCCGTGCCGTGCGCCTCGATCATGCCGACGTCGCCGGGGTCGACAGCGGCGCGGGTGAGGGCCTGGCGGAACAGCGCCTGCTGGGCCACCGCCGAGGGCGCGGCGAGGCCGTCCGAGCGGCCGTCCTGGTTCACGGCGGAGCCCCGGACCACGGCCAGCACCCGGTCCCCGTCCCGCACGGCGTCCCGCAGCCGTTTGAGGACGACGACGGCGCAGCCCTCGCCGCGCACGAACCCGTCGGCCGCCGCGTCGAACGCGCGGCAGCGCGCCGTCGGCGAGAGCATGCCCATACGGAGGAACGACCGCGTGGTGCGGGAGGCGAGCATCAGGGAGACGCCACCGGCGAGGGCGACATCGCACTCCTCTCTCTCCAGGGCCTGCCCCGCCAGATGCAGGGCGACCAGGGAGGACGAGCACGCGGTGTCCAGGGCGACGGACGGCCCCTGGAGCCCGAGGAGATAGGAGATGCGGCCGGGCGCGACGCAGTGTCCGTTCGTGAGGACGGCCCCCTCCAGTTCCTTGGGATGCCCGGCCAGGCGGTCCATGTAGTCGGTGTAGCTCAGGCCGGTGAACACCCCGGTCGGCGTGCCCACGAGGCGGTCGGGCAGCAGGCCCGCATGTTCCAGGGCCTCCCAGGACACCTCGAGCAACAGCCGGTGCTGGGGGTCGAGTATGTCCGCCTCCCGTCCCGAGACCCCGAAGAACGCGGCGTCGAAGCCTGAGATGTCGCTCAGCCAGCCGCCCTGCCGGGGCGACGCAGCGTCCGGGGTCCGTCCGATCTCCGTACGGGTGGCCGGCGGGTCTCCGACCGCGTCGCGTCCGGCAGCGAGCAACTGCCACAGCGCCCCGGGCGAGTCGACGTCCCCGGGAAGCCGGCAGCCCATGCCGATGACTGCGATGCGGCCGCCGTCGCCGCCTGCCGGTTCCTGCTCCTTGTGTCCCACGAGCCCCTCCGTTGGGGTGAATTGGTGCGAGTGGCACGCCGAGGGCGGAGGCGGTCGGTGCCGGCCGGGTGGGTGGGCACGGCATCGGGTGCGTTCCGCGGGCCGCGGGTCCGGGGCGCGGGCCGGAGAGGCGGCGGTGTGCGGGGCGGGCGCCCGGTGTCACCTGGCGTTCGGGCTGCCCACGAGAATCACACTCTTCACGCCGCCGATCTGATAGTTGCAGGTCAGCGCATAGTCGAAGTCGAGGGGCCTGGTGCGGGTCCCGGCGACGGGGTCGAACGGCAGGTCGTCCGCGGGCTCTTCGCAGTTCGCCGTGGGGCAGACCGCGCCCCGTTCCATCATCAGCAGACTCAGCGCCACTCCGACACAGCCCGACGGCGCGCCGTTGTGCCCGAAGCAGGCCTCCTGCGAGGTCATCACCACATCGCTGTCCGGGCCGTAGAGCTGCCTGACCGCGTTCGCCTCGAACGCGGTGACCACGACATCGCCGTCGCTGCCGCCGTGGATGTACGGCACCTGCGCGATGTCCCAGCGGTCGCCCAGACACCGGTGAACGGCTCTCACCAGGGCGGCACCGCTGTCGTCGCTGGCCAGGGGGTTCATCAGCCCGTCGCGGGTCATGGCATTGGCCAGCACCCGTCCGTAGGGGCGCGCGCCCCGCTGGTCGGCGTGCCGTCGGGACTCCAGAACGAGGGTGGCCGCGCCCTCGCCGTGGTTCACACAGTCCGCCCTGCGGTCGTAGGGACGCATCAGACGGTCGAAGGACGGCAGGAGTTCGGGCATGCCCTCGACGCGTACGGCGTCGTAGGCGCCCTGGGCGGAGCGCAGCAGCCGCTGGACGTTGAGGATGACGTCGAGGCCGAAGAGATCGACGCCCGACACGACGGCGAGGTCGACCACACCGTCGGCGATCAACTGCCGGGCGGTGCCGACCTGTACCGCGGACGAGGCACAGCCGCAGGACACGGTGAAGCAGGGGCCGGTCGACCGAACCAGGGCGCCCTGCACCAGGGAGACGTCCGAGGGGGTCAGTCCCTGCTGGCCCCGTACGAACAGCTCCATGGCCTCCTGCGGGCTGGTCGTCAGCGGATCGGCGGTCAGCACGGCCAGGTAGGGCTCCACATTGGAGTCGACCCCGCCGCGCCCGGCGAGCACGGCGGCCTCGGTCAAGTCACCGGCGCGGAAGTCGAGTCCCGCGTCCGCGCAGGCCTCCACCAGGGACACCAGCCCGAACCGGTGAGCGTTGGTGTAGTGCCGGGAGAACGTCGACGGGATGTCCGGCAGCCGGGCGTCGAACATGGCCTGGGACAGGTCGACCGCGCCGTAGTAGACATCGCCGTGCGCAAGGCAGGATCTGCCGTGTGAGGCGACGTCCCAGATGTCGTCCCCGGTGAACACGGGCCGGCTGCTGCCCGGCAGGCAGAAACCCATGCCGGTCACCATGACATCCCTCGCGTGCACTCCACCGCGGGCCGGCCCGGCCGATGTCTCGTCAACCCGCTTCCGCTTATGGGGATTGCTCATCTTGACCTCCAGGAGGCGATGGGTGGGTGCATGGGTGCCACCGCCGGAAAAAGGTGGCCGCACCGGTTTTCGCGTGGAGTCCGCACGTTCGGCTGTGGAATCGGGGGTCGGCTATTCCGCGTACCGGGTGTGGCGCGCCCAGCGGTAGACGGGCATCGGACCCGCACCGATGTCGACGAACTCACCGGTGAATTCGTAGTGGTCGTAACCGTCGCGATACGTGAGCTTCACCGGGTCGTCCGTTCCGCCGGGCGGTGCGTGGACGACTTGCGGAGCATCGCTCGGACCACCTTTGAGCAGCACAAGACCGGTGGAAGACATGGGAGCATCACCCCACGGACGCGAAAGGCCGGGACAGGCCGGACGGCCTGTCGGTAAGGGGATTTCAAGTCTCCCGCCCAACGTAGATCCGGGGCACGGCCTACAGAAACGGGGCACCGAAGCACAAAGAGAGCACGCGGAAGCATAAGCTTTCCGCGCGCAAATGATCGTGCGAATGAGCGCCCCATGAATCGGACGACGCACCGGCGCACGCCTCGAACGGGCTGAAATGCAACGCCAGCCGTCGAAATTCAGTCAGGTGCGCGCGATGGCCCCGCATTCCGGCGAATCGTTTCCTTCGGCGGAACACCACCTTCCCACAGGGACCCGCCCCTGCGCGAGGGTGCCTCACCCCGGGGCCCTATTACTGACTGGCATCGGGTGAATTCGGCGGCGGAAAGGGCGGGTTCCCGGAGAGAGGAGGGGCGGTGAAAAGGAATGTGACGTTCATTCAGGCCCGTCGGCACCCAAAAACCACCCTGCGGCCGGCGGGGGCGGCAACCGCGCTCATGACGCGTTGTCGACCTCCCGCACCAATTCGATCGCCCTCGCCAGCGTGGTGAGCCGGGCTTCCAGGGTCTCCCCGGCCGGGTAGAGACGGACGGTGTCCACGCCGGCGTCGCGCCACACCGTCAGCCGCTGCCGCACCATGGGCTCGGTACCGATCAGCGTCGTGCCCAGCACCATCTCGTCGGTCACGAGGCCGGCCGCACCGTCCCGGTCACCGGCCTGCCAGCGGGCGCGGATCTCGGTGGCGACCTCGGCCCAGCCCTGGCGGCTGTAGGCGTTGTTGTAGAAGTTCGTGGACGCCGATCCCATGCCGCCCAGACTGAAGGCCAGTTCCTTCTTCCGCCGGGCGGTCATCGCGCCGAGTGCGTCCTCGTCCGGGGCGAAGGCGACCTCGGCACCCTGGCAGATGTCGAGATCCGCCCGGGTACGCCCGCTGCGGGCCAGGCCGTCGTCCAGATGGGCGAAGTAGGCGCCGGCGGCCCCCTCGGGCACGAAGCTGGTTCCCAGCCAGCCGTCGGCGACCTCACCGGTCAGTCGCAGCATCGCCGGGGACAGCGCGGCCAGGTAGATGGGGATCCGGTGTTCCGCTCGCATCGACAGCCGCATCGGGACGGCGTCCCCGCCGGGCAGCGGAATCTGGAACTCCGATCCTGAGTGGGAGAGTTTGCCGCCCTCGACCACCCGCCGCACGATCTCCACGGTCTCGCGCATACGCTTCAGCGGCCGGGCGAAGGGGACCCCGTGCAGGCCCTCGATCACCTGCGGACCCGAGGCACCCAGGCCGAGCAGGAACCGCCCGCCGGACAGATTGGACAGCGTCATCGCGGTCTGCGCCACGGCCGCCGGGGTACGCGTACCCAGCTGCATGACACCGGACCCCAGCAGCATGCGGTCGGTGAGCGCGGCGTAGTAGCCGAGCGCGGAGGGCGCGTCCGAGCCCCATGCCTCCGCCACCCAGCAGATGTCCAGGCCCAGCTTCTCGGCCTCGACGACGAAGTCGGTCTGCTGCGACCAGGGTTCACCGCCGGACGCCTCGACCGTTGTGGCAGTGCGCATCAGGCCTCCGCCCTTTCCTTGATCTTCTCCAGCGTGGCGGCGATGGCACCCTCGAACTCGCGCAGCCGCACGAACACGATCTTCTGTTCCTTCTCCGGCATCCGGTCGATCGCGAACGACAGACCGGAGCGGCCCGGACCCAGTTGCATCCACTCCGACAGCTCGGTCCCGCCGTCCTTGGGCCGGACGCGGAAGCGCCAGACCGCCGACGGGTTGGCCGGGTCCTCCACCGCCCAGGCGAACACCCGCCCCGGCTCGTACTCGATGACGTGGGAGGTCGTCTGCCACTCCCCGAACGCCTCGTGCTTGCTGTGGCCGACGAATCTGGCCCCCACCGCGGGTCCTGCGGCGCCGTCGAGCCATTCGACCGACTGGAGTTCATCGCTCATGCCCGGCATCAGGCTGATGTCGCAGACCAGACCCCACACCCGTTCCGGTGGAGCGTCGATCCAGGTGCTCACCTCGAGGGTGGGCTTGTCCGCGTACCGTGCGCCCGTCCACTCCAAGTCGGTCGACCTCCTCAGCATCCAGGGAATGACCACCAGAGTTGCTTTACGAGACTCACCTGTCAAGGGACCGCGCGATTGAGTCGTTCAGACGGTGCCGAACCGTCGCTGGACATCCGGCCGCCGCTTCAGGCGCTCCGGGTAGCCGGGCCCCATCCGTATCGATGTGTCCTCGGCCTCCAGCGGCTTGTGGCACGCGGCGCACACCACCTCTGCATAGGTGTCATGACCGCACACATCGTGGTGCAGCACCACGGGGACGCCCTCCTCCCCCGCCAGCCACCTGTCGCCCCACCGGGACATCGCCGCGAGCACGGCGAAGAGATCCCGCCCCTTCTCCGTCGGCAGATACTCGTAGCGCCGCGGCTCGCCCTGGTAGAGCCGCTTCTCCATGATTCCCTCGTCCACCAGCAGGTTCAGCCGGTCGGTCAGCGTGTTGCGGGCGATGCCCAACTCCCGCTGGAACTCGTCGAAGCGACGGATCCCGTAGAAGGCCTCGCGCAGGACGAGGGGCGTCCAACTGTCACCGAGCAGGTCGACGGTCCGCGCGATGGAGCAGGGCCAGCCGGAGAATGAGGTCCGTTTCATGCTTTCACGATAGCCAGTTCTGCGAAGAAACCCAGCAGATGAGCATGGTCAATCGGGACCCTTCCCGGCGCTCCCGGCGCCTGCACCGGCCGGAGCGAGTACGTCCGTTCGAGTGCCTTGGTGCCGTCGCGTCGCCCGGTCGTCCCCGTCCGGCGTGATCACGTCGGGAGGATGGCCCACGGCGAGCCCTGTCCCCGAGCCACCGGTAAGGACGACATGACCACCAAGACACCGCTCAGGAACGCCGACCGATTGCGGCCCCTGGGCGAAGCACTGGACGACGCCGCCATCTCCCGCATGCACATCCGGTTCTGGCTGCTGGCCGGTCTGGGCATTCTGCTCGACGGATTCGACTTCTTCGTCATCGGTGTCGCCAATCCCCTGATCGCCAAGGACTTCTCGGTGACCGCGGTGCAGAAGGGCATGCTGTCCGCGGCCGCCATCGTGGGCTCGGTGTTCGGCGCGGCGCTGCTGGGACCTCTGGGAGACCGCATCGGACGCAGCCGCATCTTCCGGGTCGACCTGTGGCTGTTCGTCGTCTTCTCGATCCTGTGCGCGGCCGCGTGGGACGTCTGGTCCCTGATGATCTTCCGATGCGCGCTGGGCATCGCGGTCGGCCTGGACTACCCGATCGCCGCGAGCTACCTGGCCGAGATCCTGCCGTCCAAGGCGCGTGGACGATGGCTGGTCGGCGCCTTCAGCCTGCAGGCGGTGGGCATCGTGCTGGGTGCGGCGACGGGAGTCGTGGTCCTCCAGGCCCGGCCGCAGGTGAGCTCGTGGCGGATCATGCTGGGATTCGGGATGATCCCGGCCCTGTTCATCATCTGGCTGCGCCGCCGGGTGCCGGAGAGTCCACGCTGGCTCGCCCAGAACGGGCACGAGAACCAGGCCCGCGAGGTCGGTCGGGCGCTCGTCGGCGCACCAGTGCAAGTGACCGCCGCGGACCGGGAACGGCACGCGCCGCCGGCGGAGGGGGTGCGGGCGTTCCTCCAGCCCCAGCTCTTCTCCCGTCAGTGGCGCCGACGCACCGTCTTCACCGCGGCCCCGTGGTTCCTGATGGACATCGCCACCTACGGGGTCGGCATCTTCACCCCCACTTTGCTGGCCTCGTTCGCGCTGAGCCACGCCGACACCACGTTCATCGCGGACGACATCGCGTCCACCAAGGGCACCGCCGTGCTGGACGTCTTCCTCGTCGTCGGGTTCGTCGTGGCCGTGCTGCTGATCGACCGGGTCGGCCGGATCCCGCTGCAACTGACCGGCTTCGCGGTCATGGCGATCGCGCTGTGCGTCCTCGCGACGAGCACCCAGATGTCCGGAGGAGCCAAGGCACATCTCGGCCTGGTGATGCTGGGCTTCGCACTGTTCAACACCTTTATGAACCTGGGGCCCAACGCCACCACGTTCGCCCTGCCCGCCGAGGTCTTCCCGTCCGAGATGCGTGCGGCGGGACACGGGTTCGCGGCCGGCTGCGGCAAACTGGGCGCGGCTCTCGGCACGTTCCTCTTCCCGGTGATGCTGGCCGGCATCGGCGAGGCCGCACTCCTCTACGCGGTGGCCGCGGCCTGCGCCTGCGGGTTCCTCATCACGCTCGTCTTCCGAGTCGAGACCTGCGGCCATTCCCTCGACCACCTCTCCGGCGCCCAGGCCGGCACCCTCGCGCCCCGGGTCACCCCACCGTGACCCCCGAACGCCGCTGCCGTACCCGGCGGCCGACGTGAGGCACCCGCTACAGGGGAGGGTGTCCGGACGGCCGGCCGTCCGGGTCGTCCCACAGGGCCATACGCGCCCTGACGCGTTTGCCGACCGGTTCGCGCCGCACCTCGAACCCCTGCGAGACGGCCCTGACGATCTCCAGACCGTGCCGGCCCACTCTTCCGGGGTCCGGCGCCTGGGCCGCCGGCAGCACCGGATCACTGTCCCACACCGTCACGTCGACCGCCGCGCCGACGACCCGCAGCTCCAGCCGCACGGGACCGGGAGCGTACTTGCGGGCGTTGGTGACCAGCTCGCTCACCACGAGCTGGGTGACGTCCATCGCCCGAAGGGACACCGGAATCCCGTGCACTGCCTGCACCCGCGCCAGGAACGCCGCGGTGAGGTGCCGGGCGTCGGCGATGCACGCGCCGCCGCCGTCCAGCACGATCGTGGTCCGTAGCAGGCCCTCGTCCGGCCTCGTACGGCTCTCGCCCTGCGGAAATGGATCCATTCGGACCGCCTCTGCCACCCCGTTCACGCCCCGCGTCTACCCGCAGCCGGGCCGCCCACGCCCCATGCGTCCGGACTGACTCGGCGCTGGGAGCATTCCCCGTCGCATCCAGGGCAGCCTTTCGCACAGAGGGAATGGCCGACGGCGTCACCGACTGCTGGTGGGGGAAGCATGACAGAGACCGCAGGATCAACCGGTCCCGCCCGGCTGTCGATCGTCCGTACCACCGTCGACGGCATACGCGTCATCACCCTGCGCGGCGAGATCGACCACGACACCGCCGAGGGCCTGCGGCGGACACTGATTCCGGTGGACGGCTCCGGCCCGCGGTACACCGTGGTGGACCTCGACGCCGTCACCTTCATGGACTCCAGCGGCGTCAACGCCTTCGTCGCCGCCCATCACGCGGCCCACCGCGCCCGTGGCTGGCTGCGTCTGGCCAATCTCACCGAGCCCGTGATGCGCGTGATGCAGATCGTCGGCCTCGACACGGTCATCGACTGCTATCCCACCGTCCGCAAGGCTCTGATCCACTGATCCGGACGGCAGCGCGGCTCCCGCGGGCGATTCAGAAACGACACCACTGAATCCGATGAAAAGGAGCTATTGGACTTCAGGATCATGCGGAGGCACTGTGGGCACGTCCCCTGTCTCCCGGCGGGGGGCACCCTTCACCGAACCATCCGGAGATCACCCGATGAACCACGTCGCGGATCCTGAGCGTTACAACGGCACCATGCGCTATCGCCGCACCGGGCGCTCAGGGCTCGACCTTCCCGTCCTGTCCCTCGGCTACTGGCACAACTTTGGGGACGACAGGCCGTTCGAGGCGCAGCGCGAGATCGCCCTGCGCGCCTTCGACCTCGGGATCACCCACCACGACCTCGCCAACAACTACGGCCCGCCCTACGGCTCCGCCGAGATCAACTTCGGGCGCCTGATGAAGCAGGACCTCTCGCCGTACCGGGACGAACTGGTGATCTCCACCAAGGCCGGCTGGGACATGTGGCCCGGGCCCTACGGCCAGGGCGGCGGCTCCCGGAAGTACCTCCTCGCCTCGCTCGACCAGTCGCTGCAGCGCATGGGCCTGGAGTACGTGGACATCTTCTACTCCCACCGCCTCGACGCGACCACGCCGCTCGAGGAGACGATGGGCGCGCTCGACACCGCCGTCCGCCAGGGCAAGGCGCTGTACGTCGGCATCTCCTCCTACGACACCCGGCGCACCCGTGAGGCGGTCGCCATCCTGCGCGAGCTGGGCACCCCGCTCCTCATCCACCAGCCGTCCTACAGCATGGTCAACCGCTGGATCGAGACCGAGGGCCTCCTCGACGCCGCCCAGGAGGAGGGTTTCGGGGTCATCGGCTTCACGGCGCTGGCCCAGGGCCTGCTGACCGGCCGCTACCTCGAGGGCATCCCGGAGGGCTCGCGGGCCGCGGCGGGCACGTCGTTCGACACCGCCTGGCTGTCCGAGGACATGCTGCACCGGCTGCGCGCCCTCAACGACATCGCCGCGCGCCGGGGGCAGACGCTGGCGCAGATGGCTCTCGCCTGGGCCCTGCGGGACGAACGCGTCACCTCGCTCGTCATCGGCGCCTCGCGCGTCGAGCAACTGGAGCAGAACGTCGCCGCGCTGGAGAACCCCGACTTCAGCAGCGAGGAGCTGGCCGAGATCGACAAGTACGCCACCGAGGGCGGCGTGGATCTGTGGCAGGACGCCCGGCTGGGCAATCTGGGCTGAGACCGGCCCGGTTGCCGACCGGCCGTGGTCGTGGCCGCGCTGTCCGCGGCCCGACCCGGCCCTCGGGCCACCGGCCACCAGGCCACCGAGGGGGCGGCGCCCTCGCGCGTCAGATGCGGCCGCCGGTGAGCCGGGTGAGAGGGCCCTGGGCGCGGTTCCCGGTGCGGCGGCCCACCGCGTACGACGCGGCGCTCAGCGCGGTCAGTCCGGCCCCGACGCCCGCGGCGACGAGCTTGCGGTGGGCGATGACCGTCCACGCGGTCTTCGCCGTCGCAGCGACATGGCCCGAGGTCGCGAGGACGGCCTGGCGGCCCACCTCCACCCCCTTGGCCGCGACGTGCACGGCCCCGGCCGCCGACTCCGCCGCACGCTCGGCGCCCGACTTCGCCGCCGACGCCGCGTCAGTCGTGGTGGCCGCGCCGTTCTTCGCGGCCCGTGAGGCCGTAGCGGTGGCCTTCCGCGCGGTACGCCCGGCCTTGGCCGCGGGCGTCCGCTCGGCATCGGTCTTCTGGTTCGTTCCGCTTTTCGGTTCGCTCATGGACACCGCGTTACCGCTCCCGCCGATGGCAAACACGTCCGGCCGCGCGGCGCCCGACCGATGACAGGATCAGGTCCGGGCCCGGGCGATGAGCAGGGCCACGTCGTCCTCGCCGCCCGGCGGACGGAGGATCGCCAGGAGACGGTCGCAGGTCGCCTCCAGGTCCTGCTGCTGGGCCGCGGTCAGCGCGTCGAGGAGGGTGTTCAGGCGGACGTCGATGGGGTCGCTCCGGGTCTCGACCAGACCATCGGTGTAGAGGACGAGCTGATCGCCGGGGCGGAAGACGATGGTGGTGGTGTCGAAGGGGATCCCGCCCACGCCCAGCGGCACGCCGGGGGGCAGGTTGAGCAGTTGCGCCGGGCCGCCCGAGCGCATCAGGGCCGGCGGCAGATGGCCGGCGAGGGAGATCTCGCACTGGCCCCGGTGAGGATCGTAGACGCAGTAGAGGCACGTCGTGATGGCGCGCCCGATGCCCTCGCTCAGGTGGTCGAGATGGTGGAGGGCCTCGGCGGGCGCCAGGTCGAGTTCGGCGAAGGCGCGTGTGGCGCTGCGGAGTTGGCCCATGGTGGCGGCGGCGTTGATGCCGCTGCCCATGACGTCCCCGACGACCAGGGCGGTCTTGTCCCCTTGCAGCGGTATGGCGTCGAACCAGTCACCGCCGATCTCGCTGGCGGCGCCGGCGGGCTGATAGCGCCAGGCGACCTCCAGTCCGGGTCGGCTCGACGGGAGTTCGGGGAGCAGACTGCGCTGCAGGGTGAGGGCCGCATGGCGCTGGGTCTGGTAGCCGCGCGCGTTGTCGATGCACACGGCGGCGCGGGCGGCCAACTCCGCGGCGAGGAAGACGTCTTCCTCGCCGAAGGGGGCCAGGTGGTGGGTGCGTTTGAGGGCGAGCGCGCCGAGGACTGCGCCGCGGGCGATGAGCGGGACGGCCAGATACGAGTGCAGTCCGGCCGCCGCGAGCCGAGCGGCGGCACCGGGGTGACGGGTGATGCGCGGCAGATCCGAGGGGGTGGTGTGCGGCAGCAGCACCGGCCGGCGGGTCTGCACGCATCGCGTGATCAGATGGTCGGCGTCATAGGTGATGCCGCGCCCGGGCCGTTCGTCCGGATGGTAGGCCTCCTCGGGGCGGGACGCGGCGACGGCGAGGACGCGGAAGCGGGCGGGGCCCGACGGCGCCGCGGGCCGGCCGGTGAGCGCGCTGTCGAGCACGTTCACCGAGGCCACGTCGGCGAGGACCGGCACGACGACATCGGCGAGCTCGCGCGCCGTGATCTCCAGATCGAGGGTGGTGCCCACGGACACCGAGGCACTGGCGATCAGGGCCAGTCGCTGCCGGGCATGGGACGCCTCCATGGCCGCCCGGTGACGTTCGGTGACGTCGATGACGGAGAAGGCTACGCCCAGCACCCGGCCGCCCGAGTCCTCCAGCCGGTGGCAGGAGACGGACCAGGCGTGCTCGTGGTCCGGGTCGGCCGGGGGATGACACAGGACATGGCTGTCGACGACCGGCTTCCCGGTGTCGAGAACGCGAAGGAGGTGTTCCTCGAAGCCCGTGGTGTCGAGGAACGCCAGGACCTTGGGGATCGGCCGGCCCAACTGCTCGGCGGCGGGCAGGCCGACGATGCGCTCCAGAGCCGGGTTCACGGTCAGGAACCGCAGCCGGGTGTCCAGCACCGCCAGCCCGATCGGGGACTGGGACACCAGCCGTGTGGACAGGGCCACGTCCCGTTCGACCTGCGCGACGGTGGCCTGGTCGGCGGCGAGTCCCAGTGCGTAGGTGTCGCCCAGGTCGTCCAGCAGCCGCATGTTGCGGAACTCCACCAGGCGCGTGCTGCCGTCCTTGTGCCGGATCGGGAAGGCCCCGGCCCAGTCGACGCCGGACTCCATGACCTCGGCGAACAGGAGGACCACCTCGTCCCAGTGCTCCTCGTGGACCATCAGCCGCGCCGCGAACCGGCCCAGCGCCTCCGCCGCCGTGTAACCGAACAGTTCCTCGGCGTGAGAGCTCCAGAAGATCACGCGGCCCTTCGAGTCCAGCACGACGGCGGCAACGCTCAGCAGATCGAGGAGGCCACTGGGCGGTACCGCGGGGCCGACCGGTGACGGGCGCCGGCCGGGCCGGGAGGAGTCCGTCGTCCCCATACACCGATCCCCTCTCCCAGTGGGTCATGGCTCGCGCCGTGCCTCGGTGGCCGCTGTGCCTCCTTCCATAGTCGTCGCAAACCGACGTGGCACATCCGGAGCGGGGCGGAGCCTCCGCCGGGAAATGGCCTCCACCAGCAGGCGCCCGCGCCCGGGGCGGTGCGGGTTCGGGCGTTCTCGGGCGACTGCCCGGCGCGGGAGGATCGCGGGACCGGTGTCACAGAGCTCTCGCCGCATAGCGCTCAGTGATGGCCAGGGCGGCCGCCATGATGCTCAGCTGGGGATTCACCTCCGGGCAGCTGGGCAGCACGGAGCCGTCGGCGATCAGCACGCCGCTGATGCCGCGCAGCAGCCCGTCCGGGTCGACCGGTGAGTGCTCGGGGTCGGAGCCCGCGGCGGCCGAGCCCGTGGGGTGGAAGGCGGAGACATGGAGGCGGCGCGCCGTCACCGTGTCGAGCAGCCTCTCCAGCTGGGCGGGGGTACGAGCGCGCGGGGCGTGCGGCACTCCGGTGAGCACCTCCTCGGCGCCCGCGGCGAACAGCAGCTCGCCCATGGCGCGATGGGCGCGCAGCAGGCGGCGGGCGTCGCTCGGGGCCAGGTCGTAGCGGACCAGGGTACGGTCCCGGCCGTGGACGCGGCCGGAGGGGCGGTCGGCGATCATGGCGCCGATGGTGGCCAGCCGGTCCGCTCCGTCCAGTTCGCGGCGCAGTTCGCGGCCCACGCCGGGCAGCACGAACGAACTCATGCCCGGGGGTGCCGCGGTGGCTTCGATGAGGATTCCGTCGGCGCGCAGGTGTTCCACGCCGACGCTCTGCAGCACGCCCTGCCGGCCGGTGACGGGCCGGTCGAAGCGGCCCGCGACGCTGATGGCCGGGTGCACGCTGAGGTTCCGGCCGAGCCGGGGGTGGCGGCCTAGGCCGGAGCGGCGCAGCAGCGGCGGGGTCTCCAGGGCCCCGGCGGCGACCACGACCAGCGGGCTGAGGATCTCCAGTTCGCTGCCGTCCGGGCGCCGGACCAGCACCCCGGCGGCCCGTGGGCCGCCGGGCCGGTCGGGGTCGGTGAGGATTCGCCGCACCCGTGCGCTCGTGACGATGCGGGCACCGGCCGCACAGGCCTGAGGCAGCACGGAGAGCTGGACGCTCTGTTTGGCGCCGGTGGGGCAGCCGACCACGCACTCACAGGAGCCGGCGCAGCCCGGGGCGTTGCGGCGGATGGGTGCGGCGGCCCAGCCCAGCCGCCGTGCCCCGGCCAGTGCGAGCAGCCCGTTGGTGCCGAGGACGTCCAGCGGCTGGGGCGCCACCCTCAGGGTGCGCTCGACCTCGTCGAGGCGGCCGTCGAGGCCTTCGGCGGCCGCGAAGCCATGGCGGCGGACCCAGCGGGTGAGGACGTGGTCCGGTGTGCGGTAGCAGGTCCCGGAGTTGACGACGGTGGTGCCGCCGACCGCGCGGCCCATGGGCAGGACCAGCGGCGGGTTGCCGACGGCGATGGTCGCGCCGCCGTCCCGGTAGAGGTCGCCGAAGCGGTCGAGCGGGGCCCGTCGCGCGAACGACGCGGTGGTGTGGTGCTCGCCCTCCTCGACCACGACGACACTCAGGCCGGCGCGGGCGAGTGTCCTCGCCGCCATGGCCCCGCCGGCCCCGGATCCGATGACGACGGCGTCCGCTGTGGACCGCGTGGGCCACTGGGCGGAGGGCGTGCAGTGGAGCGGTGGATCGTCGGGGACCGAGTCCGCGGATCTCGGTGACATGCCGCCGTGCCGCAGTGTCCGTTCGGTACCGGCCGCCAGCAGCACCGGCACCTTCACGGCGTCGAGGAGGGGCAGCAGGGCGCGGTGGGAGGCGAGCGAGGCCATCACGTTCTCGCGTTCGGCGGGGCTCAGGCCCGACAGCCGCCCTCCGGTGCGGGTCACGGCGTACGCGTCGAGCGCCGCGGCCGCGCCGCGTATCGCTGTCCGTGCCGGGGCGGGCATGGTGCCGAGGAGGGTGTCCAGTCGTCGTGGTACGGACCGTGTCCAGTCGGCGGTGCCGTCGTCCGCGAGCAGCGCCGCGACAAGTCCCGTCCATGCGGCGGGTGTCGAGTGGCTCATCGTTCCCCGACCTCAGCATGGGCGGTGCCGGACAGCCGCCATATGGCCTCCGGCCGCCAGCTGCCCCACCAGCGGTCCACCTGGACGACAGCGTCCGCCGTCTCGCTGTTGCGGCAGACCGCGCGGGAGCCGTCCGGGTCGGTGTAGTCGAGGGCCAGCGTCCGTTCGGGCGGCTGGGTCACCGTCACGCGTATGCGGCGGCGGCCCGCTCGGCCCTCCACCCGCCACTCGGGCAGGCCGATGTCCGCGCGGAACCGGCCGAGGCCCGCCCAGCCCACGGCGGAGCGCTCCGCGCGCCGGGGCCAGGTGCGGCCGTTGCGGTGCAGCCGCAGAAAGACGAGCGGGGGCAGCCGGTCGAGTCCCCGGCGCATGGAAACCGCGGCGATGATCTCCAGGATGTCACCGCCACCCAGGTCCGCGTGGAGCCAGGCCCAGCGGCGGGCGTTGCCGTGGCCGTAGATGCGGGCGCTCGCGCCGGGGGCCCCGTCCGGGCACAGCTCGCCGGTGCCGTACCGCACCGTGCCGGTGTAGCGGGAGCGGCTGGCGGGCAGCATCTGCGCGGCCGGCAGCCAGGGGCGTCGCCAGGACCAGCGGGGGAAGGTGTGGAGCGGCGGGCCCTCGGGTGTCTCGGTGAGTGCCCAGGCGAACGGCCCCACCGAGCCGCTGAGTCGGCCGGGGACGGCGCTGACGCCCTCGGCGGTGAAGCCGTCGGGATCCGCCTCCCAGGGGACGGGCCCGAAGGCGGCGTGTTCGACGGGGCCGTCCTTCGGGAAGACGGCGGCCCACCCGTGGGCGTAGGCGCCGGAGCCGTCGGTGGGCGCGACCAGTTCATGGTGCAGCCACACCCCGCTGCCGGTCGCGGGGTCGGTCAGGGTCGTGTACCAGACCTCGGTCCGCCCGGGGGTGCCGTCCCAGCGTGACACATGATCGCGGTCGGCGGCGGGCACGCCGGCACGGGGGAACCGGAAGCTGGTGAGGAAGGGCAGCAGGCCGGTGGTGAGGGGGAACCGCAGGGTGCCGTCGCCGACGCGCTCGCCGTCCTCGTACAGGGTGTACGGCAACACGGTCAGCGAGGTGAGCGGGCGCCGGGGTGACACGGACTTCCAGCCGTCCAGTGTCAGGCGCCGGCCCTCCAGGGTGAAGGTGATCCGGTAGCGGATCCTGCGGCGGGCCACGGGCGAGATCTCCAACTGCCCGGCCGCTTCCGGGTCGTCGGCCCGTCCCGCTATCCGCACGCGTCCGGTCAGCCGCGCGTGTGTCGTGCGGTGCGGCAGCAGCACGTCGTCGGCCCGGGCCGTCAGATCGAGCCGTATGGGGCGGTCGCGGTCCTCCTGGACGAAGCGCACACGGCCCAGCATCGTCTCCTCGAAGACCGTCCCTCGTACGGTCACCGGGCATCGTCCCGGCGTCCGTGGGCGGGTGCCAGCCCTTCGAGCATGATGCGTTCCGTGGCCGACAGATAGTCGCCGGCGGCGGTGCGCGCCGCCGTCCGGTCACCGGCGGCCACGGCCTCGACCACCGGGGCCAGCCGGTCCCGCGCGGCCCGGGGATCCTGGAAGGGGCCGACGAGCGCGGCACGCACCGGCAGGTAGGCGTTGAACAGGGTGTTGGTCAGCAGGACGTACACCCGGTTGCCCGTCGCTCGGGCCAGCGCCCGGTGCACCTCGGCGTCCGCCAGCTGCACGGGGTCGCCGCCCGCCGCGTCCCCGACGGCCGCGAGCAGGGTGCGCAGTTCGGCGACCTGCGGGGCCGTGGCGCCGACGGCGGCGCGTTCCGCGATCAACGCGCCGACGCTGCGGCGGACTTCGAAGATCTCGCCGATCCAGTCCGGGCTGTGGCGTACCAGCATGGGCAGCAGATCCGCCCCGCCGAGGCGCAGGAAGTCGCGGACGCGAGTGCCCACTCCGTGCCGTGTCTCCAGCAGTCCGGCGTGCACCAGCCGGCCGAAGGCGTGCTTGAGCGTGGTACGCGTGACCCCGAATCCGTCGGCCAGCTCGCGTTCGGGCGGCAGATAGCTCCCGGCCGGATGGCGTCCGTCGAGGATCTCCTCGCGCAGCCGCTTCTCCAGAACGTCGACGATCGTCTCGCGTGGCAGTGGTTCCACCTCGGCCCCCCGGCGAATGAGTGGTTGAGTGGCTGAGCCACTGAACCACTGAAGATGACGCCACGTCAACGGGTGGACATCGGCGGGGTCGTGCGGTCGACGGCCGCTCAAAGGGCCCGCAGCCAGGCAGAATCGCAACGATTGCGGCAGGACGGCAAGGGCCATGTCACTGTCGTGTGACAGCCGGCCGGACGGCGAACCCGCCGTCCGGCCACCTCGTCTGAACCGGCGAGTGCCGGTGCACGACCGGTGTCCACGCAAGTCGAAAGTCGGGGGATGTCATGCCGTACACGAAAACCCGCCGCGGTGCCACGCTGGCGACGGCCGCGGTCGCGACCGCGCTGCTGGTGACCGCGTGCCAGCCCGGTGGCGGTCCGAAGGCCGCCGGGTCCACGTCGAAGGCGCCTTCCGGGGCGTCGAGCACGGCGGCGTCGTCAGGCGCGACGGGCTCTGCGCCCTCGAAGGCCTCCGGTACGGTCGCCCCGCCGGCGTCCGCGGCCGGCGCCTCCCCCGTGGTCAAGACGTCGGGCAGCCCGGCGAAGGCCTGTACGGCGAGTGCCCTCAAGGCGGCCGTGTACCCGGCCGCCCACCGGCCGTCGGGAACGGGGACCGGAGCGGTGATCGCCGAGTTCACCAATGTCTTGGGACAGCCCTGCGTCCTGCAGGGCCATCCGACCGTGGCGGGAGCGGGCAACGGGTCCCCGCAGCACAATGTTCCGCTGTCGGTGACCCGCGTGGGCACGGCTTCGCCGGTGCGGCTGGCGCCGGGCGGCAGGGCATGGGCAAAGCTGACCTTCGTCCAGGTCCAGGGCGAGGGCGACGGCTACTGCGTGTCGGGGGCGAAGCCCGTGGTGTACCCGACCCTGGTGGTGGGTGTGCCGGGGGCCGGGGCGCACCAAGTTGCCCTGGCGGACGGTGAGTTCGCCGAGTGCGACAACAAGGTGACGGTGACCGCGGTCTCGGCGCTGAAGCCCTCCTGAGCAGGTCCCCGGCCCGGGGGAGTCGCCGTACGCGACGACTCTCCCGGGCCGCCCGGTGTCAGATGCGGTGCACGGTGTGCAGCTTCTTGGCGTACGTGCCCGTGCCGTCCAGTAGCGAGGCGCCACCGAGGTCGGCCATCGTGGGCCCGTTGACCGTCTTGCGGCTGGACAGGAAACGGCGCTTGCCCATCGTGTCCTGGCCCAGATAGATGCCCACGTGGTCGACCGTGACGGTCGGGTTGTCGTCACCGGAGTCGGCGTTGAACAGCACCAGGTCACCGGGCTGGAGCAGGGCGGCGGCGGGCGGGTTGGTGCCGTCGGTCCGGTCGACACGCACCCCGGGCGCGTAGTCGGCCATGTCCCGGGACTTGCGCGGCAGCCTCTCCTTGGAGGTGTCCTGCCCCGCGGCCATGGGCACCCCCATGTGGTAGCCGTACACCATGCGGGTGTAGCCGGAGCAGTCCAGGTTCCCCACCTGTCTGCTCGACGGCCCGGTGTGGACGCCGTCGTCGAAGGTCCAGCCCACGTTCATGTACTCATGGAAGTCGGCGCCCTCGTAGCGGTAGCCCTGCGGATCGAGGTAGCCGTAACCCGCCTCCCCCAGCACCTGCTTGCCCTGCGCGGGTCCCGCGCCGGCCGTCACGGCCGGCGCGCCGCCGAGGAACATCGCGGCATGCGCGAGGACGTCCGGGGCCGTGGAACCGGCCCAGGCACGGATGGTCTGCTCCAGTCCGTCGCTCCAGGTGCCGTCGAACGGCTGGGGAAGGACCCGCACCCAGTCGCCGTGGGTGACGGTCGGCGGAGCCTCCCAGTTCGCTGCGTCCACCTCGAAGTTGCTCACGGAGAGCTTGACGGGCAGGTTGGTGCAGCCGCTGTTGGCCAGGGCGCGCACGCCCACCCGGCCCTTGGCGAAGACGGGGTCGGTGACGTCGACGGCCCACTCGGAGGGCTCGGCCGAGGCCGCGCGCCAGGCCTTCGCCTGGATGCGGGAGCCTTCATGGCGTACCCGTATCGTCCAGTCGGTGCCCGCGGGCACACCGGTGGCGAGGCTAAGGGCCGGGGCCAGCTGGGTGACGGTGTCGGACACCTCCTTCTCCACCCGCAGTTCGACGGCGCCGGTGGTCAGGAAGGACAGCCGGGCGCGGTAGTTGTTGTGGGGGTCCTGGTAGCCGAAGGACAGGGCGAACGAACACGCCTGACCGGTGGGCACCTTGTCGAAGCGGCCCACGCACCGCACATCGACATCCGTGATGTCGGCGTCCCTGAGCGTGGCATGGCGGCTGGCGAAGTCGGTCGTCAGACTGATCACGCCGGCCCCGGGGACGACCGAGTAGTCGGTGTCCGCTGGCCCGAGGGTGGACCAGCTCCCGCCCCCGGGAGAGTCCCCCCAGTACTCGCGGTCCGCGACGGGCAGCGACACATCCGGCAGGGTGCGCTGGAAATTGTCCGCGAAGGGCCGCTTGTTCTCGGCGAAGGTGCGCTGCGGACCGGGCACGACGACGGTACGGGCGCCGTGGGTCAGCAGGGCGACGCGCCGGCCGCCGGAGGTGACCTCGGTGCGGGCCGGTGTTCCGGGCAGCACCGTGGCGGTGAGCGAGGCGCCGAGCGTCACCGGGGTGAAGTAGGCGGCGTCCAGCGGGGGCAGGGTCACCGAGGAACGCGCGGAGCTCAGGCCCGCCGGAGCGGGGAAGGGCTGCACGGTGGCGGCCGGGCCGGCGGCGCGCGCCGGGCTCGCGGCGAGCCCGGTGAGCGGCGCGGACGCGGCCGAGGCCACGAGGACGGCGAGAAGGCCGCGTCGGGAAGTGTCAGGCATACCCCCATGATCCCCTCCACCCCGCACCCGGACGACATCGCCCCCGTCCGGCGCTCGTACCCCATCTCGGCGACGCCATAAGCCTGTTCACCCGCCGTACCCCGCCGGTGGGGTACGGCGGGGTACGGGTCACCGGGCCCGGCGCGGAGCCGGGACGAAGGAGACGCGGCACGTGGACCGACGGAGGTCGGGGGTGAGCGTCGTGGGAACGTTGAGCGTGTCGGTGAAGAAGCTCTCCGTGGGACCCTTGCAGACACGCAGACAGATCTCCGGCGAGGTCTCGGCGAGGAACCTGCACCGCTGCACCACCAGTTCGGTCGGGCCCGTGCGGCGGATCGGGCCGACGAGCCACCGGAACAGCCGCGGTGTCACCAGGGTGAGGGTCCGGGCCGCCGCGTGTGGCGTCCGGCGCCCGAGACGGCCCAGGACCCCGACCGCCCGGCGTCCGCCCATCCAGCCCGTGTACGAGCCGTGCACCGCGCTGACCAGCTCCGCACCGGAGAACCGGGCGTGCTCGTGCTCGGTCTGGTCGACCAGCGCCGCATACCCTGTCGCGGCCGAGCGATAGCCGATCTGGCGCGCGTGGACGCGCAGGAACTTACGGAGCAACAGGCCGTCGATCATGTGCGATCCCCCTTCGTCACACCCCTGAAGTCATGAGGTGTTCCTTCACCCGAGGCCATTCGGCGCGCAGGACGCTGTAGAAGATCGCGTCCCGACGACGCCCGCCGGGCATGTAGTTGAAGCTCCTCAGGACGCCTTCCTCGGTCGCGCCGATGTTGCGCAGCCCGCGTCGCGCCTGCTCGTTGAGCACGTCCGTCTTGAACTCGACCCGCTCTGCGTCCAGTTGCTCGAAGGCATGCTCCAGCAGCAGGTACTTCACCCACCGGTTGACGCCCTGGCCACGGAAGTCGCGGCCCAGCCAGGACCAGCCGATCTCCAGCCGGGCGTCGGCCTCGGCGAGGTTGCCGTACGACATGCTGCCGGCGATCCGGCCGGAGGACTTGTCGGTGACGACGAACACGATCCGGCGGCCGGCCGCCTGGTCGGCGAGGCAGGTGTCGAAGAACACCTTGAAGTCGGCCTCGTCCTCCACCCGGGAGACGAAGTACCGCCAGATGTCCGGGTCCATGGCGACCGCCCGGATCCCCTCGCGGTCGGCCTCCGTCACCGGGTGCAGGCGTACATGGTCGTTCTCCAGGACGGCTGCCGCCTTCTGGGCCCAGGTCATAGATCAGGTTCCCTCGGTCGAGTAACGGGCCAGTGCTTCCACGACGTCGCGCAGGGTTCGCATCCGGTCGAGGTCGTCCTCGGTGAAATGGCCGAGGTCGACGCCGGTAGCCTCGCACAGCTCCGTCAGGAACAAGACCTTGTTCAAGGACGTCAGGGCGTAGGAACCGGCCATGTCGGCGTCCGGATCGAGCGCCGTCGGCGCGATGTCGTGGGTCAGTACGGCGGCCAGCTGCTCGCGGGCCGCGCCCTCCAACGCGGACTGCGTGGACTCAGACAGCATGGATTCCCTCCTCGGGGTCGTGGACGGCGTCGTGGTAGGCGTCGAGGATCCGTGCTCGCTTCGGCTTGTACTGCGAGGTGAGCAGGCCGTTGTCGATGGAGAACGGGGGGTCGGCGACGAGGGCGCGGCCGATCCGTTCGTCGGCGGCGCGGGAGGCGTTCGTGTGGGCGAGGCGGGCGGCTATCGCCTTCTCGTCGGCGGGCTCGGTGGCCGGCGAGACCACGGCCACCAGCTCGGTCTGGCCCGGGCAGAACAGGACGCACTCGGCGATGGCCGGATCGGCCTTCATGTCCTCCTCGATCGGCCGGACGATCACCTTCTTGCCGTTGTCCAGGACGATCACGTCGTCGGCCCGGCCGCGGATGAAGAGGAATCCGTCCTCGTCGATGTAGCCGAGGTCGCCGGTGCGGACGGTGCCGTCCGGACCGAACACCCGCTCGGAGTCGCCCGGCCGGCAGTAGGCGTAGTGGTCGTTGACCGGGTGCTCGCTGCGGACCGTGACGACCCCGTCCTCGCCGATCAGCACCTCCTTGCCCGGCAGCACCTTGCCGACGCTGCCGTCACGGTGGGCCTTGGGGTGGTTCTTGGTGACGATGCAGGTCTCGTTGAGCCCGTAGCCCTCGTAGATGGGCAGCCCCGCCTCGGTGAAGAAGCGCAGCATGCCGGAGGCCGCGGGTGCCGATCCGGTCCACAGATAGCGGATGTGGTCGCCGAAGACCGCCCGTGCCGCCTGCCCCGCGGTCTGGCCGTCGCCGCGGCGCATCCTGGCCTGGATCTGCCGCTTGGCGGTCTCGTAGAAGGCGGGGACCCCCATCACCACGGTCGGGCGCACCCGGCGCAGCGCGGCGAACGCGGCCTCGTAGGTGCTGACCGTGATGTCGTGGCCGTGCAGCAGCGCCGAGTAGACCCAGTAGCGCTGCTGGAGGAGGGAGAGCGGCAGGAACACGAACAGGTCGTCGTCCGGGCCGTGTTCGAAGATCTCCTGCACCGCCCGCAGCGAGCTGTCGATGCTGCCCGCGGTGGCACCGAGCCCCTTGGGCTCGCCGGTGCTGCCGGAGGTGAACTTGATGGTGGTGACGTCCTTGGGGCCCCAGGTCACCGGCGGCAGTGGCGCCCCGTCCAGGTCCGCCCGCTCCGCGAGCTGGGCCACCTCGCCGATCGGTACCATACCGGGCCCCTGGACGGGCCGGTCGGTGAACAGCAGACGGATGCCGTAACGGTCCATCAGGTCGGTGGTCGCCGCGAACTTGCCCGGCTCGAACCCGGCGGTCTCGGCCTTCAGCCGCAGCGCCGCCAGGTCGAGCAGGACCCATTCCAGACTGTTGGCCGCGAGGATCCCGATCCGGTCACCGGGGCGGATCCCCTGCTCCCGCAGCCATCGGGCCACCCGGCCGGAGCGGCGGTACAGCTCGCGCAGCGGGAGGGTCTGGGTGCCCAGCAGGCTGGCGACGCGGATGTGCCCGTACCCCGGTTCGGCGGAGACGATGCGGCCCAGCGTGTCGTCCGTCACCGGTCCTCCTCCCCCGGCCCTGTGTCCGTGCCGGTCGCGCCGGCCGACTTGAAGAACACGGTCTCGGAGAGCCTGATCTCCGTGCCCGGAGCGACCAGTTCCACCGTGTCCGGCCAGGTGGTGGGCTCCGGCAGACCGAGCGCCGCGGCGAGCCGGCCGGCGAAGCGCGGCATCACGGGCGTGGCGGCATGGGCGAGCAGCCGGGCCGCGGCCAGTTCCAGCGCGATGGCGGTACGGGCCTCGTTCTGCCAGCCGGCGCTCTGGGCGGTGAGCGACTCCAGGGCGGAGAAGCGGACGGTGTCGGCGACCAGACCGTCGAGTTCGGCCGCGGCCTGGTTCAGCGAGAAGCCGTCCGCGCGCAGGCTGCCGCCGACGGCGGCGAGGCGGGCGCCGAGCCGGGCGAGGAATGCCGAGTGCTCCGGCGTCCAGTTGCCGGCGTCGGGGGCCTTGCCGTCGTAGTGCTTGGCGATCCGCGCGCCGAGGTCGTGCAACCAGCGCTGCCAGGTGCCGATCAGGGTCTCGTCGAGCGTCCGGGCGTAGTCCACGCGGCGGAAGTTGGTGCGCTCGCCCTCGGGCCGGGTGCGCGACAGGAAGTAGCGTACGGCGTCGACGGAGTCGGGGGTCAGGATCTCCTTGCCCCAGACGGCGTGGCGCCGGCTCGTCGAGAACTTGCTGCCCTCCAGCAGATAGAACTCGTTGACGTGGTAGTCGATGTCCGGCTCCCAGTCGGGGTGGGCCAGGCGGTAGAGCACCGGGTAGAGCACGGAGTGGTAGAAGCTGTTGTCGTAGCCGAAGAAGTGGACGATCTTCCAGTCCTGGCCGGGCTCGGCGGCCTTCCAGTCGCGGCCCAGGCGCACGCCCAGGGACTGGATGCCGTGCAGGAAGCCGTAGGACATCTCGGGCCACACCCAGATGACCTGTCCGTCGACGTCCGTCTCCGTGGGCGCGACGCCCCACGAGGAGGGGTGGGTGAGAGGGATGTCCATGGCGGGCCGGGCGAAGAGCCGGTCGCTCAGCTCGCGCAGCCGGGCCGGGACACGGCCGAGCCTGTGGTGGGCGGCGACCTCCTCGCGGAACACGTGCAGCGGCAGCGAGTAGCGGGCCAGCGGGGCGCGCCGCGGTTCGCCGACGGAGGCGGCGGAGCGGGGCTCGGCCAGGTCCACCACGGTGTTGGGCTCGCCGCACTCCTCGCAGATGTTGCCGCTGGTGCCCGAACCGCAGCCGGGGCAACCGCCCTTGACGTCGACCTCGTAGAGGTACTGACCGCTCTCGGCGTCGAAGAGCGCGTCCTTCTCGGTGACGGTGGCCCAGCCGGAGGCGACCACACGGGAGAAGAAGTCGCGCAGGCCGTCCCGGTAGCCGGGCTCCGCGTCGGTGACGGTGTACTGGTCGGGCCTGATGTCCATCAGGTCGAGGGTGCGGGCGATCTCGGCGCTGTAGTGCGCGGCCGTCTCGGCGGGCTCCCGGCCCTCCTGACGGGCGGCGCCCACCACATAGCTCTGGTAGTCGTCGCTGCCGGTGAGGTGCCAGGCCTCGGTGCCGTTCATGCGCTGGAAGCGGACGAAGGCGTCGGCGCCGAGGTAGGGGCCGGACAGATGGCCGAGGTGGAGGTCGCCGTTGGGGGTGGGCGGCGTGGAGAAGACGAACACCGGGCGGTCGCCGAAGGCGCGGCGCTCCTCGTTGCCGGCGGACTGCAGGGCGCGGCCCGGGTCACGCCAGTACTGGGTGACGAAGATCAGGTCGGTGTCGCCGGTGTTCTCCAGAACGTGGGTCTCGAAGGGTTCGAAGAGGGCCAGTGTGCCCGGCTCGGCGGGGTGCCTGCGGCCGTCCACGACGAACTCGCCCCGGCCCGCGACGATGACGAAGAACTCGGTCTCGTCGTGCTGGTGACCGGTGGAGGCCTGCCCCGGGGCCACCCGCCCCCAGCCGGCTCCCACGCCGAGCCCCTCGATGCTGCTCATGCGGATGCCGAACGCGTCGTGGAGGGCACGCGCGTCGTAGCGACTGAAGATCATGTCGGTTCCTTTCGGGAGGACGTTCCGAGGGCTCGGCAAGGCCGCTCGGAGGACGCCCGGGAAGGCATTCGAGAACCGGGAAGGCCTCGTGAAGGCGTCGGTCAGGCGGCGTGCTTGGACAGCAGGCGCACGCTCTCCGCGGCGACGGCCGGCGCCAGGCGGTACCCGGAGCCTCCGGCGGCACCGGCGAAGATCAGGCGCCCGTCCTCGGTGAGCGTTTGCACGAGCGGACCGCCGCCCGGGTTGTAGGCGTCGCAGAAGACCCGTCCCGACCGGATCCGGTCGGCGAGCCGGGGCGCGTAGCCGGCCAGCACCTCCACGGCCTCCGCCCGGTTGACGGAGGTGAGACCGGGGTCGACCGTGTCGGGGTCCACGTCCCACTCCGTGCAGGTGTAGCTGAACAGCCAGTGGCCGCGCCGGCGGTACGGCAGCAGGAACGCGTCCTCGTCGTGGAAGACGATCGCGCCGTCGTCGTCGGACGGGGCGTCCTCGATGTGCAGCGCCACGATCTTCTTCACCCGTGCCCCGAGCGGCGCCACGAGATCGCGCCAGGCGGGGTGGGCGAGCCATGGTCCCGGAGCCAGTACCGCCTGCCGTGCGGTGAGCACGTCGCCGGTGCTCAGCGTCAGCCGGACGCCGTGCGTGTCCGGCTCCAGGCCGGTCACCGTCACGCCTTCACGGAACTCCACGCGCGGGCGCAGTTCGGCGGCGAGGGCCTGGGTGAGGGCCGACACGTCCGCGTACTGGCAGCCGTCCCCGGCCCAGGCCGCCGCGCCCGCCGGCAGGCTGACGGCCGCCGACGGCACCTTGTCCACGCGCCGCAGGTTCGTCTCGGGCAGGTACACCTCGTCGAGCCGCGGCGCGGCCGACTCGGGCGCGACGACGGTCATCGCGAGTGGGTGGATCGGCAGCTCGGGGCGCTCGGCGAGGAGCTGGGCGTAGTAGCGCTGGCTCTCGGAGGCCATCGCCCGCACCGACGGGGAGGCGCCGCGGGGGAAGTGCAGGCCCGCGGAGCGGCGGGTCGCACCGGAGCCCACCAGGTCGCGGTCCAGCACCGTCACGTCCGCACCGGGGTCGGCGGCCAGCACCTCGTGCGCGATCAGGCAGCCGATCACCCCGGCGCCGATCACGGCGATCGGTGTGCTCTGCGCCGGGCTCATGTGTCCCTCCCGGCCCGGGCGCCCATCTTGGTCGACCACTCGATGAACGACGGCAGTTGGTCGTTGCTGGACACCTTGCCGAGCCGGTCCGCGATGCGCTGGCTGCGCCAGGCGTTCAGGCTCAGGTTGGGGTCGGCGAGGCCGCGCTGACCGCGTGCCGCGTTCTGCACGAAGATCCGGCGGTCGTCGGGCCCGTCCCAGTGGACGGCGTAGTCCTCGTCGATGCGCAGTTCGTCGCCGTCGCGCTCCAGCCGGTCGGCTATGGGGTCGAGGAAGTCCATCTGGGTCGACCGGAAGCCGGTCGCCCAGATCACGACGTCCGCCTCGAACAGCTCCACGGCCTCGCGGTCGTCGTTGTGGCGGGCGGTCACCTGCCAGCCGCCGTACAGGCCGGTGGACACCTCGGTCACCTCGCGGTTGGGGTACAGGCCCACCAGGTCGACGTTGCCCTCGACGAACCGGTGCAGATAGGCACGCTGGTAGATGTCGCGCAGGGTGCTCTCGGAGATGCCGTCGCTGGTGAGGATGTGCCGCTCGTTGAACGCCTGCCGGCTGTCGCGGTCGAGACTGAAGAAGTACTCGGCGTGCGACGGCATGTAATAGTCGTTGGTGAAGGGCGAGTCGTCGATCGGGAAGTAGTTGCCCCGACGGGAGATCCACGAGACCCGGCGCGGCAGATCCTTGCTGGGCTGGGAGATCATGTCGAGGAAGGCCTCGGCGCCGGACTGTCCGCCGCCGATCACCACGACGCGCTTGCCGCCCAGGTTCTTGGCCTGGTTGAGGTACTCGCTGATGTGGAACTGCGTGGGCCCGAGGGCGCCTTGGACCTGCGGCGGGACCCAGGGCTCGCTGCCCACGCCGACGACCACGTTGTCCGCGGTGACGGTGCGGCGGTCCGTGCGGACCGTGAACACCCCGTCGAAGCCGACCTCCCGGACCGCTTCGCCGAAGACGATGTTCTTGTTGCAACGGCTCGCCCACGCGAGGTAGTTGCGGAACTCCACCCGCGGTACGGCGTCGAACTGGGCGTTGAGGAAGTGGTACAGGCGGCCGTTGTCGTGGAGGTAGGACAGGAACGAGAACGGGTTGCGGGGGTCGGCCAGCGTCACCAGGTCCTTGAACAGGGAGACCTGCAAGGTGTTTCCGGGCAGCTGCTGGCCGTCGTGCCAGCTGAAGGACTCCTTGCGGTCCAGGAACAGATTGGGCACGTCCGTCCGGCCGTGGAGCAGGGACGCGAGACTCAGGTTGGCCGGGCCTACGCCGACTCCCAGGCAGCGGTAGTGCGTCGGGCCGGAGCGAGTGGGCTCATGAGCCATGTGGGATCTCTCCTTGGGGCGGGTCGCCGCGCTCGATGGTGTGAAGGGGTTCACGTGCGATGCCCGGCGGACCGCCGGACGCGTGCCGAGCGGCCGCCACCGCTCGGCGGGGGCCCGGCGACGCGATGCCGACAGATGCGTGCGGGCGGGCCACGGAGGTCATGGTTCGACTCCCGGGCCGGTGGGCGGGGTCTGGGTGTACGTCGTGGGCACGCCGTGGGCCGCGAGGAAACGCAGCCAGCGGGCGGCCTCGTCGGGGTCCTCGGCCGCGCGGTTCAGACCGGTCGGCAGGGCGCCGTCGAGGATGCGGGTCACGCCGTGGGCGAGCGGCAGTGAGACACAGCGGGCCATCGCGCTCTCGGTGTCGTCGCCCGTGAGGTCCAGCAGCCGGGATCCCTGCCACCGGGTGCCGCCGGCGGTGTCCTCCACCCTCAGGTCGACGGAGAGGACCACGCGGTCCCGGTCGGCCTCCGTGGTCGGGTAGCGGTCGGCCAGTTCCTTGGCCAGGGAGCGGATCCGGGTCTCGTCGTCGGTCAGGACGGTCTCGAAGACCTCGGTCCAGGCAGCGCGCCAGCCGGCGTTGCGCAGGGTGCCCCGGACGAAGGTGTCCAGGTGCCAGCCGTCGGGAACGCGGTACTGGGCGACGAACGGCAGGCTGTCCCGGTTCGGGTAGACCTCGAACGGCTCCCCGCCGAGGACCACGGTGCGGGTGGCCTGCCAGGGGTGGCGGACGGTGCGCCGTCGGCCGCCGTCGATGTGGTGCGCGGGCGAGCGGAGCGCGGCCAGGACGCCGTAGGGCGCCCAGCTGAACCGGTAGCGGAAGTCGTTGGGTTCGGCGGGGATGCCGCCGCAGTACGAGGTGAAGGTGACGGACGCCGCCCGGTCACCGACCTCCTCGCGGGCCCGCTCGACCAGCTGATGGCTCATCAGGTGGTCGATACCGGGGTCGAGCCCGGCCTCGGTCAGGACGACCAGGCCGGCCCCGGCCGCCACGGCCGCCTGCTCGTCGAGCGCCTCGGAGGTGTAGCTGGTGCAGGCGAAGTGGGCCCCCCGGTCGACGGCGAGCCGGAGCAGGGCCGGGTGCTCGGTCGCGGGCAGCATGGAGACGACCACGTCGCCGGGGCGCACCTGGGCCTCCAGGGCGCCCGGTCGCAGGGCACGGGCCTCGGCGCGGCCGGCGAGTCCGAGGGCCGCGAGCCGGCGGTCGGCGCGCTCGGCGGTACGGTCCCACAGCAGCAGCCGTTCGGCACGTTCGCACAGTAGTCCCAGGCCGCTGCGGCCGGTGGACAGCCCGGTGCCGATCCAGTGGACGACACCGCTCGCGGGCACGATCCGGTCATCGGACACGGCTGTCCTCCTCTCCGTCGGCACCGGCCGCTTCCCGGGCCACCGCCTCTCCGAACAGGTGCAGGCAGCGGGACCAGGGGGAGGAGTCCGCGCCGAGGTCCGGCAGATGGGGCCACAGTTCGGCGGAGAAGGACCGGCTGGCCTCGGTGGGCAGCAGCGAGGGCAGGTTGTCCAGGGCGATCAGGTCCAGCGGACGGTCGCCCTCGCGCAGCCGCCGTACCGGATGCGTCCAGTCCGTGACCGCGTCGTAGATGGGCAGGACGTTGCAGTCGGAGCCCACGTCGCAGGTGACGTCGACGACGACGGACAGGCGCCGCCCCGGCGCGTCGAGGTCCTCGGGGGTGAGGAACGGCCGCACCGGGCGGGTCACCAGCACGGTGTTGACCAGGATGTCGTGGTCGAGCAGGGCGTCCCGGTCCAGGGCGCGGGTCTCCGCCAGATCCCAGCGGACCGGTTCGATCCCGGCGGTCTCCAGCGCGTCGCACGCGCCCCGGCCGCTGCGGCCCAGGGCGCCGACGACCAGAGCCGTGCCGCCGCCGCGGCCCTCCCGTAGCAGGGTGTCAAGTTCCGTACGCTCCAGGGAGCGCAGCGGTGTCCGCAGCGTGCCGCGCCGGTGCAGGACCGCCAGTGCCGCGCCCAGGTAGCCGGCCCAGTAGCCGAAGGCCGCAAGGCGCCGTCCGTCGTCGTCCGTGAGGTACTCCAGGTCGAGCAGCGCGCCACCACCCGACGTGAACCGGCCGAGCAGCTCCCGGGCGCCCCGCTGCCCCTTGTAGGCGTGGCCGAAGTACACATGCCGGTGGTGCAGCGGGCCCGGCTGCGGGGGCAGTTCCTTCAGCCCCAGGACGTGATGGTCCTCGGGGGCTCGGGTCCAGCTGCCGGCCGGTGCGGTGGCGCAGCCCGCGCGGACGTACTCGGCCAGCGGGAAGACGCGCTGCGGCGAGTCCTCCACGGTGATCGGGACGCCCTGGCTCACCAGGCGCGCGGCGTCGCGGGGCACCAGCGGCGCTCGGCGTTCGGTGGGGCGGCTCTCGTGCCGCAGCCACAGGCGGGGCAGGTCCGACATCAGTGCTGCTCCTCGAAGGGGGTACGTCCCTCGGCCCGGTGGACGCGGGCCGGGTGGGCCGCTGTCCGGGGCGGGGTGGTCGATCTGGTGCTCCTTGCGGGTGGACGGAATCCGGTGGCCGGCCCGGGGCGACGGGCCGTCATCCGGCGAGGGCGGCGCGCCGTACGTCCAGGGCGTCGGCGACGGCCAGGCGCAGCACGTCGGTGGCGCCCTCGTAGATGCGCAGCGAACGGATCTGCCGGTAGAGGCGTTCGGGCAGGCCGCCCTTGACCACTCCGGCGGCGCCGAAGAGCTGTACGGCCGCGTCGACGACGTCCTGGGCCGCCTCCGTGGCATGGACCTTGGCGATGTGGGAGTGCCGGGCGTAGCCGCGGCTGCCGCGGTCGCAGTCCCAGGCCGCGCGCGCGACGAGCAGCTCGGCGGCGTTGATCTTGACCTCCATGTCGGCGAGCGAGCCCTTCACCAGTTGGAGGTCGAAGAGGGTGCCGCCGTAGGCGTCCCGGTTCCTGGTGTGGGCCAGCGCGGCGTCGGCGGCCCGGCGGGCGAAGCCGACGGCCGCGGCGCCGACGGTCATCCGGAACCGGTCGAGCAGGTCGGCGGCGATGACGAAGCCCCGGCCCGGCCGGCCGAGCACGGCCTCGGCGGGAACCCGGCAGTCCTCGAAGGACAGATGGCCGAAGGAGCGGGGCGCGATGGCCTCCAGCCGTTCGCTCACCCGCACGCCGGGAGTGTGGGCGGGCACCAGAAAGGCCGTGAGGCCGAGCGGCCCCGGGCCGTCCCCGGTGCGGGCGATGACGACGAACAGGTCGGCGATGGTGGCGTGCGCGATCCACGCCTTGCCGCCGTTGAGGACGTACCCGCCGCCCTCGACGCGCCGGGCGCCGAGTCCCACCGCCGCGAGGTCCGAGCCGGCCTGCTTCTCGGAGACGGCGAAGGCGCCGATGATCGAGCCGTCCGCCATGCCGGGCAGATAGCGCTTGTGCTGTTCGGCGTCGCCGAACCGGATGATCGGCGTGGCGGACAGCGACTGGATGGAGTAGGCGAAGTCGGCGAGGTCCTCGGCGTAGGCGAGCGCCTCCCGGCCCAGGCACAGGGCGCGCAGATCCCCGGGCAGACGGTGCGGCGCGGCGTGGGGGTCGAGCGTGGCGAGCCAGCCGTCCTCGCCGAGCATGCCCACCAGGCGGCGCCCGGCCTCGTCCGGGTCCATCCGGCGCACGGCCTCCCAGAGCGGGCCGTGGCCGTCGCACCAGACGCCGATCTCCTCGGCGAAGCGGCGGTGTTCGTCGTCGTAGAAGGGGAGTGCGAGTGCCTCGGGGTCGAAGCTCGTGGTGATGTCCACTGGGGAACTCCGTGCGGGTGAGGACCAGGGCCGCGGGGCGGCCCGGCCGGTTCGGATGACCGGGGCGGGCGTCGGACCGGCCGACGGGTCCGCGCCGGGACGGCAGGGACCGGCGGGCCTGGGCGGCCGTCAGGGAGCCAGTGCCGCCCGGGCGATGGCGTCGGCGTCCTCGAGGATCACCGAGCCGACCCCTGGGCGGATGCCCGCGGCCGTCGCCCAGTGCACGAACTCGGTGGGCACCCCGTAGGCGAACCGGCGCGGATGGGGCACGCCCTCGGCGTCCACCACCCGGTAGGGGCGGCGGGTGACGTCGAGTCCGCCGGTCTCGTAGTCACCCTCGGGATCCGGAATGCTGTGCGGCCGGCCCTGCCCGGTGCTGAGCAGGTGCCGCAGCAGCGGGTTGCCGCTGCGGCGCAGATCCACGTCGGGGATGCGCGCCTCGATCAGCGTGGTGGCGCGCACCTCCGCGCCGGGTATGGCGTCGGAGCCGATGAGGAAGCCCTCCCCCAGCGGGTCCGGGCGGACCCGGGTGCGGGGGCCGACGACCTGGAGCACTCCGGCCTCGATGAGGGCGGTCATCTCCTCGATGCGGGACAGGGGCGGGCCGATGGACAGATACGCGTTGAGCGGTGTGAACCAGCCCACCACCTCGTCCCGGTAGGAGCTGCCGGTGATCCCGGTGTGGTCGATGGCGAGCCGGACCTCGTTGCGCAGGTCGCGCAGGACGTCCAGGGCGGCCTTGACCGGATTGTGCACGTTGCCGCCCCGGGCCTGCCGGGCGTCCTCGCGCAGATAGTCCAGCAGCCAGCGGTTGAAGTCGGCGCGGTCGGCGAACGCACGTTGTCCCCAGGGGCGTTCGACGCGTTCCCAGTCCCACTCGTCGGCGGCGGTCACGCCGTGGCGGCGCAGTACGGCCGTACGCCCGGAGGCGTTGGCGGCCAGGTACTCGGCCAGGAACAGGTCGGCGGTCGCCCGGTCGGTGCGCTGCGCCACGAGGGCGTGGTGGTAGACGGCGCGCACCTCCGCGTCCAGCAGCGGCCAGACGTGCTGCCGGAAGGTCGCGCCGGACACGGCGCGGATCCGGCGGACCGCGTCGAGGGTGAGGAACAGCGGTTCGTGTCTGCCGGTCGGCCCCTTCTGGTTCTCCCCGCGCGCCTGGTACGGCACTCCGCGACGGGATCCCGCGTACAGCACGGGCTCCTGACCGGAGGGGAGGTACCGCAGTCCGTCGGGGGTCGGCGCGAACTTCCCGCCCCGGCCCTCGGTGAGCAGGGCGAGGACGTCGAAGAACGCCAGTCCCAGACCTCGCAGCCCGACGACCTCTCCCGAGGCGATGTCGTCCAGGTCGAGGTCCGCGGGGTTGGCCGCGGGCAGGTAGCGCAGCCTGTGGCGGCCGGCGAACGCCGTGAGGCGACGCTCCTCGGCCGCGGGCTCGTTGGGCCCGTGTCCGAGGGACAGCACCACGACGTCCAGGCCGGTCAGCCGAGTTCCGTCGTCCAGGGTGACGCACTGGCCGGTCGCGTCCTCGTCCAGGGCGACGGCTGTGGCCGGGTGGACGACGATCCGGAGGGTGTCGGGGGCGGTGGCCACGAGGTGGGCGAAGACCCACTCCAGATAGCGGCCGTACTGCGCCCGGGAGGGGTAGTCGTCGGGCCCGAGCCGCTCCGCCCGCGGCCAGTCCTTCGGGGTGCCGGCCTCGGGCCGCTGGAGCCAGTCGTACAGGCTGGGGCCCGGCCGGATGGGCCCGGCGCACTGGACACTGTCGTCGGTGAACTGGCTGACCTGCGAGGTCACCGTGTTCATCAGCAGATGGGGGGACTGCCGGGTGCGCCACGTGCGTCCGGGCCCGGGCGGGCAGGGGTCGACCACGTGGACCGACAGCCGGCGCTCGCCGGTGTGGTTGGCACATAACCGCTCAAGGACCGCGAGGCCTCGCGGACCGGCGCCCACGACACAGATCGTCCTGGTCGGCTGCGGCAAGGTCACATCTCCTTCCTTCGGTCCGCCCGAGCGAAACGAGCGCCGGGGCACGGTACGGTGGGGGCCTTTTCTTACTCAGCTACGGCGCGCCGCGCGGCTTCTTCGGCGAATTCACCGAAGGTCATTGTCGGCAGCTTTTCCATCTCCTCGTCGGAGAATTCCACGCCGTGATTGTCGAGCTGCATCACGAGTTCCGCTATCGAGAGCGACTCCAATTCGAGACCACCGTCACCCAGCGGGGTGTCGTCGGTCACCGACTCCGTGTCGAAGTGCATGTCCCGGAGCGTGTCGATCATTACTTTCCGCAGGTCAGAGGACATATTGCAAACCTCCAGTCGAGGGTGTGGGGACACCACGGGAAACGCCTCGGCATGCCGCCGGGCATAAAGGGAGATGAACTCCGGGAAGCTCCGGAGGAGCTTCGGAAACACAGGGAGAGGAGACGGAGAATCTTCATCTCCTCCAGCCGGACCGACCGGTCGGCGTGCTGTTCCATCACATCACATTCCGGCGGGAACATGAAGGGGAACGGAGCACTTTTTCGGACAGGTTGCGACGGTCCGAAAAGGCCGGCAGAGAGCTAGAAATCGATTTCCAGGTCGGTGAGCGGATAGGCGACGCAGCAGTGCGCGAAGCCGAACTCGCGGTCGGACGCGCGCAGTCGGGCCTCCTCGGCGTGGAACACCTCGCCGGAGCACACCCGCACGCGGCACAGGGCGCACTCCCCCGAGCGGCACGAGGCCTCGGGGCGCAGGCCGTTGTCCTCCAGGGCGTCGAGCAGCGGCCGGCCGCGCGGCACACTGATGCTTCCCCGGCCCCGCACGGTGACGGTGACCTCCTCCTCCGGGCTGAGTTCCGCCGGCCAGCGGGGGTCGGCCGGCGGCGGCAGGGCCACGCTGTTGGCCTCCAGGCGGATCCGGCGGCGCGGATGCCCGAGCGCCTCCAACTGCCTCACGAGATAGGCGTACTTGCCGGGCGGCCCGCACAGATACGTCATCCGTCCGGCCAGCGGGCCGACCAGCCGGGAGATCAGCTCGGCGTCCAGGGGCCCGACCTCACCCGTCCAGTCGGGACCGGGGTCGGAGATGACGTGGTGCACCGTGATGTACGGGTGATCCCTCACGACGGCGTCCAGTTCGTCGCGGAAGATGATGTCGTCCGCGTGCCGGGAGCCGTAGACCAGTGTCATCCGGCGGGACAGGCCGTGGTCGACGATGTCCCGGATCATGCTCATGGCCGGTGCGACCCCGGAGCCGCCGGCGAGGAAGACGACGTCGTCCCCGTGGAACAGCGGGTCGTGGTAGAAGGTGCCGATCGGCCCGCCGCTGGTGAACCGGTCGCCCGGCCGCACGGTGTCGATCAGATGGTTGCTGACCCGTCCGCCCCGCAGCCGGCGCACGGTCAGATCGTAGTGGTCGAGCACCGAGGGGCTGGAGGAGATGGACAGCGCACGGCTGGTCAGGACGTCGCCGACCCGTACGTGGAGGCTGATGTACTGACCGGCGAGAAAGGGCGGCAGCGGCTGGCCGTCGGTGCGCCGCATCCGGAAGGTCCTCGTCGTCACGGTCTCCTCGACGACCTCCGCCACCGTCAGGTCCAGGACCTTCGGGTGGTACGGCGTGATCTCCTCCCGGGCGTCGGCCGGATGGTCCGCACCGGCCGCGCCGCGCCGCTCGATCTCCGCGACGACCTCGTCCGCCCCCTCGAACAGGTGGGCCAACGGATTGGTGGACGTTGACATGTCTGACTCCGCTCGATGGTGCGTCACAGAACGGCCAGCAGCCGCCGGGACAGCCGGGCCGCCGTCACGATGGTCGAGTTGTAGCCGCCGGCGGTGACCCAGTTGCTGACCAGGACCAGGCCCGGGACATTGGGCTTGAGGTCGTCCTCGTGGAACAGCCAGCTGTCCATGGCGTCCTGGTCGAAGCCGTAGATGGCGCCGCCGGGCTGGCTGAGATAGCGCTTGAAGGTCACCGGGGTGGCGATCTCGGCCTCCTCGATCACGTCCCGCACCCCGGGCGCGATGGCCTTCAGCAGGTCGAGCAGGGAGGCCGCGTAGGCGGACTTCGCCTCCTGATAGTCCCGCACCGGGACCGCCTCCCACGGGTCCGCGTACTGGATGGTGACCAGGTTGACCTGCGAGGCGCCGGGCGGCGCGAAACCGGTCGGCCGGACGTCGTAGCAGCTGGCGAGCAGGAAGGGGGCCGGCTCCAGCGACCGCATGCCCCGGGCCACGGTCCGCTCGTCCAGGTCGGCCGTGAGGAAGTTGGTCGCCGTGGAGAAGCCGAGTTCCGCCGCGGGCGCGTCGAGGCCCAGGTACAGCGCGGTGGCCGACGGCCCCATCCGCCGGGAGCCCAGGTCCCGCAGGACGCCGGCCGGGACGTCCGCCGGGTCGAGCAGCCGGGTGTAGGTGGTGCTGGACGGCGCGTTGGAGACCACCAGCCGGCAGGAGACGGTCTCTCCGTCGTCCAGGCGGACCCCTACGGCCCGGCCGCCCCGGGTGACGATCTTGTCGACGCTCGTGTTGAACCGGACCTCGCCGCCCGCCTCCAGGAAGGACTCCAGCATCGCGGAGGACAGGGCCTGGCTGCCGCCGACGATCTGGTACGGCTTGGTCTCGATGAACAGCGCGAGCAGCCGCGCCATGTCCATGAACGACATGCGGGACGGCAGTTGCCCGTTGTAGCTCCAGTACGACGACAGCACGAACTTCAGACGCTCGTCCGTGAAGAACTCGTCCAGCACCTCGCGGAAGGTCCGCAGACCGTAGCGCCGTACATCGGAGAGGCCGGACAGCCACTCCGTCTGCTCCTTCAGCCGGTGCAGATTGGCGCGGGCGGTCAGCTGCCACAGGCCGACGTCCCGCACGATCCCCAGGAAGCGGGTGAGCGCGGCGCGGTTGCCGGGGTAGTGGTTGTCGAGCACCTCCACCGCGCCCTGCCAGTCGGCGGGCAGTGTCACGTCGAGCACGCCGGGCACGACCGTCCGGTACAGCTCGTCGTCCTGGATGAGCCGCAGCCGGCGCGTCACATCCATCTCGTCCAGAATCTCGCGCAGCGGGCCCGGGCCGCCCATGCCGCCCAGCTGGTGCAGCGACACCTCGAACTCGAAGCGGCCCCGGACGAACGAGGTGGCCGCGCCGCCCGGCACGTTGTGGCGCTCCACCAGCAACGTCCGCCGGCCGCCGCGCTGCAGCGTGGCCGCGGCGGCGAGCCCGGCGTTGCCCGCGCCGATGACGATCACGTCGTAGTCGACGCTCATTGCGATGTCTCCCTCCGGTGACCGCATGGTCTTCGCTCCGATGACCGGGGAAGCGGACCCGCCGCCTCCCCGGTCAGGGCGCGGTGCCTGTCAGCACCCGCCGACGATGGACTTGGCCTTGTCGCGCACGATGCGCTTGAGCACCTTGCCGGTGATGCCGACCGGGATCGTGTCCTCGTCCACGACGACCGCGCTCGCCATCTCGGGCAGCCCGTACTTGGCCAGCGCCGCGTTCACCCAGGCGGTCGGGTCCTCGGGCGCCTTCGCCCCCTCGACCAGGTTGAGGAACACATGGGTCTCGGCCACCCCCTCGTCCTCCCAGCCGAACCGCACGCCCTCGTCGGCCATGCCGACCACCGTGCAGTCGAGGATCTCGGGGTACTCCCCGAGCAGCATCTCCTCGGTGTAGGCGCTGTACACGACGCCCGTCTCGGTGCGGATCGCGTCGCTGGTGCGGTCCAGGTGGTAGAAGTTGTTCGCGCCGTCGCGGTAGACGAGGTCGCCGGTGAGGAAGTAGCCGCCGAGCCACTGCTTGTGCCAGCGGACGTTGTCGTTCCAGAAGCCCGGGGTCAGCGACCGGGACCGCACACCGAGCCGTCCGACCTGTCCGGGCGGCAGCACCGTGCCGTCCTCGGAGAGCGCGGCGGCCTGCGCGAAGCGCATCGGGCGTCCGATGCAGCGACCGATGTTCTGCCCGCCGGCGCGGTGGGCGAAGTCGAAGAGCACATAGCCCATCTCGGTGGAGCCGAACATGTCGATGAAGATCGCGCCCGGCGCCGTGTGCGGCTTCAGGTCGCGGCCCGTCACGGTGTGCGAGCCCTTCTCCAGCAGACGCTTGATGTGCACCAGGTGCGCGGCGTCCCCGGAGACGTAGTACGCCTCGACGCTCGTCAGGTCACGGCCCGCCAGGTCCTCGGCCGCCATCTCCGCGAAGGTGTGGGTGAAGCCGAAGACGATGGTGGGGCGGTGCTTCTCGACGGCGTCCAGGACGGCGGTGCCACTGGGGTCGGTCTGGTGCACCAGCGGAGCGCCGAGCGTCAGGCCGAGCAGGGTGTTGGACATCGCCGACACATGGTGGCCGGGCAGCGCTAGCAGCCGCTTGCGGGTGCTGCAGTCCTGGCCGTCCTCCAGCCTGCTGAGCGCGCCGTGGAACAGCGTCTCGTGGGTGTGGAAGGCGGACTTGGGGATGCCGGTGGTGCCCGAGGAGTGGGAGATCAGGATCGGGTCCGTCGGGGTGTGGCGGAACGGGTAGTTCTCCGGCCGCTGCGCCCGGTGCTCGGGGGTGATCTCGGACTGCAGCGCCACGAAGCCCGGCGCGGGGTCGTCGTCCAGGTGCCGCAGCAGCTCCTTGTGCCAGGGCTCCCGGGTCATCACGCCGACCACCTGCTGGCGGCGGATGTACTCACGGCGCACCTCGAGCGGCATGTTCGCGTTCACCAGCGACGCGATCGCGCCGAGGCTGGTGAGTGCCATCAGGTTGAGGGCGAAGTCGGTGATGGAGGTGGACACGACGGCGACCGCGTCCTTCGCCCGCACGCCCGCCTGGTGGTAGAAGCCGGCGTAGGTGGCCACGATCTCCTGCAGCTCGCCGAGGGTCAGCACCTCCGGGTGGTCGCCGGAGGGCGAGCGCCACGAGCCGTCCGTCCACAGCACCTGCTCGTCGAGGGACCGGCCGTACCCGGGCAGCCGGTGCAGCACGTTGCCCGCACCCAGAGCCCTGTCCGCGAGAATCTTCTGGCGGAGTTCCTCACTGATCATCATCTGGCTGTCTCCTAGTCTTCCCGGTCGTGCGACGAGGGGGTGGGATCGGTGGGACGGGTGTACGGGTGCGGGTTGTCGGTGGCGGCCGGGGACGGGTCGCCGGCGGTCGACGGGGTGTCGGCGGTCGTGGCCCGGTGCACGGCGCGGTCGGTGAGGGGGACGGCCGCCCCCAGGTAGTCCTCCGGGGCGAGCAACTGCTCCAGCGGGGTGGACAGACCGTCCGCGTGTCCGGCTTCCTTCAGCGCCAGCCGGAGCGCCTCGGCCAGCGGGACACCGGTCTCCGTGGAGCGCACCGCTCGGGTGACGGTCTCCTTGGCCAGCCGCCGTCCCAGGTCCGTGGAGAGCGCGACGGACAACCGCTCGGCGACCAGTCCGGTCCCGGTCAGCACCAGATTGGCGCGGACCCGCTCCGCCGACACGACCAGGCCCTCGGCGAGTTCGGCCGCCGTGTGGGCCGCGCCGCCCGCCAGCCGCAGGCACTCGCGCAGCGGCTGCCACTCCGCGTGCCACGCCCCCGCGGCACGCTCGTCCTCGGTGACCAGCGCCTGCTGCAGGACCAACGCGTACACCGGCAGTTGCCGCGCCGCCGCCGCGACCAGCGTGCTCAGCACCGGATTGCGCTTCTGCGGCATCGCGGAGGACTGACCGCGGCCCGCCGCGGCGGGCTCCGCCACCTCGGCGATCTCCGTGCGGGACAGCACCAGGACGTCCGCGGCGAACTTGCCGAGCGCTCCGCCCACGAAGGCCAGTACACCCGCCAGATCGGCGATCGGGGTGCGGGCCGCGTGCCAGGGCAGCGCGCCCTCCGCCAGCCCCAGTTCCTCCGCGACCAGCCCCACGAGCCGCAGTTCGGGGTGGACCCCCGGCACACCCGCGGCTCGCAGATGGTCGTGGTACGCCGACAGCGTGCCGGCCGCGCCGCCGAGCGACACGGGCAGACGCGTGTCGAGCAGCGCGCCGACCCGGTCGTGGGCGTCGGCGATCAGGGTGAGCCAGGTGGCGGCCCTGAGACCGAACGTGGTCGGCACCGCGTGCTGGGTGAGCGTGCGCGCGGCGGCCGGTGCGGTGCGGTGCTCGCGGCTCAGGGCGGCGAGGGCCGCACGGATCCGGCCGAGGTCGTCACGGAGCAGGGTGAGCGCCCGGGTGGCGACCAGCATGGCCGCCGAGTCCAGGACGTCCTGGCTGGTGGATCCGGCGTGGACGTGCCCGGCGGCCTCCGGGGAGACCTCCGCGACCAGTTCGGTGAGCCTCTTGACGAAGTACACGACCGGGTTGGCGGCCTCACGCCCCCGGCGGGCCAGCTCCACCAGACCGAGCCGTCCGCTCGCCCCGGCCGTGCGGATGGCCTCCGCCGTGCCCTGCGGCACCGCGCCGAGGCTCGCCTGGGCGGTGGCGAGCGCGGCCTCGAACTCGACCATCGCCGCCAGCCAGGCCTCGTCCGAGGTGACCGCTTCGACCGGCGTACCGGCCCAGACGGGCGACAGCAGTCCGGAGTCGGTTCCGGGCGCCGGGGTCTCTTCGTCGGCGGACATGTCACCTCCTGCTGTTCTTGTCGTTGCGTGCGGAATCGGTGAAGTTCCCTTCCGGGCCTGTGGTGTTCGGTTCGTACGGGGCGGTCGGCGCATGCTCGTCACACGGGACGGCCGCTCCCGGTGCCGTGTCCGGCGGCGGCTCCGTCTCCGGCAGCCGCCAGGTGTTCAGGCGGACGTCCGGGGCGGTGCGGCCCCGGGTCACCACGGCCGTCATCACCCGCGCCGAAGGGGCGCTACGACCGGCTGACGGCAGCTCGAACCGATCGGTGCGGCCGCACCACGGCGCGGTGCCTGCGTCGCGGATCCCGGCGAGCGCACAGCGGCGCGCTCCGGGCGGCCGGTACAGCCGTACGTCCCGTCCTCCGCGCGCGAGTCCGCGTCCGGTCGCCTTGACCGCCGCCTCCAGCAGCGTCCAGGCCGAGAAGAAGGCCTCGGGTTCGCCCAGGTCCGCCAGTACGGGCGTGTGCGGGTAGACCGTGCGCAGCACCTTGGCGGGCGACGGGACGGGGCGCATCACCTCGACGTCGACGCCGACCGGCGCGCCCCGGCGCACCGCGACCAGCAGCACCTCCGCCGACCTCGACCAGCTGACGTGCCAGTGCGGATGGTCCGGCAGTGCGGGCCGGCCGCCCGGCGCGGCCGCGATCCGCACCGCCGCGGGGTGCTCGCCGAGCGTCCGGGCGAGCGCCCGGCGCACGGTGGAACGGGCCCGTACATAGGTGACCGCGGCGGCGGGGCTGCGGAACCGCTCCGCCCGCCGTACCTCCTCCGCCGACAGCTCACCGCGGCGGACCTCGTCGTCCCAGGCTTGTTCGGCCGCGCGCAGATCGACGAGCCACCCTTCGACACACGGCTCCGTCGGCCGGGGTCCGGTCGCCGTGCCGTCGTACGCGGGGTGTCCGGGCGCCGTGCCGTCGTACGCGGGGTGTCCGGGCGCCGTGCCGTCGTACGCGGGGTGTCCGGGCGCCGTGCCGTCGTACGTGCGACGTCCGATCACCATGTCGTCGTACGCGGGCCGTCCGGTCGTCATGTGCCCGCCGCCCCGTTCATCTCCCCGGCCGTGAAGACCTGGGGCAGCGCCGACGGCCGGGAGCCCAGCAGATGCAGGTCGCCGACGGCCGGGCGCATCGCCACCACCGCGACGGTGCGCTCACGGCGGATGTCGCCGTTGTCCGGCACGAAGATCGGCGGCGTCGACAGCAGGGCGAGATGGTCTCGCGGCGACGCCGACTCCGGCAGGGCGCTCAACCGGACGGTGCACGCGTCCAGTCGGCGCAGCGAGGAGTTCTTGGCGAAGACGTTCAGCTCGTCGAAGGGAATGAACTCGGAGTGGAGGAAGTGGTTCGTGTGGACGGTCTGCAGGGCGCGGACCACATGCATCCGCCCGTCCAGGAACTCCGCGCAGGCGGCGCCGGAGGAGTCGCAGAGTGTCAGGGACCGGGAGCTCGCCAGCCGCAGCCGCGAGAGCACCTCCAGGGCCTCGTCCACCGACCCGGCGCTGTCCAGGACGTGACGGACTGCGAGGTAGGGCGGCAGGCCCGGCCGCCACGGCCCGCCCAGCACGAGGTTGATGCCGACGGCCAGGCCGTCGCTGTTCATCCCGAGATAGCCGAGCAGACCGCCGAAGCTCAGCATCAGCACGTCCCGCCGGGCCCCGGCCCTGCTGATGGACAGGACACAGGTCTGGTCGTCGAGGTTGCCGTTGAGGTCGACCGTCTGCGCCAGCACGGTGTGCGGGCCGGCGCCGTCCACCCGGGCGTAGGTGGTGCAGTCGCCGTGCGGCCGCCGGCGGGTGCTGCGGTAGCCGGCGATCTCCCGGCGCAGTTGGAGCAGCAGGGCCTCCTGGCGGGTGATGCCCGCGCCGGCGGCCAGGCCCCGTATCTCCTCGGCCAGTTCGGGTGCGGCGGCCTCGATCTCCTTCTCGAACTCGGTGAAGGTCGGGCCCAGCGAGGACAGGGAGACAGGGGTGTCCAGAAGGTGGTTCAGCCGGGCGAGGCCGTCGTCGAGGAAGGCACGCAGCGCCGTGGCGCGGGCGGCGCCGTGCTGCCGCCCGAGTTCGAAGGGGTCACCGGTCAGCCGGAGGAGGGGGGCCGGACCGGATGCGGTCGTGGTCACCGTGCCACCTCCAGGGCGGCGCGCGGTGCGGCCGGTGTGCGGCGTGACGGCCCGGCGGCCGGGGCGGTCCTGGTCCGGACCCAAACCATGATCGGACACCTCTTTTCGACGTCAGGCGAGCTTGCGGAGCAGGACGCTGTGCCGGGCGCCCGGAACGCTGGAGGCCAGCAGATACAGCCCGTCGGGCTCCTGCTCGCCCGAGGCGAGGAGGTCGACGAGGTTGATCAGGGGGTCGGCGGCGAAGCAGTGGCCGAGGCGCTCGATGTTGCCGGTGCGCATCTGCGCGGCACTGAAGCCCGCCTGACGTTCCTTCATCGTCACCAGCGGCCGGACCAGGTTGGCGGGGAGCAACGCGGTGATCTTCTCCGGCGGGATTCCGGTGGCGCGTTCCAGCTCCGCGTTGACGGCGACGGCGAGCCGGGAGTCGATCTGGTCGCGCAGCCCGAGCACCGCGGCGTCCTGGGCCGAGGCCGACGCGAGGACCGCGAAGCCGTCCGGTCCCTCCTCGGCGCACACCAGGCAGCTCGCCGCGCCGTCGCTGAACAGCGCGAACTTCTCCAGCCGTACAGCCTCGTCGCGGATCCGGTCCGCGGTCACCACCAGGATCCTGCGCTGGCTTCCGGCGCGGACGAGCGACGCGGCGACGTGCAGGGCCGCGAGCAGGTTGTTGCACCGGTTGAGCGTCATACCGAAGGCGAACGACACCGACGGCAGTGCCAGTCCGCCCAGCACCGCGCCGAGGAAGCCGGCGTGGTCGTCGACGGAGCCGGGGAAGGAGCTGGTGCACACGATCACTCCGTCGACCGACCCGCGTGCCGCGCCGGACGCCTCCAGGGTGGCGTTGCCACTGGCGACGGCCAGCTCGACCGTGCTGCGTTCGGTGCGGAAGTAGCTTCCCCAGCCCCAGGTACGGGGGGCGACGGGGATGCCGTAGTGCGCCGCGCGGGATGCGAGGTCCGTGAGGGCGGTGTGGGGTTCCTCGATCTCGCCCAGGACATACCGTGGCGCCACGAGGAAAGCCGGTGAACTGCTCATCCGTCCTGTATTCCGTTCGCTTGGCAGTCGAATGAGGGACCGTCGGCCGCTCTCGGCACGCGTCCCCTGGGGCGGCGGTCCGTCACGAAGACAGTCGTACGACCGCTCGTGCCTCGCTGAGCACCTTGGTGCCGCCGCTGGTCACCACGAGGTCGACACGGACCCGGGAGTCGTCGAGCCTGGCCGCGATCCGGCCCCGGACCTCGACCGTCGCGCCGTGTTCGTCGTCCGGCACCACGACCGGCTTGCTGAAGCGGGTGCGGTACTCCAGGATCGCGCCCGGGTCCCCCACCCACTCGGTGACCGTGCGGGCGGCCACGGCCATGGTGAGCATGCCGTGGGCGATGACATCGGGCAGGCCGGCCTCCCGTGCCACCCTCGGGTTCCAGTGGACGGGGTTGAAGTCCTCGGAGGCGCCCGCGTACCGCACGAGGTCGGTGCGGGTGACCGTGACCGTCCTGGCGGGAAGTTCGGTCCCCACCTCCACGTCCTCAGCGCTGATCGTCAAGCCGGTCGTCATCGCGCTCACCGCCCTCCACGGCACTCAGGGAAACGAAGGTCATGTGTGTGGTGACGACATGTGAGCCGTCGATGTCCGCGAGGTCGGCGCGCAGACCGAGGACGTCCCGGCCGCGCAGCGTCTGGGCCCCCGTGATCTCCAGGGTGGTGACCAGACGGTCGCCCGCCCGGACCGGCCGGGTGTAGTCGAACCGCTGGTTGCCGTGGATGAGGTAGGTGGGGTCGAAGCCGATGTCCTCGTAGCGGAACACCTCCTCCATCGCCTTGGCCACCACGATGAACGGGAAGGTGGGCGGCGCGAGGACGTCCGGGTGCCCGAGGCTCTGTGCCGCCGCCGGGTCCGTGTACACGGGAGCGGGGTCGCCCACCGCCTCGGCGAAGCGCCGGATCACCTGCGGTTCCACGGGGTAGGGCTGTGCGGGCGGGTACGTCGTCCCGACGCACTTCGGGTTGAGCGCCATGTCGCTCCATCGGTGGGAGGTCGGACAGGGGGTCGAGCGGACCGCGGCGGTCGACCGATGGGCCCGGTCGTCGCCGGGGGTGCGGTGGCCGGCGGGCGTGCCCTCGGCCGGCCGGCGTGGTCAGCCGTCCCAGTGGTCGATGACCTTGCGGCGGACGTCGGCCGGGTAGGCCTGGGCGAAGGAGCTGTGGTGCAGCCGGCCCTCGCCCCAGGCGGGGAGCAGACCGTCGTGGACGACGCTCGGCCCGCGCATCGCCTTGCGCTCCTCCTCCGAGTAGCAGGCCATGAACGGCAGGACCACGCCGTCCCAGGCCGCGCGCCGGTCCTTCGGGTGCAGCCGGGTCGCGAGCGCCCACAGCAGGTCGGCCTCGTTCGCGGGGTCGATGTCGTCGTCGAGCACGAAGGTGACGGGCATCATCGCGCTGGGCCCGCCGCTGTTGTGCATCACCTCGCCGATGCGCCGTACGAACTCCGTGGAGTCGACGCCCGGGAGGGTGGTGCGCCAGTCCTCGGGCACGGTGACCACGGTCCAGTGCATGGCCGCGAGGAACGGCATCCACACGGTGGTGACCGGCAGGCCCGCGCGGCGCAGGGCGTGCAGCACGTTGGCGGCCCGCCCGGTGCCGGTCACGGTGTGGTACTCGTCCGCCGGGCGGCCCTCGGCGACGACCGGCCAGATCGGCCGATCGCGGTAGGTGATCGCCTCCACCGAGTACACCGGCTGCAGCGAGGTCTGGGTCGAGGCGTATCCGGCGTACTCGCCGAACGGACCCTCCAGGCTGTCCCGTCCCACCGAGAGATGACCCTCGATCACCACCTCGGCGTGCGCGGGAACCTCCAGGTCGATGGTCTCGCAGCGGACGACGTCGATCGGCTCGCCGTGCAGCGCGCCGATGTAGCCGGCCTCGTCCACGCCCCTGGGCAGCGGGATGCCGCCCACGAACGGGATGGCCGGAGCGCCGCCCTGCACCAGGGCGTACGGCATCGGTTCGCCCCGCTCCGCCCAGGCCTGCCAGACCAGGCCGAGGTGCTGAGGCGGCACCACCAGGCCGGTCATGCGCTTGCCGTCGAGCTTCATGATCCGCGAGATGGACCAGTTGGTCCACGCTCCGTCGGGCGTCTTCGCGATGATGACGCCCCAGGTGTTCAGATAGTCCCCGCCGTCTCCCTCGTGGATGCGGGGCACGGCGAAGTGGTCCAGCGTCGCCTCGTCCCCGAGCAGCACGTTCTGCTTGCACGGAGCGTCCTCGCGGGGCACGGTGCGCGGCGGTACGGGCGCGGCGTCACGGGTGCGCACCAGATGCTCCACCAGTGCGACCGCGTCGGTCTCGGGCGGCAGGCCCACCGAGAGCGCGAGCCGGGCCAGCGGCATGTCAGGCCGGGCGCTCACCCCCGCGGGCGCGCCGAACAGCCGCATCCCGATCCGGTCCTCCGCGACGTTTGTGAACAGGGGTGCGGGGGCGCGCAGTTCGTAGGATCGCCGGGTGTGGGCCGCCGCTTCGAGGTCCGCGCTCACCGGCCGGCTGATGGTCTTCAGATCGCCGAGGGCGGCGAGTGCGTCGGTGTACGCACGCAGGTCGACGATGTGGCTCATGGGGTCGGCCCTCCGGGGGAGTTCGCGATGACGGGCTGACGGTCGGGACCGGCCGCGGGGAAGCCGGCCTCCGGGAGCCCCTGCCACCGACGGGCGCGGTGCGAGGCGACGCCGAACTGGTCGAGGACCCGGGCGACGATGTGGTCGACCATGTCGTCGACGGTGGACGGGTGGTTGTAGAAGGTCAGCATCGGCGGCAGGACCACCGCGCCCCTCCGGGACAGCGTCAGCAGATGGTCGAGGTGGTTGTCGCCCAGCGGGGTCTCGCGGGGGACGAGGACGAGCTTGCGCCGTTCCTTGAGCGTCACGTCGGCGGCCCGGGCGACGAGGCCGTCGGCGTACCCGGTCCTGATGGCGGCCAGGGTCTTCATGCTGCACGGCATGACGATCATGCCGTCCACGGGGAACGAGCCCGACGCGATCGCGGCGCCCTGGTCGTCGGGGGCGTACGACACATCGGCGAGCGCGACCACCTGACGTGCCGTGAGGTCGCCCTCGGCCTTCAGGGTCGCGCGCGCCCATCGGCTCATCACCAGGTGTGTCTCCACCCGCTCGTGGAGCCGCAGCTCCTCGAGCAGCCGGACGCCCAGGATCACTCCGGTGGCACCGGTGATGGCCACGACCAGTCGCATCGACTGCACCTCGCTCCTTCGCTGTGGCTGTCGAACCTGTCCGTCGTCCGGGCTCCGCGGCCCTGGGCGGGGTGCGTCCTTCCGCGAGGGCCGGCGGCTACTTCAGACAGGCCCGGAAGCGGCAGGCCGCCGCCCCGTCGCGCATGCAGGCGACGACCTCGTCGTCGGCCTTGACCTTCAGGCCCTCGAACCAGCCGGCACGCAGATCCAGGCACGGGCACTGGTAGCCCTCGAGCGACCGGCTGGCCGCGAGCATCTTCAGCGCGAAGTGCTCGCTGACGACGGAATCCCAGGTGCCGTCGTCGTCGAAGTCGGCGGAGTCGAGTCGCACCATCGAGGAGAACATCAGCCGGGCCAGCGCTTCGAGGGCCTCGGCCACCTCCTTCGGCGTGGGCTCCGCGGGCACGGGATGGCGGCGGCTGTAGAGGGTGGCGACCCGCCGGGCGACGAACCTCATCACCTCGGCGTTGAGTTCGTTGGCGACGTCCTGACCGAACCGGCTCTTCACCGCCTGGTACCAGCGGGCGTCATGCAGCCACCAGGACTGCCGCAGCAGGGCGATCTCGGTGGACAGCGGGAACTCCAGACCGGTGTCCGTCATGCCGTGTCCTCCTCCCGGTGCGCGGCGGGAGCGCCCACGAGCAGCGCCTCCGCCCGGTCCGACTCGTCGTCCCGCGTGGCCAGTTCGACCAGCACCACCAGGACGTCCGACGCGCTGCCGTCCTCGATGAGCAGCTCCGCGAGTTCGAGGCCCTCGGCGAGCGGGTCCCCGGCCGGGCTGATGCAGATGACCGGCCCCCCGAGCCCCCAGCGCGCCGAGACGACACCGAGGACGGCGCTGGGCACCGACTGATAGAAGAGCAGCGGAGACGCCTTCGTACCGGCGTCCACCGATCCGGTGACGGCGGCCTCGGTGGCCATGTCGCCGAGGCGTGAGACCATGACCATCCCGGTACGGCCGGCCCGTTCGGACGGCGCGGGCGGCTCGCCCCAGTGACCGCTCAGACAGCGGTCCGCGACATGGGCGATGATCGGGCCGAACGGCGAGGCGGTGAACCCCGGGAGGTTCGGCGGCTGGTCGTGGTCCCCTTCGGTGGGCCAGACGACGTGGTGCAGGGTGATGGGCTTGGCTGCCGTGGTCGTCATGCCGCGCTCACCACCAGCGCGGTGTTGGCGCCGCCGAAGGCGGAGTTGAGGCTGATGACATGCTGTGTCTCACGTTCCCTCGGGGAGTCGAGCACGAGGTCGAGCCGGCAGTCGGGATCGGGCCCGAGATAACCGGAGTTGATCGGCAGGCGCCCGGACCGCAGGGCGAGGACGCTGATGACGAACTCGACCATGCCCGCCGCCTGGAGGGCGTGCCCGTGCATCGACTTGGTCGAGCTGACGGGGATCCGCTCCGCGTGTTCGCCGAAGGCGCGGTGCAGTCCCGCGGTCTCGGCGGAGTCGTTGTACGGCGTACCGGTGCCGTGGGCATTGACGTAGTCCAGGTCCGACGGCTCCAACCCGGCGCGGGCGAGGGCGAGTTCGATCGACCGGGCCATGCCGAGGCCCTCGGGGTGCGGCTGGCAGACATGGTGTGCGTCGCCGGCCATGCCCCAGCCGTCGAGGTAGGCCAGCGGGCTCATCTCCGCGCGGCTGTCAGCCGCCTCCAGGACGACCGCGCCGGCGCCGTCGCCCAGCAGCAGCCCCTTGCGGCCGGAGCTGAAGGGCCTCAGCCGGCCGTCGGCGGCCAGCGCCTTGCCGGCGTTGAAGGTGGTGAAGGACTCGGCGTCCACCAGATGACCGGCGACCACGACCACCCGGTCCTGGCGGCCGGAGGAGATCAGGGCGCCCGCCTCCGCGATGGCCGCGCTGGCGGCGACACAGGCGTTGATGTAGGTGCGTCCGGCGGCGCCGAAGCCGCACTCACGTGCCAGCCACTGCGCGGTCTCGCTGATGGGCCTGGACTCCTGTTCCTCCCGGGGCAGGCGGGAGACGGCGGGATCCGCGTGCCGGGCCGCCACCAGGAGCGTGTCCGTCCGCTCCGGCCCGCCGAGGCCGGCCTGCTTGCAGGCCTCCTCGGTCAGCGTCTTCAGCTCCGTGTCGAGGTCCAGCTCGGCCGCGCCCTGGGCGGCGACGCCGACCCGGTACCTGCTCGTGTCGAACCGGGTCACGGGGACGAAGGCGGGGACTCCGGAGTAGATCCCGTCGCGCAGCACGTCGACACCATGTCCGTAACCCGTGGTGACCGCCATTCCCGTGACGGCGACCCTCCTGCCGGATTGGCCGGATCCAGTTTGCGGGTACACCTGTAGCCTCCCAGCGTCGGTGCGATTCGCCCGTGAGTCATGTCGAACGGCCCCAAGAAATGGCCTCGTCTGTTTTCGGCCGGGCGTGCCGAATTCTTTGTTGGCTCTTTGGGGGAACAAAGTCTTCCGGTCACCGGAACTTGGCCGCGGTCTCCGTAATGGATCCCGGACGCATCGGGGCCAGGGAACACATCAGTGCCCCATTCCCATGCCGCCGTCCACGGGGATTACCGCGCCCGTGACATAGGCGGCCTCGGGCGAGGCCAGGAACTGGACCGCGGCGGCCACCTCGTCCGGGTCCGCCATGCGGCCGAGCGGGACCTGGCCCACGATCTTCTTGCGCTGTTCGTCGTTGAGCGCGGCACTCATGTCGGTGTCGGTGAGCCCGGGCGCGACCACGTTCACCGTGACGCCGCGCGGGGCGAGTTCACGGGCCAGCGAGCGGGCCATGCCGATCAGACCCGCCTTCGAGGCCGCGTAGTTGACCTGCCCGGCGACTCCGCTGAGCGCGGCGGTCGAGGAGACGATGACGACCCGTCCCCCCTTGACCCGCACCAGCCGCCGCACCGCCCGCTTGAGCACCCGGTAGGTGCCGGTCAGATTGGTGTCGATGACCGAGGTGAAGTCCTCCTCGGTCATCCGCATCAGCAGGCCGTCCCGCGTGATTCCCGCGTTCGCCACCAGGACCTCGACCGGACCGTGGGCCGCCTCGACCTTCTCGAACGCCTCGTCCACGGCGGCGGGGTCCAGCACATCGCAGGGCACCGCGAACAGCCCCTCGGGGGCCTGGCCCGAGCGGCTGGTCACCGCCACCCGGTCACCGCCGGCGCTGAGCCGCCGCGCCACGGCCAGACCGATTCCGCGATTCCCGCCGGTAACCAGGACAGAACGGCTCATGAGTAAATCTCCAGCCTGATGGTCGTGATGGTCGCGAAAAGTCCAGAACGCTACCCGGCACCCACCGCACGGTGAATCTCGCGTCTTGGCGCACGAGGTATGTGGGGTCCGTGTGACTTGGCGGGACGGGCACCGAAATCTCATCGCAACGCCCCTGAATTTTCCACAGCCACCCGTGTGCTTCGGTTGTGCCTCGCGGCCGGGAGACTCCACGGGACACACCGGAGGCACATTGCTCCGGCATTGACGCGAGACGGGGAGGGTTGCTACGGAGCGCTACGGCCTTGCCGGCTCCTCTTGAAAAGCACTCGGCCGCCCGGTCCGTGCCGGGCGGCCGAGTTCCGTGTCACCGCGGGAGCCGGGCTCTCGCCCTCGGTCTCCTCGTGGTCGGTGGTGCTGTCTGTCCTGTTGCCGCCTGTTCCTCTCCTCGTACTCACACCCTGTGGCTCCGCCGCTCGCGCCGGGACCGGCGGCCGGTGGTCGTACTCGGCTCACTCACCGCCGCGGGACGGTGACGCGCAGGCCGGACAGCGAGCGTTCAGGCGGAGTCGAGGAACCTGGTGACCTCCGGTAGATGCGCGTAAGCCCGCAGGGCGACCCGCACCCGCTCGGACGCCGCCGCCCGCACACCCCCGAGCAGGGTCGCCGCCCTGCTCGCGGACTCCGCGCCACCGGTGGCGTCGCCCAGCGCGACCTGCGTCTCGGCGGCACGCAACAGGTACATGGCGTGCACACACGGGGGGAGTTCCAGTTTCGGATGGTGCTCGGACAGGACCGGCTCGAAGTGCTTGATGGCACGGTCGGGCTGGCCGAGGTCGAGCAGGGACACCGCGTCCATGCAGCTGAGCCAGTCCTCGGACCGCAACGGCAGGATCCGGATCCCGCCCGACGAGGCCGCCGTGGTCAGCGCATGGCGCCCCACGGTCAGCGCCCTCCGGCGACTCAGATCGTCCCCGCGCTGTGCGTGGACACGGGCGGACTGCGTGTGCAGGAGCGCCAGCAGGGTCGGGTCCTTCACATGCATCTGGTTGCGGCGCAGCAACTTCTTGACGGCCTCCAGCAGTTCGGCGGCCTCCTCATGCAGCTGCAGATCCAGGTACTGGCCGACATGCAGGGTGACGATCGCCGCAGCCGTCTCCGGATCCTTGGCGGCGGTCGCACACCGCAGCGCCGCGACGTAGTACCGCTGCGCACCGACGTGCTGCCCCTGCAGCCGGGCGATGAATCCGCACACCGCCAGTCCCTCGGCCGCGAGGACCAGCAGGTCCCGGCCCTTGTGCAGGGCCTCCGGTGCGGCCAGGAAGTGGTCCGCGAGATGTCGCAGTTCGAGTTCGCTGGCGGCCACCAGCCAGCCGGCCGAGAAGCTGGACGCGAACCGGTGGAGCGTGCGCAGCCGGGTGCAGGCCTCCAGCACGGATTCCCTCTCGCCCACCAGGCCGGGCCCCCGCACCCGAGCTGCGGCCAGGAGGGTGGAATCCGCAGGAGTCGTGGCCATCTCCTCGGCCATGGCGTCCAGCCAGTTCTCCATCAGTGACCTGGCGGCCCAGCCGGTCGCCAGGAGGTACTCCTGCTGGGTCTCCTCGCGCCCGGCGATCGCATCGAGTATCGCTTCGGGGACGGCCGATGTCGTCCACGGTAATTCCAGCTGTCGTGCGTCCCCGTTGGCCAGGTGCAGCCAGTCCGGCCAGTCCATTCTCAACACCTCCTCGTGGGGGACCGCGTGGATGTGCGCTATGGCGAGCTGAGCGGTGCGCTCCGGCACGGCACGGCCGGACTCCCAGCGGGAGACCTTCTCGCGCCGTGCGGCCATCTGGCCGAATCCGAGCTCCGCGTGCGTCCGGGCGATGAGGCGCGCGTACTCGCCGTGAGTGAAACCGGCCCTGGAGCGCAGAACGGCCAGAGGATGGCGGTGGCGGTTCGCCGAAGCTACAGTTCTTGTTTGGCTGTACATTGCGTGGTACCTCTCGGTTGAAACGTTCTTCGTTCTGCCGACACCTGCGTGGATCGGGCGGTCCTGTCGAAGGTCGTCGGCTGTGGTACGGAGCACGGGACTCATCTTCACGCAGGGCAGGTCGGTGTCGTACGCGGCGCGCGTGCGGCCATCGCAAGGAACCGCTCCCACGCCGAGATCGAGCCGAAGCCTTCTCGGAACCGTCACGATGCAGCCGCGATCACAGCGAGTACTCCCGTCCGACATCGACCCGAGCCGGAGCCTGGGCCGGTCGAGGCGCTGAGGCGCGGCGGCACCGGGTGGTTCCCGGCAGCCGGGGGCCGTGGCGCGGTCCCCCGTCCGTCCCCTCGGCACACGCACGCTCCCTCCTCAACTGGCCGAAAGGACCAGGCTAGTTCGTCATTACCGATCGGTAGAGGAACCATGCGAACAGACTAGGATCGGGCATGCCCTCCATGACAGAGGAATCGGGCCTTCCTGATCAACCCCCCGGCCATGTGAACATGAAGACTCCGGAAGGGCCTTCACGAAGTGTGCACGTCCGACATCTGTACCGCCTCACTTACCGGCTGGTAGGGTCCGCTTACGGCTGGTTCCGTGCGGGCCGTCGCATACAAGCCCTTGACACGGCCCAGCCGATGCCGCAGCCGACACCGATGTCGACGCCGACAAGGAGCAACAGCCTTGCGCGAGTTCAGCGTTCCGGCCTTATACGACGTTCCCCCGGACGGTAATCTGACCCAGGTCGTCGTCCGCAACGCGGCCGAGTTCCCCGACCGGGCCGTACTCGCCCGCAAGGTGTCCGGACAGTGGCGGGACGTCACCGCGGCCGCCTTCCTCACCGAGGTGCGCGCCGTCGCCAAGGGGCTCATCGCCTCCGGTGTCCAGCCCGGGGACCGGGTGGCGCTCATGTCCCGCACCCGCTACGAGTGGACGTTGCTGGACTACGCCATCTGGGCCGCCGGCGGCGTCTCCGTGCCCGTCTACGAGACCTCCTCCGCCGAGCAGGTGGAGTGGGTCATCGGTGACTCCGGCTCGGTGGCCTGCGTGGTGGAGACCGAGGTGCACCAGGGGATCGTGGAGCAGGTGCGCGAGCGGGTCCCCCTGATGAAGAACGTGTGGCAGATCGAGGCGGGCGGCGTCGACGAACTCGTCGCGCTCGGCACCGATGTGACGGAAGACCAGGTCGACGAGCGGATCGCGTCGGCCGGCGCGGACTCGCTCGCCACCATCGTCTACACCTCCGGCACCACCGGTCGGCCCAAAGGGTGCGTGCTGACCCACCGCAACTTCCTCGCGGAGTGCGGGAACACCATCGCCCGGATGAAGCCGATCTTCGCGGAGGACTCCTCCGTACTGCTCTTCCTGCCGCTCGCACACGTACTCGGCCGGGTCGTCGAGATCGGGGCCATGATGGCGCCGGTGAAACTCGGGCACGTCAGCGACATCAAGGACATCACCGCGGAACTCGCCTCCTTCCGACCCACCTTCCTGCTGGGCGTGCCGCGCGTCTTCGAGAAGGTGTACAACTCGGCCCGGGCCCAGGCCCGTTCGACCGGCAAGGGCAAGATCTTCGACCAGGCCGTGGACACGGCCATCGAGTACAGCAGGGCGCTGGAGACCTCCTCCGGGCCGGGTTTCCCGCTGCGCCTGCGCCACAAGCTCTTCGACCGGCTGGTCTACGGCAAACTGCGCGCGGTCCTCGGCGGACGCGCCCGGCACGCCATCTCCGGCGGCGCCCCGCTGGGTGAACGCCTCGGCCACTTCTACCGCGGACTCGGCTTCACCGTGCTCGAAGGCTACGGCCTGGCGGAATCCTGCGCGGCCACCACGCTCAACCCCTGGGACCGGCAGAAGATCGGCACGGTGGGCCTGCCGCTGCCGTGCAGCACGGTGCGCATCGCCGAGGACGGCGAGGTGCTGTTGCAGGGCGAGCATCTCTTCGGCGGGTACTGGAACAACGAGGAGGCGACCGCCGCGTCCCTCGTCGACGGCTGGTTCCACACCGGCGACCTGGGTTCCCTGGACGACGAGGGCTATCTCCGCATCACCGGCCGGAAGAAGGAGATCATCGTCACCGCGGGCGGCAAGAACGTCGCTCCGGCCGTGATCGAGGACCGCATCCGGGCCCATGCGCTGATCGCCGAGTGCATGGTGGTCGGCGACGGCAAGCCCTTCGTCGCCGCCCTGGTGACCATCGACGAGGAGTTCCTGCCGCGCTGGGCCGAGCAGAACGGCAAGCCCGAGGGGGCGTCCCTGGCGGAACTCCGCGACGACCCCGAGCTCCTCGCCGAGATCCAGAGCGCGGTGGACGACGGCAACGCCGCCGTGTCCAAGGCCGAGTCCGTGCGCAAGTTCCGCATCCTGGACCACCAGTTCACCATGGACTCCGGTCATCTGACGCCGTCCCTGAAGCTGAAGCGCAATGTGGTGCTCCGGGACTTCGCCGACGAGATCGAGGCCCTCTACACCTCCAGGTGAGGCGACGGCCGTCGCAGACGGACGCCACGAAGAAGCCCCCGGGGAACGCCCCGGGGGCTTCTTCGTGCGGTCCGGAGTCCGAGCGACGGCCTGTCTTCACTCTGGGACATGAACCCGTGCGCCGGCGAGACACGTGACACCCCGTCACATACCTACGGTGGGAACCCGACCCTCGCTTTGGGCGCACACCAGAAAGGAACATCCAGGTGGCGTTCTGCCGTCCTACTGCTCTCCGCCGCGCCGGCCGCATCGCCCCTGTCCGTCCCGGCCGAGGCGACACCGCCGCCCGCCACCCATGCCTCGGCCACGGGCCGCCCGGTGTCGGTGGGCCCGCAGCACGACACGACACACGTGTATGTCACACCGGGCTCGCTCCGGACGTTCGTCACGAGTCGGGAGAGCACCTTCGGCGGTACGAACACCGCGGCGGTGCTCACCGATGTCACGCCCACACCCAGCCGTACCCTCTCGGAACTGGCGCTCTCCCCCGTCGGCACGCTGTCGGTCTTCGACTTCCAGACGCCGATTCCCTATCCCTTCGGGGTGGAGCGCACCGGCTGGCCGACGACGGATCTCGACACCGCCGTGAAGTCGGCGCTAATCGGCAGGTGCCGATGTCGAGGTGGCCCCGTTCGACGATCCCATCGGCAAGGACGCGGTCATCGAGTTCCCCGGCGGGATCCACACCCAGCTGTACTGGCACACCACCCCGCCGCACTACGCGGCCCTGGCGACCGTGCCGGAGAACCGGCTCTACGTCTCGCCCTCCGCGGCGCCCGCCTTCCTGCGGTCCTGTCTCCGCTTCACGCGGGGCCACATCACGTCGGACCAGCGCAGGGCCGACGGTGCCGCGATCGGTCTGCCCGGGACGACGTACCGCCGCATCGCGATCGACTCGGGATTCGGCAAGACCGTGGTGACCGTCACGAACGGCCATCTGCCGTACCCCTTCGGCCGTGAGCAGACCGGCTACGAGGTGAGCGACCTGACCGCGACGCTGGCCAAGGCCCGGGCGGCCGGCGCCACCGTGCTGTGGGGGCCGGTCACTGCGCAAGGACGCGACAGCGCCCTCGTGCAGTTCCCGGGCGGCTACATCGCCGAGATCCACGACACGGCACCTCACTGACGCGGCAATCGAGCTATGGCCGGGGCCGGGGGCCGTCCTCACCGGGTGCGGCGTCGGGCTCCGTCTCCGGCCGGCCAGAAGGCTCCTCGGCCAGCGTCATCTCGACCCCGCCGACGACGCCCGACGTCCAGTTGAAGAGGAAGGCGACCAGTGTCGCCAGCGCGGTGGCGAGGCCCACCTCCACCGTGACGACGACGATGGTGAGGCCGACGGTGGTCTCCCAGCCCAGCGACACCACCGGTTCCTGGCCCAGCGCGGTCAGCATGATCGCGACCACCCCCACCATGACGATCACGCACAGACCCAGACCCGCGGACACCAGGAAGCTCGTCTTCATCACCGTCCAGGGCTCGGCCCCGGATATCCGCAGCCGTACCCTGCGCCATCGCGGTCCGCGGCCGGTGACCGGCTGCCACCGTCGACGCCGTTCGCCGGATCTCCCGGGTGCCTCCCCTGCCTTGGCCGCCTCGTCGTCGGCGCCGCCGGCGGCCGGGGAGGCTTGCCGTTCCGGTGAGCCCTGTCGCTCCGGTCTCCCCGGCGGGCCGTCCGTGGCAAGGCGGTCGGTCGCCGGGAGGGGCGGATGCTGCGGCGCCATGGTGCCGGAGGTCGGCGGCTGTGCCGCGGGCGGGGCGTGCGACGGGGCGGCGTCTTCTCCGGGTTGCCCACGCCGGGCGTTCTCCGCGGTGGGGGAACGGTCTCGGGTCCCGCCCCCGGCCGCCCGTGCGCTGTCGCGGCGGCGATTGCGTTCACGCTGTCGGCCGGGGTCCGCGTCGGAGGCGCCGCTCCCGGCGGTTTTCCGCCGTCCGGAATTCGTCGGGCGCTTGCTCTGGCTCATGCATCCTCCTCATGCTTCACGCAGCGGCCCCTCACGGCGCAGTCGGGCATGCCCGGACGGAGCGCGCGACGGTATGGGGCGGAGCCTCAGCGGGCCGTCCGGACACCGCCCCTCGTGACGGAGGCGAGGTGGTGGCCCGTGACACGGCCGATCTCGTGCCAGAAGGGCCTGGCCGTCAGATACACGCCCAGCGCCGACAGCACTCCGAGGGAGACATCGACACTGATCCGGCCCTGCTTGGCCCAGTAGACGTCCTGCAGGTCCAGCAGCAGCGCGAACTCGTCGCAGATCAGGGCCGTTCCGCAGCCGTAGGCGGCCGCCACGGCGGGATGTCCGACGGCCCGCTCGTCCCCGCGTACCGCGACCAGTCCCAGACCGGCGAGCGTGACGATCCCGAAGTTGTAGTGGTGCAGATGCTCGCCGCCCGCGGAGAGATTTCCCCAGGGCAGCCAACCGCCCCGGATGCCATGGGTGATGACCCGCACAGAGGCGAAGGTGACCCCGAAGGACACCCAGGTGATCAGCAGCGAACGCTGTACGGGGGTGAGATGACGGTCCGCTGTGTCTCGCCACCGCCGTACGAGAGGCGGCCCGGCCAGCCTGCGCCGGCGGATGCTGTTGGTGCGCATGGTCGACGGCCTCCCATGCCGAACGGGCACCACGCACAACGACGCGGCGCCCGGTGCCGTCCCCCACTGAGGTGCGGTTCAGACGCTATGTGCACACCCGGGGTTCCGCATCTCAGGGCGCCGCGCGCGGGAGGCGGTTCACGGCACGATGGCGTCGACGTATCCCCCGTCGACACGCAGCGCGCCGCCGGTGGTGGCGGAGGCCTGGTCGGAGCCGAGGTAGACGACCATATGGGCGATCTCCTCCGGCTCGATCAGCCGCTGCAGCAGCGACTGCGGCCGGTGCTCACGCATGAAGACGCGCTGGGCCTCGTCCCAGGGCAGGTCACGGTCGACGAGTTCGTAGACGAAGTCCTCGACGCCCTTGGTGTGGGTGGGACCCGCGAGGACGCAGTTCACCGTGACGCCGGTGCCCGCGGCCTGCTTGGCGAATCCCCGGCCCACCGCGAGCAGCGCCGTCTTGGTCATGCCGTAGTGGATCATCTCGGCGGGGATGGCGACGGACGAGTCACTGCCGATGTACTGGACACGCCCCCAGCCGCGTTCGCACATGGCCGGCAGACACAGACGGGTCAGCCGCACGGCGGCCAGGACGTTCACCTCGAAGTAGCGCCGCCATTCGTCGTCGGTGATCTCCAGGGCGTCCTTGGCGCCGAAGATGCCGAGGTTGTTGATGAGGATGTCGACGTGCGGCAGTGCCTCGACGGCCCGGCGCGCGCCCTCCTCGGTGGTGACGTCCGCGGCGACGGGCACCACATCGGCTCCGGGCACCTCGCGGTTCAGGCGCGCGACGCTGTCGGCCACACGGTCGGCGGTACGGCCGTTGACCCCGACCCGGGCTCCGGCCCGGGCCAGTCCGGCGGCGATCGCGGCGCCGATGCCCTGTGTGGAGGCGGTCACCAGTGCGGTACGGCCCTTCAGATCGATCTGCATTCTCGTCACAGCCCTTTCGTGTGCGTGCACTGGACTGGGTACCCGTGGCGCCGCGCCGGCACGGGAGTTCCGAGACCACGCCCCCCGGATGGCCGCTTCGCCCACCAGGGGTCCCGGCCCTGCCCCCGGTGCGCACCATCCGGTGGGCACCGGGGGCTGTGACATCAGACCGCGGTGCGGCCACCGTCGACGGGAAGCACCGCGCCGTGCACGAAGCCGGCGGTGTCGCTCGCCAGGAAGACGATGCTCGCGGCGATCTCCTCGGGGGACGCCGGCCGTCCGGCCGGGGCCTCAGCGGCAAGACCGTCCAGGCCCTCACCCAGCGCCGCGGTCCCCTCGGTGCGCGTGGGACCGACGGCGACGGCGTTGACACGGACCCCGCGGGGACCGTACTCGGCGGCCCACGACTTGGTCAGCAGGTTGACCGCGGCCTTGCTGGAGCCGTACAGCGCCATGCCGGCCACACCGTACTCGGACACCATCGTGCTCACATTGACGATCGCGCCCTTGCCGCGCTCCGCCATGGCCGGTGCCAGCGCGGCGACCAGGAAGAACTTCGCCCTGACGTTCAGCGCGTAGACGGAGTCGAACTCCTCCTCGGTGACCTGCTCCGTGGGCTTGAAGGGGTACACGCCCGCGTTGTTGACCAGGATGTCCACCCGGCCGCCGCCCAACTCGGTGGCACGGCGGGCCAGTTGGCGCGCCCCCTCGGCGCTCCCCAGGTCGGCGGCGACGAAGTCGCCCTTGCCGCCGTGCTCCCGGATGACGGCGACGATGCCCTCACCGCGCGCCCGGTCGCGCCCGGCCACCAGGACATGGGCGCCCCGCTCGGCCAGCGCGAGCGCGGTCGCGGCACCGATTCCGCTGGTCGCGCCGGTCACCAACGCGACGTTTCCGTCCAGAGACAGAGACAGAGAAGTCATGGCTGTGCCTTTCACATTTCGGTTCTTCGAATCGGCAACTGAGGGGAGGGACGGCGGAAGTGCCGTCCGATCGAGCGGGAGACCGTCGTCGACCCACGCTTCATGTGCATGTCGGTGGGCGTGGCCTCGCCCGCGTGCCTCGGACCCGGCGGGCCCGTCAGGTCGATGGGCCCATGCCACCACAGGCCGTGCTCCGGCGGCCACCGACGGCCACAGGCGTCTCTTATGGCCGCCCTCGGCGATGGTTCTGGCTGGTGGGATGCCCTGTGGCCCGAGGGGATGTTGGCTTTTTCCGTACGGCCGTCACGCCGTAGCGAGGCCGGCAGCCTTCCGTGACGGCCGTCCGTACCCCCGCTGGGGCGAGGTCCCTGTCCCCACCGGGGCGAAGGAGGAACCATGACACAAGCCGTCACCCCCGCCACGACAGCTCCCGACTCCTGGCTGTCGGCGCTGCGTGGCAGTTCCGAGCGCCTGGCCGCTGCGGTGGAGGGCCTCTCCGACGAGGCACTTGCCCGGCCGTCCTTCGCCGAGGGATGGAGCATCGCCCAGGTGCTGTCCCATCTCGGAAGTGCCGCGGAGATCTGCACCGCGCTCGTGACGCGCGGACTCGCCGGTGACCTCACGCCTCCCCGGCAGGAGGACAACGTGCCGGTCTGGGAGCGCTGGAACGCCATGGCCGGGCCGGATCTGCGCGCCGCCTGGCAGGAGGCGGACGGCCGGCATCTGAGCCTGCTGGACGCGCTGGACGACGCCACGCGGGCCGCGTTGCGGATCCCCTACTTCAGCGGCCTCCTCGGCGTCCGGGAGTACGCCGGCTACCGGCTCTCCGAACAGTCGGTGCACGCCTGGGACGTGGAGGTCGCGCTGCACCCCGCGGCGGTGATCCCCACCACGGAGGTCGATCTGCTGTGGGAGCGGCTGGACCTGGTGGCGACCCGCTTCCGGGACCCCCACACGCTGGGCCGGCTCGCCCCCGGCCGTATCGCGGTGCGGCTCATCGACCGGCCGCGCCCCCTGAGCCTGCTGCTGGAGAGCGAGCTGCACCTCTACCCGTGCGAGCCCGCCGAGCCGACGGGCACACTGTCCGGTTCCGCGGAGGCGGTACTGCGCCTGGTCTACGGCCGCAACCGGCCCGAGGAGGACGGCGTCACCGCCACGGGCGCGGCCACGCTCCCCGATCTGCGCTCACTGTTCCCCGGGTACTGAGCGGGGTGTGCGCCGCGCATGGGCGCGGCGCCTCTCAGGCCCCGGGCGTCGGGAACAGGACGCAGCTGCTGGTGGCGTGGGCGAGCAGACGGTCCGAGCCGTCGAGCAGCTGGGCCTGGGCGAGGGCGGTGCGCCGGCCGCTGCTGAGCACGGTGCCCACGGCCCGTACCTCGCCCGTGTCCACGGTGACCGGACGCAGGAACTTCACCGTCAGATCCAGGGAGGTGTACGCCGTGCCGTGGGGCAGGGTGGAGTGGACGGCACATCCGGCCGCGGAGTCGAGGAGGGTCGCGAAGACACCGCCGTGCACACTGCCGATCGGGTTGTAGTGCTCCTCACCCGGGACCAGCGAGAAGACCACACGCCCCCGCTCCACCTCGGTGAGCACCAGGCCCAGCGTCGCGATGACGGGTGGGGGCGGCAGGCTCCCGGCCAGGAGTTCGTGCAGGAACTCGAGCCCGGACATACGTCCAGCGGCCTCCGCGGTGACCGCGGGGTCGTCCCATTCGTACGTACGTGATCTCCCCATGCCCGGGGGCCCTCCTCGTCTGGCTTCGCAGGCGAAGCTAACTGCCCCACCGGCTGACTGTCAATGACGAAAGTCAGCGTCCCGCCCTGGTGGGAGGGGCCGGGCCGAGAGGAACGGCCACCGCTGTCCCGGCCGTCCCGCCCGTCGGTGCGGATCAGTCGCCGGGCGGCTGTTCGAAGGCGGCGACGAGTCGGCCCAGGTCCTGCCGTCGTGAGTCGGCCGGCCACACCGCCCACGTCCGGCGGACGAGCGGGTGGCCGGTCAGCGGCGACCACGCCACCCCGTCGGGGATGGGTTGCGACCAGTCCGGCGGTGCCAGCGCGAAGGCCCGGCCCGCGCTGACGGCCGCCAGTTTCACCTCCGCGATCAGCCGCTGCCCCTCGGGGGCCTGCGCCCCCAGATCCAGGCCGTGGCTGCGCAGGATCGCGGTCAGCTCGTCGTGCCACGCGGGACTGTCCGAACGGGGAAAGGCCACCCACTGCAGACCGGCCAACGCATCCAGCGCGATCCCCTCCTCCGTGGCCAGCTCCGCCGCCTGCTCCGCGGCCAGCAGCACACCCAGCCGCTCCCTGTTGACCAGCATCGCGTCGAGCTCCCGCCCGGTCGGACGCTCCCGCAGCAGTCCCACATCGAGTTCACCGGCGTGCAGCGCCGCCAGTTGCTCCGACGTGGACAGGTGCCGGGCCTCGACCCGGGTGTCGGGACAGGCCTCGGTGAGTTCCGTGAGCGCGGGGCTCAGCAGACGCGAGGGGAACTCCAGCGGAATGCCGATCCGCAGAACCCCGCCTCCCCCTCCGGTGTACCGGGCCAGCGTGCGCAACGCCTGATCGTGCCGCGCGAGCACCGCACGGGCCTCCCCGAGCAGGGCGGCGCCCGCCTCGGTGGGCCGCACCCCGGTGCTGCTGCGGACCAGCAGCTTCACCCGGAGCTGACGTTCCAGACTGCTGACCGTCTGGGACAGCGCCGGCTGGCTGACATGCAGCCGTCGGGCCGCGGCCGAGAAGCCCCCCTCCTCGACCACCGCGACAAAGGCATGCAGCTCCCGCAGTTCCATGGGCCCATCGCACCACGGCATGAACGTCCGGGCCACGGCCGGCCAGAGGCATGTGTGATGGAACCCATCCACGCAACGTATGGCCGGTCGGCCGGGAAAACTCGGCCGCGTTCCCTCAGCAGAGTACGGCGAGCGCTCCGGGCAGCACCCTGGCCGTGACGGGGAGGACGGCATCGACCTCCCCGTCGGTGCCGTAGGGAACGCTCCGGTCGGCCTCGATGCGGACCTCACTGCCCCGCACGATCCGCACCTGCGGCCGGTGGACGTGGGCCCCCGACTTCAGCTCGTTCATCAGGGTGAAGAACAGTCGGCGCGGCGCCTCGCGGATCATCACCACGTCGAGCAGTCCGTCGTCGACGCGGGCATCGGGGGCGATGATGCGGCCGGAGCCGTAGTAGGCGGAGTTGGCGGCCACGACGGTGTAGCCGCGGTGCGGCAGTTCCTCGCCGTCGACGGTGACCCGGTAGGCGGCCGGGCGCCAGGTGGCGACGGCCCGCAGTCCGCCCGCGTAGTAGGAGGCGGCCCCCTTCAGGAGGGTGGATCGGTTGGCATGGCGGTTGGCGAGCGCGTCGACGCCCGCATAGACGCTGCCGAGGGCGACGCTGCGCCCGTGGGCTGACTCCACTTCGATGGTGTCCACGGAGCGGGGGGCGTGGTGCAGCAGCACCCGGGCCAGTGCGTCCGGCTCGGTGGGCAGGCCGAGCGCGCGGGCGAAATCGTTGCCGCGTCCGGCCGGGACCAGACCGAAGAGCGTGTCGGTGCCGCTCAGGGCCCCGCCGACGCCGCCCACGATTCCGTCACCGCCGACGGCCAGAACGACCCGCTGCCGTTCCCCGGCCTCCCGGGCGAGCTCCTGGGCGTGGGCCAGGCTGCGGCTGTACTCGGTCTCCAGTTCGGCCCCGGCCTCCCGCAGCAGCCGGGCCACCTGAAGCAGCCCCGCGACCCCGGCGGATCCGCCGGCGGTGGGGTTGACGATGGCGGTGAACTGTCGCATCGATGTGCCTCCGAGGGCGCCTGACGGGTCGTGGACGAAACGATCGGGTCGGGGTGCTGGGGGATCAGTCGGCGGGGAGCAGGACGGCGGGGTTGAGCAGGCCGGTGGGGTCCAGTCGGCGCTTGACCGCCTGGAGGGCGCCGATGCCGAGCGGGCCGGCCTCCCGGACGTACCACTCGCGGTGATCGGTGCCCACACCGTGGTGGTGGCTGATCGTGCCACCCGCCGCCAGAATCGCCTCACCCGCGGCGTGCTTGGCGGGCGCCCAGTGTGCCACGGGATCGTCGCCCTGCGCGGAGACCACCGTGAAGTACAGGGAGGCGCCGTTCTCGTAGACATGGGAGATGTGGCACATCACCAGGGGCGGGGTGCCCGCGTCGGTGAGCGCGATGGTCAGCGCGTTGCGGACCGAGGCGTACAGGGCGGGCAGCCGGGACCAGAAGGCGGCGGTCTCCAGGGTCTCGGCGAAGGCTCCGGCGTCCAGCAGCGCGTCCCGCAGATAGGGAGCCGAGTAGCGGCCGTGGGCCCAGCGCTCTCCGGGCTCCTGGCCCAGGTAGGTGCCACCGCAGTCACGCAGCACGGCCGCGGCCTGTTCCCGGCGGTAGGTGGTGTCCTCCTCGGTGCCCTCGTAGCCGGCGATCGCGAGGCAGCCGGCGGCCTGCGGCAGTCCGGAGGCGCCGATGGCGTCGGGCTGGGCCAGACCGATCAGCGTCTCCGTCTCGTCCGACAGGCGCAGCACGGTCGGCCGCGGCCCGTCCTGGGCCAGGCGCCGCAGGGCGGCGGCGCCCTCCTCGAAGGAGTCGAAACGCCATCCCTCGTAGACGCGGGTGTGCGGGACGGGGCGGATCCGCACGGTCACGGACGTGATGACGCCGAACGCCCCCTCGGAGCCGAGGACGAGCTGACGCAGGTCGGGTCCGGCGGCCGAACGCGGGGCGCGGCCCACCTCCAGGGTGCCCTCGGGGGTGGCGAGGGTGAGGCCGAGGACCATCTCGTCGAAGCGGCCGTACCCGGCGGACGCCTGTCCGCTGGAGCGCGCGGCGGCGAATCCGCCGATGGTGGCCCACTCGTAGGACTGGGGGAAGTGGCCGAGGGTGAAGCCGTGGTCGTGCAGCAGCGCCTCGGCGTGCGGGGCCCGCAGGCCGGGTTGCAGGGTGGCGGTGCGGGAGATCGGGTCGAGGTCGAGCAGGCCGTTCATGCGGCGCAGGTCGAGGGCCACGAAGGGGCGTCGTCGCTCGGGGGCGAGGCCGCCCACGACGGAGGTGCCGCCGCCGAACGGGACGAGGGCCAGGTCGTGGTCGGCACAGACGCGCAGCACGGCGAGGACCTCGTCGTGGCCGCCGGGGAGCACCACGGCCGCGGGCACGTCACTCATGTCGCCCTCGCGGATGCGGAGCAGATCCGGGGTGGACTTTCCGCGGGTGTGCCGGACACGGGACTCGGCGTCGGTGCGCAGATGCTCCTCGTCGCCGACGACGGCGAGCAGGGCCCGGTGCGCGGAGGGATCCAGCGGCGACTCGGGTACGGCGATCTCATCCAGGGTGACCGGCTCGGCGCTGCGCGGTTTCACCCCGAGCATGTCGCGCAGCAGCCCGATCACCGTGTCGGGCAGCGGCGTAGCCCGGGCCGGGTCGCCCCAGCCGCTCCACAGCATGTCCATGGTGCTTGTCCTTACCGGTCGTCACGAACAGAGCGGTCTCCTGCGCGGCCGCAGGGCGCGTTACACTGTTACACATGACGCCTATTCGTCACAATGCTTCGGACAACGATCCGGTGCTCGACGCCGTCCGCGACTGTGTCCTGGCCGTCGGAGTCCGCCGCACCACCTTGACCGATGTGGCCCGCCGTGCGGGTGTCTCCCGGATGACCCTGTACCGCCGCTGGCCCGATGTGCGGTCACTGGTCGGCGATCTGATGACGCGGGAGTGGATCGAGGCGGCCACCGGCGCGATGCCCGAGCGGGGCCAGGTGGCGGACGCGCGCACCCTGATCGTGGAAGGGCTGGTGAACGGCGTGGACGCCTTCCGCCGCCATCCGCTCTTCCGCAAGATCATCGACGTGGATCCCGAACTCCTGCTCCCCTATGTGCTCGACCGGCGCGGAGCGAGCCAGGACGCCCTCCTCGAACTGCTCGCCGCCGCCGTCGAGGAGGGCCACGCGGACGGCTCGGTACGCCCCGGTCACCCCCGGCGGCAGGCCAGATCCCTGCTCCTGGTCGCCCAGTCCTTCACTCTGTCGCTGCGCACCATGACCGAGGAGGACGACGCCGAGTTGGGCACCGAGGCCTTCTACGGAGAACTGCGGACCATCCTCGAGAGGACCCTCACACCATGAGCTCCAGCAGCAGCCCGGCCTCCTCGGGGCAGCCCGCTCCGGGTACGTCCCTGACCGCCGCCCGTCGTCTGCGCGAACTGGACGAGAGCATCGACGGGCCGCCCGTGGACGTCCTGGTCGTCGGTCTCGGCGCGACCGGCGCGGGCGCCGCCCTGGACGCCGCCGCCCGGGGGTTGACGGTCGCCGCCATCGACGCCCATGACCTGGCCTTCGGCACCTCCCGCTGGAGCTCCAAGCTCATTCACGGCGGACTGCGCTACCTCGCCTCCGCCCAGTTCGACGTCGCCCACGAGAGCGCACGTGAACGCGGCATCCTGATGGAGCGCACCGCCCCCCATCTGGTGCGCGCGCAGCCGTTCGTGCTGCCGCTCACCCCGCTGGTCTCCCGCGGTCAGGCCGCCCTGGCCTGGGCCGGCTTCCGGGCCGGCGACTCACTGCGTCTGGCCGCACGCACGGCCCGGGCGACACTGCCCGCGCCGCGCAGGCTCTCCGCGGCGGAGACACGCAGTCTGGCTCCCGCGCTGCGCGGCGCGGGGCTGCGCGGCGGACTGCTGTCCTGGGACGGCCGCGTCACCGACGACGCCCGTCTCGTCACCGCGATCGCGCGCACGGCCGCGGCGCGGGGGGCGCGGATCCTGACCCGCGTTCGGGCGCTGGAACTCACCTCGTCCGGGGCCCGCATACGCGACGAACTCACCGGCCGCGAGGGCGAGATCCGCGCCCGCGCGGTGATCAACGCGTCCGGGGTATGGGCGGGCAGCCTGGTGGACGGAGTCCGGATCCGCCCCTCGCGCGGCACCCACCTCGTGCTGCGCGCCGAACACCTCGGCTTTCTGCCCGCCGGTCTGCACATCCCCATCCCCGGCGAGACCAACCGATTCGTCCTCGTCCTGCCCCAGGGCGACGGCCGGGTCTACGTCGGACTCACCGACGAGCCCGTGGACGACGTCCCGGACGTGCCCTCCGTGCCCGAGACCGACATCGGCTTCCTGCTCGACGTCCTCGGCTCCGCCCTGGACATCCCGGTCCACCGCGACGATGTGGTGGGCGCGTTCGCCGGACTGCGCCCCCTGCTCGACACCACTCCGGCCGGCGGCTCCGGTGCTACGGCGAACACCGCCGACATCTCCCGCAAGCACGCCGTGCTCACCTCGCCGGAGGGCGTGGTCACCGTGGTCGGCGGCAAGCTCACCACCTATCGGCGCATGGCCGAGGATGCCGTCGACGCCGCGGTCGCCGCACACCGCCTGCCCGCGGGGCCCTCGCCCACGGCCGGACTGCCACTGGTGGGCGCCGCGTCGCCCCATGCGCTCGGCGCCCTCAGCGCGCCGCGCCGACTGATCAGCCGCTACGGCACCGAAGCACCGGCCGTGCACGCCCTGGCCATGGCCGACCCCCGGCTGGCCGAGCCGGTGCTGGCGGGTCACCCGGTCACCCGTGCCGAACTGCTGTGGGCCGTACGCCACGAGGGAGCACTCGACGCGGCCGACCTCCTGGACCGCCGTACCCGCATCGGGCTGGTTCCCGGCGACCGCGCCACCGCGCTCGAGACCGTGCAGGAGGTGCTCGGCGAGGACCTGGGAGGCCACTGACCGGGGCTCACGGCCCGGCCGACCGGGCCGTGAGGGGGTGGGTCGAGCCCGGTCGACCGGGGAGCGAGGCCGGTCGGTCGGCCGGACGGGGAGTGGAACGAAGGGGGCGAGCCCGGTCGGCCGGACGGACGGGGAGTGGAGCGAAGGGGGCGAGGCCGGTCGGCCGGCCGGTCGGCCGGACGGGGAGCGAGGGGGGCGAGCCCGGTCGGCCGGACGGGGGGCGAGCCCGGTCGGCCCGACGGACGGGGAGTGGAACGAAGGGGGCGAGCCCGGTCGGCCCGACGGACGGGGAGCAAAGGGGGCGAGGCCGGTCGGTCGGACAGGGAGCCAGGGTGGGCCGGGTCAGGCGGCCGTGGTCAGGTCCGCCCAGTGCAGGGTGCGACGGTGGGCACGGCTGTCGCCGTGGGCCGTGGCGACCTGGTCGACGATGCACAGGCCGCGGCCGTGCTCGTCCGGACCGCAGCTCGCCGTCCACGCGGCCTCGCGACGGGCCGGTCCGCCGTCGGTGACCTCGACCCGCACCTGTCGCGGTCCGACCTGCAGATGCAGCATGATCGGCGGCCGCGCGTGCTCCACGGCATTGGTGACCAGTTCCGACACCAGCAGCAGGACCTTCTCGATGGTGGGCTGGTCGATCCGTCGGCGCTCCAGGAAGTTCCGGGCGTGACGGCGGGCCCGCCCCGCGGCCTCGGGGCGGTGAGGCAGCAGCCAAGTGCGACGATGGACCGCCCGACCTGCTCCCCACGCGCAGCGGCCAGGCCGATGCTGGTGCGGGAACGTGTGCGGAGTTCCCACGAACCTCACCTCCCACCGAATAAACGTTCGTCCATCGGTTCCTATTCCGGCGAACGCCTGCAATCCGCCCTTCCCTGGTCCGCCGGTCGGTCACGGCGGGCCAGGGAAGGGACGCGGTCTGCGGCAAAGCGGCCGCCCCGCGGCGATCACAAGGAGCCGGCCAGCAACTCCTTAAGCGCGATCGCCGTGTCGGGGTGGCGTATGAGCAGCTCCGCGCCTGACGGTCCCGGGTCCGCCGACGCCCAGGCCTCCTCGCAACCCAGCAGGTCCGCCACCGCATCGCAGGTCGCCGGGTGGGCGGCCAGCAGTGCGACGCCACGGGCGCCCCCGGCGTGCCCCGCCAGCGGTGGCACCCGCGGACTCGGCTCGGCCCGCCACGGCGGCACCCATCCGTCCAGCGCCGGCAGTCGGCCGGGGAAGATCCGCCCGGCCTCCCGGATCAGCAGCGGTGCCAGTTCGGCTCCGTCGGACCGCAAAGTGGTGATCAGGGTCGGCAGCCAGGGCAGCAGCACCGGGTCCGGCAGCCGCGCGAACGCGTTCGACACGGCCTCGACGACGAAGTCGGCCAGCTGCGGGACCGGCTCCAGCGCATGCAGCAGTCCGCTGAGATACCGCGGATACGCGGGGACGACCAGGGGGTTGTCCAGCAGTTCGTCGCACCTGGCCCGCAGTTCCGCCCGGGAGAGGTGTCCGAGCTGCGCCTGGGCCGCCCACAACAGGGCGGTCTTCGCCGGCTCCTCCGGATGGGACTGCGCGACCGCAAGCTCCAACTGCGTCCGGTCGCAGCCCAGTGACAACGCCAGGCTCTCCATGCCGAACAGGAAGCCCATCGTCGCCGCGACCTGGCGGACGGTCGCGTCGTCATCGGTGAACGCCTTCGGCAGCAGCGTGCAGTAGTGGGCGTAGCCCGCCTTGACGAAGGACTCGATCCACTGGGGCAGCACCGGTTCGCTGGTGCGGTAGTAGGCCAGCAGCCGCCGCACCCGGCGCAGCACCTCCGGCGCGCCGTCGACGCCGCGTTCGCTCGACAGCACCTCGAGGGCGCGGGTCCCCAGCTCGTCGGCGAGGCGGCGGCTGCGCAGGTACAGCGTCGCGTCCTCCACGGTCTCCAGCACGGTCGCCGCCGTGGCGTGGGGCCCGTACGCCGTGCGCCGCAGACGCTGTTCCAGGACCTGCTCGACACTGACGCCCTCGTAGCCGAGTTCGATGAGCGCCCGCTGGTGGGTGCCGAGCGCCAGGTCCCAGGACTCCTGGATGGGCCGCTCGCCGAGCCGCCGCTCGCCCATGATCGGCCGTGCGGCGCCCGGGGGCATCAGATGGCGGAGCATCCACAACACGTCGGAGCACTGCCGCAGTTCGGGCCGGGCGGCGATGTCCAGCAGCGCCCGCTGCACCCCGCGCTGTCCGAGCTTCATGTCGAGCGGTGCCAGCCGGTCGTGCACATCCCGGGCCAGGGGTGGCAGGGCGTCGTAACCGACCTGGCCGGTACGGTCACCGCCCATCATGATCTCCACCAGGCGGCGCACATCGCGTCGGCCCGGTACGGCGTCCTTCTCGATGCAGGTGACCGCCGCGTCCTGGAAGTCGTACGGCGTGGGCCTGGCCCGGTCGCGCATCCCTGCCAGCAGGATCGATGTCTCGAACACCGCGATGGCGTCGGCGGTGGAGGCGAGATAGCCGTTACGGCGTGCGGCGCGCACGATCTCCACCGACCAGCCGAGCAGTTCGGCCTCGTCCAGCCGGTCGAGCACCGGCGGCCGCTGCAGGAAGCCGGACAGCTTGTCCGCGCCCGCCTCGGTCGGATCGAGGGCGCCCCCTGCCGTGCTCGTCCCGGTCGCGGCGGCCGTCGCCGTCCTCCTGGCCGCCGGGGTCCTTGCGGCCGCCGCGGTCTTCTTCGCGCCCGTCTGTCCGGCCAGACGGAACGGCCGTACCCCCGTGCGCTTGAGGTTCTTCGTCCACACCGTGGCGGCGATCGACACCGAGCCGCCGGCGAGACCGAACTGCGCCTCGATCGCCGCGTGGCTGGACGGGATCAGCCCGTGCTGCCACTTGGTGGCGCTGGGCGGGCTGATCCCGAAGGTGTCGGCGCCGTGGACACCGAACTCCGCGACGCGGCTGGCCGCGTGGAACGCGCCGCACACATAGAGGCAGTCCCCGGGGTCCGTCCCGGTCGCCGCCAGGTGCTCGCGCATCCTCGTCCACATGTAGCGCTCGCGGTCCTCGTCCACGCGCACCCGCCGCGGATCCCCGGGCGCGAGCCGCCGGAACAGGCTGCCGATCAGAAGCATGACCTGCCGGTAGGTGTCATGGTCGCTGTCGCCGAGCGGCAGCTCGACGTATTGGTGCCACCATTCCGACCAGTGCCTCACCCGGCCGTGGCGCAGCAGGTGTTCCTCCAGCTCGGCGAAGCGCGGCCGGAGGTCGCCGATCTCCACGCCGACCGCGTCACCGTGCAGCGCGCCCTCCTCCTCGGCGGGCGGCGCGTCGGGGTCGGCCGGCTCGGCGCCGGCCGCGTCGCGCGGCTCCCACTGGAACACATGGTCCGAGGAGCGGTCGACGAGCACCAGCTCGACACCGGGTGTGTCCAGTGCGTAGGCGATCGCCTGGTACTCGGCCGATGCCTCGGTGATCGGCGCGACCACCGACAGCGGCGCCCAGTCGGCCGGGAAGCCCTCCACCTCGGACGCGAACGCCTGCACCGCGACCGGGAGTCGGCAGTTGCGCAGTTCGGTCAGCAGCGGTGCCATGTCCTCGCACAACTCCAGGTACACCACCTTCGGCTGCTTCTCCCGCAGTCGCCGTGCCATGGCGGTCGCCGAGGCCGGCGAGTGGTGGCAGACCGGGAAGATCTCCAGTGGTTCCCGCACCGCTCGGTCGACGTCGTCGACGATGCCGAGCAGAATGCCCTGCAGGGCGTCCGGCCCGTCCGCGAACGTCGTTGCGGCCCGCTGCAGTTGGGTGCGCAGAGCGTCGAACGTCCCCTGTTCCTCGGCGCTCATGACAGGGTGGCAATCGCGTCACGGCCGCCCTCGAGGAACTCCGGCCAGGATCCGCCTTCTTCCTTGCTGCGCGGCTCGACGACTCCGTGCAGGTACTTGTTGAGGATGGCCAGGTCCTCCGGCTCGCGACGGGCCAGCGATCCCACGAGCGAGGAGGCGAGCGTACGGGCGGTCAGCGCGCGCTCGCCGAAGAAGTTGCTGTGCAGGATGGCGTCCTCGAGCACACCGATCTGTTCGGCCGTGGACAGCGCGGACTCCAGTTTCTCGTCGTCACCGGCGGCCGCGGCGGCCGAGGCGCGCAGATCGGCGAAGCTCTGCAGCAGCACGTCAAGCAGCGTCGGCGGCACGTCCAGCTCGATGCTGTGGCGGCGCAGCAGTTCCTCGGTGCGGAAACGGACGATCTCCGCCTCGCTCTTCTTGTTCGTCATCACCGGGATGCGTACGAAGTTGAAGCGGCGCTTGAGCGCCGAGGACAGGTCGTTGACCCCCCGGTCTCGGCTGTTGGCGGTGGCGATGACGGAGAAGCCCGGCTTGGCGAAGACGATGTTGTCGCTGTCCAGCTCGGGGACCGAGATGTACTTCTCCGACAGGATCGAGATCAGTGCGTCCTGGACATCGCTGGTGGAGCGGGTGAGCTCCTCGAAACGGCCGATCGCGCCGGTCTCCATCGCGGTCATGATCGGCGACGGGATCATCGACTCCCGCGACTGCCCCTTGGCGATCACCATGGACACGTTCCAGGAGTACTTGATGTGGTCCTCGGTGGTGCCGGCCGTACCCTGCACCACCATGGTGGAGTTGCGGCAGATCGCTGCGGACAGCAGTTCGGCCAGCCAGCTCTTGCCGGTGCCGGGGTCGCCGATGAGCAGCAGACCGCGGTCGGAGGCCAGGGTGACGATGGAGCGCTCGACGAAGCTGCGGTCACCGAACCACTTCTGCGGTATCTCCCGGTCGAGACCGTCGGCGCGCTCGGAGCCCAGGATGAACAGACGGACCATCTTCGGGGACAGGCGCCACGCGAAGGGCTTGGGGCCGTCGTCGACGGACTCCAGCCAGTCCAGTTCCTCGGCGTACTTGATCTCGGCGGGGGCGCGCAACAGGTCGGACATGTCAAAGGCCTTTCACAGTGGATGACTGAGGGAACAACACAGCAGACGATCAGGTGAGGAACGTCTTGAGTTCCTGGACGAGCTTGCGGATGTGGCCGGAGAGCACCGGCGTGCCGAGGTCCTTGAAGCGCTCCCGGAACCAAGGATTGACGCTGCCGCGGCCGGAGCTCGTCACCGATCCGACCGGGATGAACTTGACCCCGGAGCGGTGCAGGGCGGACATGCTCTCGAACAGTTGCTCGGTGCGCCATTCGTAGAAGTCGGATATCCAGACGACCACGGTGTTGCGGGGCTCGGCGACCTTCGGCTGGGCCAGTGCCATGGCGACCGTGCCGTCGGTGCCGCCGCCCAGGTTGGTGCGCAGCAGGGTCTCGAAGGGGTCGTGCACCCATGGCGTGAGGTCGAGCGCCTGAGTGTCGTACGCGATGAGGTGCACGTCCACCTTCGGCAGCCCGGCGAAGATCGACGCCAGGATGGTGCAGTTGACCATGGAGTCGACCATCGAGCCCGACTGGTCCACGACCACGATCAGCCGCTGGGGCGTCGTCTTGCGGGCGGTGTGGCGGTAGTAGAGGCGGTCGACGTAGAGCCGCTCCTCCTCCGGGCTCCAGTTGGTGAGGTTCTTCCAGATCGTGCGGTCGAGGTCCAGGTTGCGGAAGACGCGTTTCGGCGGCACCGAACGGTCCAGGGCACCGACCGTGGTCTTCTCCACCTGGGTGCGCAGGACCTCCGCGACCTCGTCGACGAAGCGGCGGATCAGCGCCTTGGCGTTGGCCAGGGCTACGCCGGAGAGGTTGTTCTTGTCGCGCAACAGCTGCTCGATCAGCGACATGCTCGGGGTCAGCCGGGCGGCGAGCTGCGGATCCGCGAGGACCTCGCGCAGATGCATCCTCTTGACGAGGTCGGCCTCGATGGAGCCGAGTTCCGGACCGATCGCCGGGATCAGCCGGCTGAGGTCGGGCGTCGTACCGCGGCCGCCCGATCCGGTCGGACTGACACCCGGGCCCGCTGCGGCGCCTCCCGCGGGACGGCCACCGCGCAGGTCACCCGGCTTGCAGCCGAGTGCGCGCTCCAGCCAGCCCGCGTCGGACTGCCAGCTCGACAACTGTGCGGCGCTGACGCTGCCGGAGCCCTGGGCGAAGACGTTGAGCAGCACCTTCGAGACCAGTGCCGCACGTCGCACCTCGGCCGCGCGGTCGCGCGCGCCGTCGTCGTCGAGCTCGGGCACCATGAGTCCCTCGAACTCGGCGGCCAGCTCCGGATGGCGCTGCACGATCGAGTCGACGGAGGCCGCCGGGTCGAGCAGGGCGGGCGGCAGGCCGATGTCCTCGACGACGGCGACACTCGCCGATTCGAGCGTCGGCTGCTCCTCGTGATCGAACAGGCGGGCGAGGAGCCGCCAGTACAGAACCTGACGGCGATTCTCGGAGCTCGTCGCTCCGATCGTGTCCTCGGGCGTCTCCTCGCCCGCCTGCCCAGTCGTCCGGGCCATCTGCGCGGCCGTCCGGCCGACCCGCGCGGTCGACTGCCCCGCCTGACCGTCGGTCTGACCGTTCGTCCGTGCGTTCGTCTGCTCGGTCATTTCCGCAGCAGCCTTCCCGCGCGCTCCCGCAGCGCGGCGACGGCGTCGGTGGCGGCCTTCTCGGCCTTGGCAGCGGCCTTGTCCGACGTACCCCCGGCCCACGCCCCGGCGTGGATCGCCACCGCCTTCTTCCGCACGGTTGTCTCGACGGCCAGCGGCTGCACGCTGAACGCACCGTCGTCCCAGCGCAGCAGGCCGATACAGGCACTCGACCGCGCGACGGCCTCGGGACCGAGCGGCCCGGCGTCCGGGGCACGGTCGGCATCGACGGCGAGCCGGTGACCGGCGATCTCGAACGTCAGGGCCTCGTCGTCCTGGTGGACGCCGTAGCCCTCCAGCAGCACGGGTACGGCGATACGGGCCGGATGCCGGTCCAGCGGCGCGGCCTCGGCGACGGTCGCCGTGGGCAGGGCGACCCGGGCGGCGGCGAAGGCGTCCGCGGGCTCGCCGGGGCGCCCGTGCTCGTCACTCCAGATCAGGTCGCCCTCGGCGGTGATCGGCATGTCCACGAGGTCCATGGAACGGCCTTCACCGAGGGCGGCCAGCAGCGACATGTGCGGACGCATCAGCTGCCACACGCCGGCTCCGAGGACCGTGTCCGGCTTCGGCACCGACACACTGGCCCGCACCAGGCGGGGCGCGCTGCCGTCGGCGGGTTCGAGGACCGCGTGGACCTGGGCCTGTGCGGCGGTCGCGTGCTCGTGCACGTCGACGCCGAGGGGCAGCAGGCGTCCGGTGGCCGGCCATGGGGGTGGCGGTGGCCCGGGGCAGCGTCAGGAGCATCGCCCGCGACCACAGGTCCGCCCAGCGGCGTACGGGAATCCGTTCGAGGGACGCGCCGGGGCAGGAGGCGGCCAGCTCGGCGGCGAAGCCGTCCAGGAGGGTGCCCAGGCGGCGCAGGACCGGGTCCGGAAGCATCGCGGAGACGACCTGTGCCGCCCCGGAGACCATGTCGTGGTCGATGCCCCGCCATCCGGCGCGCGCCAGATCGGCGAGCCAGGAGCGGGCTGCGGCCGGCAGGTTCGCCGTCGGCCGGGCATCGGCCCCGGGAACCGCCTCCGTCTCGCCGCGTCCCCGGCCGGTCGTCTCCGTGACGCGCGCAATGAGCGCGTCGTGCGCGGCTCCGAGCAGTGCCGTGCGGGCGGCGGCGAGGGCGACGAGGTCGTCCTCGCCCGCGGCTCCGGCGGCGGCCTTCCCGGCCGCCTCGGCGGTCCTGGAGGCCAGTGGTGTCCCCGCGACGGCCTGGGCGAGTTCGTCGAGGCCCGCGGCCTGGCCGGGGTGCGGACGCAGCAGTCCACCCACGAGAGCCTGGTCGAAGGCGTCGACGGCCGCGAGGGCCTCGTCCAGTCCGGCGATCGGTTCGGCGAGCAGGTAGGCGCGCTCCCCCGCGCTCGACGCCCGCTCGCCCGGGGACACGTCCGCCGTCGTCCTGGTCGGCGGGAACCACTGCATCTCGGGCAACGGCGCGGTGGACGGGGCCAGTTCCAGATAGGCCAGGTGACGCAGGAACCGGCTGAAGACGGAGGCGGCCGCCTTGGCGTCCGCCTGTGGCGGACGGGTGCCGGTCATGACCGAGGCGAGGGTGTCCGCGCTCCGTTCCGCCTCCGCGACCTCCACGCGCAGATAGCGGGCGACGCGCTCGGCGCCGTACTGCAGCACCGCCTCGTTGATCAGGGCCCGGATGTGGTTGCAGAACGAGCCCCGTGCCCCGCCGCAGGGACGGTTGTTGTTGGTGCTGCAGGCGAACGCGTAGGTCCCGGCCGCGACCGACGAGACATACACCCGCTCGATGTCCGAGCCGCTGGAGACCACTCCCTGCAGACGTCCGTCGGCCAGCTCGACGAACGGCACCTTGGCCAGCTTCCGCGGCCGGGCGGGTGGTGTCACCCGTGCCGTACTCGACTTCTCCCAAACCGACAACGCACCATCTCCTTTGCGCCCAGGGGACGTCCACGCCAGACCGGCGGGACACGGCTGAACTTAGTGGTGACCACTGACAACGCCCTCGTGGAGCGGCTCGCCACCCTGCCCGGCCCGCCGGCACTCCCCGCCAGGAGGGCAGGACCCACGGTCCGGAGGCGGCCCTCGCCCGGGGTGCGGCGGCGGTCCGGCGGCGCGGCGGAGATGCGGGAAACCGGCCCCGGGGAACGCCTCGGCTCAACTCCGGGCGCTCACGGCTCCCGTGCCCGCGTCGAGGGGGTACGCCACCGCTTGGCGTACGGCACACCCGGACGGGCTAGCCGGGCGCCTCGGCGTCGGACATCCCGCCGGGCACTGTCACCACGAGGAACCGCTGTCGGCCGCACCCGGGATGGACCAGGCCGCCGCGCGATCTTCAGCCGGTTCGCACACGCTGATCCCTGGGGCCGGCCCACGCGGACATCCGCTCGACAGGCAGATCCGCCCCTCCCGCCGTCCCACGACCCCAGAAAAGGGAGCACCCACAATGGCAGTGACGACGGACGCGCTCATACCGGCGCTACAGGACGCCCGGAAGACCCACGCCGCCCTCATCCACATGGTGCGGGCGGATTTGGCTGTCACTCCCGCACATCCGCACCGCCACACCCTGGAGAACCTTCTCGCCGACGTACGCGAGCACATCGACCGTATCGACGACCATGTCCGCCTTCTGCGACCCCGTCGGCTGCTGAGCGACGCGACCGCCATCGTCCGGACGCTCGCGTCGGTCGCCGTCCGCGCCGCGCGCATCCCCCTGGAGGCCGGTGCGATGATCGCGGACGGCGTCCTGCTCGGCGGCCGTCCGGCGACCGACCGCCAGATGCTGAGGATCACGGAGTGCGAGTACGCCGCCGCCGCACAGTCGCTGGCGACCTGCCGGGCCGGTGAGAGCATCGCGGCGCTCGCCGGTGACGAGGAGGCCATGGACCTGCTCGCGGCACTGCGCCAGCGGGACGAAGAGATGCTGCGGACCCTGGAGAACCGCCTCGAACAGCTCGCTCTGACCCTGACCGAGGCGACGGCACGCGGCGGCCGGTCGACCCGTACCTATGGCCCGGCCGCCCCGGCACCGGCTCACCTGACCGGAGTGCAGAGCCATCAGACCTGGTCGGGCCGGCACGAGCCCACGAACACCAGGCTCGGCTCCGGCGCACCGGGGACGGGACTGCGGGCGGCCGAGGCGGCCGCACCGGTGGCGGGAGCGGGACAGTAACAATCGGCGGGCAGCGCACGAGGACAGCCGACCGACCGGCTGGGAACGAGGCGCCACAGTGCCGTCGCACAGGCGGCGAGGCAGGTCGGCTTCCCGTGCACGGCCATCGTGGGGCCCGCCGACCTGGCCATTTCGCATGCGATGCCCGCCGTACCGCCGGTACGTCGATCAGAAGTTGCGATAAGAAGCCAATCAATTCCACGAAAGCCACGAAACCTTGAGGGTGAATGTCAAAGAAAATATAATCCTCTTTTCCCGTGACCTGTGATCGTGGAAAACCCAACGGCATTCTCAGTCATACTCTTTACGGCCGTTCGCCGCCGCCGTTACGATAACCAAGGGAGCCCAAGCGTTTCCGATCCCCTTCCTCTCGCCCCAGATCCGGAGCGCATCCCTCTGTGGGAGAGCATGGAACGGAGTCATCGTGGCCAGTAGTTACTGGACCGGCGCCCTCGCTCCCGTCGCCCAGGGCCGGTGTCCGGTCCTCGGTCATCTGCCACAACTCGCGGCGAGCCGCTCCCGGTTCTTCGATTCCCTGCGCCCTCAGGGCGAGGTCGTCCAGATCCTGCTCGGCAGTCGCCCGGCCTTTGTCCTCAACTCACCGGGCGCCGTGCACGAGAGCCTCACGGAGAAGAGCAGAGACCTGGGCAAAGGACTCCTCTTCCAAACGGCGCGACCCTTCATGGGCAATGGCATCGCACTCTCGGAGGGGGCATTCCACCGGCGACAGCGCCGCATCCTCCAGCCGGGTTTCCACCGTGCCCGGATCGCCGGCTACGCGCCCACCATGGCCGCCCTGGCGGAGCAGACGGCCGAGAGCTGGCACCCGGGATCCGTCGTCCAACTCGACGAGGAGATGCGCCGCCTGGCCACGAGGGTCATCCTCCATGTGCTGTTCGCGTCGTCGCACGAGATCCCGCGCGACCTCGCCGAGATGGGCGAGAAAGTCCCCGCGTATCTGCATGTGCTCACCAAGGGGATGTTCCTGCACACGGTGCTCCCCACGCGGGTCGCCGCGCTTCCCACGCGCGGCCGGCGGCGCTTCTTCGCCGCCGCCGCCACCCTGCGCGCCCTCGCCGAGCGCGCCGTCCAGCACGCCAGGATCCACGCGGGCGACGGTGATCTGCTGTCCCTCATGCTGGGGCGCGCCGGCGTCACCACCCCCCTCATGACCGACGAGCAGGCGCGCGACGAACTGCTCACCCTCCTGATCGCCGGAGCGGAGACCACCGCCACCACGCTGTCCTGGGCGCTGCACGTCCTCAGCACCGACCCCGAGGCCCAGGAACGGATCGGTGCGGAGGCCCGCGCCGTCGGCCTCGCCGGGGACCCCGGTGCCGCAACTCCGTACACGGACCGCTTCCTGACCGAGGTCCTGCGCCTGTACCAGCCGAACTGGCTGATGATGCGGCGCACCGCATGCCCGACGACCATCCGCTCGGTACGGCTGCCCGAAGGCGCCGAACTGATCCTCAGCGCGGCCGCACTGCACCGCGACCCGGTTTCCTTTCCCGATCCCCTACGGTTCGACCCGGACCGCTGGCTGTCCCGGAGCGAGCGTGACCTGCCGCGCGGCGCCTACATCCCGTTCGGGGCCGGGAACCGCAAATGCATCGGCGACACCTTCGCCTGGCACGAGATGCGGATCACCTTGGCGGCCATCATGACGCGGTGGCGACTCCATCCGGTCCCCCGGCACCGTGTCCGTGCCGTCGAGCATGTGCAGATCCGCCCCAACGCACTGCCGCTGCGGGTCACTCGCCACGACAGCCACTGACGCTCAGACCCGCCGACCCGCCGACCCGCCGACCCGCCGACCCGCCGACGACCAAGGTGCCCGCCGGATCCCGAACACGCAGAAGACCCCGCCTCCGGAGTAAGCGGAGGCGGGGTCTCGTAGAGCGCCGGGCAGGCCTTGCACCTGCATCTCCCCACAGGAAGCGGGGCGTCTTTCTTTGGACCACCAACGCATGAGAAGGGGCACCGAAGTTCAGCGCCGTTCACTAGATCGAGTGTATCGCACATGTGCGGCACGTCGCACCGCCAGAGGGTGATCAACGGGAGCAGGGGGTTTCAGCTGACGGTGGCTCGGGAACGGGGGGACGCATGACGGGTTCCTCAGGCCCGCCCCCGCACGAACGCCCCCAGCACCGCGGACGGCACACACGCTGGCACACCCGCTGGCACAGTTCGTCCACCGGGCGGCTCTGGCAGCACGGCCGTGAGATGGAACTGATGCACCGCGCCATGGGCTTCGCCGCCCTGGCCCTGGTCACCCTCGCGCCGCTGCTGATCGTCGTCGCCGCCGCGGTCCCCTTCCAGCAGCGCGGCTTCGCCTCCTGGGTGACCGACGGCATGAGCCTGACGGGGCGCCCGGCGGACGCGGTGAACCACCTGTTCACCGCGCCCCGCAAAGTACTCAGCGCGACCAGCGTCTTCAGTATCGTCGCCCTGGCCCTGTTCGGACTCACCTTCGCCTCGAGCGTCCAGACGGGCTATGAGCGGGTGTGGGATCTGCCCGCGGGGCGCTGGCACAGTGTGTGGCGCCGCGCTGTATGGCTTGCTGCCCTGACGGCTTATCTGTTCGCCGAGGTGCAGAGCGGCGCGATCCTGCGTGGCGGTATGGTCCCGTCCATCGTCCGCATCACCCTCACCGTCTTTTTCGGCATGCTGTTCTTCTGGTGGGGCCAGCACTTCCTGCTGGGCAGCCGGGTGAGCTGGCGGGCGCTGCTGCCCGGGGCGACGGCCACCATGCTGGGCCTCGTCGGCCTGCGCTGGTTCTCCTACCAGGTCTTCTCCCCGCTCATCGTGAACAACGCCGTCACCTACGGCACGGTCGGCGCGGTCCTCATCGTGCAGTCCTGGTTGATCGGGGTCGGCTTCATCGTCTTCGGCGGCCCTCTGCTGGGCCGTCACGTCCACGAGGCCCACACCGATCGACGGCGCACCCGTGCCACGAGTGAATGAGGGCACGGGCGCCCCGCAAACCCGGCCCGACCGGCCCGCCGTTACCCGAGGCGCGCCGAGCACCGCCCGGCCGCGTCACGGGAACAGAGCGGCCGGGCGGTGCGATCGGGCGTCGTGGAGACGGCCCGAGGCGACGGACTCGGGCCGCGTCAGCCGTACAGAGCCTGCCGCAGGGCCTCGTTGGCCTGGGCCACCGCGGACTGGGCGGCGTGGCTCCCGGCGAGGCCGTTGAGCATCACGAAGTCGTGGATCATGTGCGCGTAGTGGACGTGGGTGACGGGAACGCCGGCCGCGTGCAGCTTGACGGCGTAGTCACGGCCCTCGCTGTACAGCACATCGCTGTCGGTGATCACCAGCGCCTTGGGCAGGCCCCGCAGCTGGGCGGTGGTGGCGCGCAGCGGGGAGGCGGTGGGCCGGGTGCGGTCCGAGGTGTCGGGGGCGTACTCGTTCCAGAACCACTTCATGCCCGCGGCGGTGAGCCAGCAGCCCTTGGCGTAGCGCTGGTAGGACGGGGTGGTGAAGTTCGCGTCGGTGACCGGGTAGAACAGCACCTGCTGGGCCAGCTTGGGGCCACCGCGGTGCTTTGCCATCAGGGTGACGGCGGCGGTCATGTTGCCGCCGACGCTGTCACCGGCCACGGCCAGCCGGGAGCCGTCGACGTTGATCTCGTCGCCGTGCCGGGCGACCCACTGGGTGGCCGCGTAGGCCTGCTCGTTGGCGGTCGCGTACTCGGCCTCGGGCGAGCGGGTGTAGTTGACGAAGACCACCGCGGCCTTGGCACCGTTGGCTATCTGCCGTACCAGCCGGTCGTGGGTGGAGGCGTCGCCGAGGACCCAGCCACCGCCGTGGAAGTACATCACCACGGGCAGCTTGCCGGTCATGCCCTTCGGCCGGACGATACGGATGGAGACCGAGTGGGTGGGACCGACGGGGATGGTGCGTTCGGTGATGTCGGCGGGAAGCTTCTCGACCGGGTAGGCGGCCTGGAGGTCCAGCAGCGACTTGCGGGCGGCGGCCGGCGTCATGTCCTGGATCGGCGGGCCGCCCGCCTGAGCGAGCTTGTCGAGGAAGGCCTGGGCAGTCGGCTCCAGGTTCTGCCGGGGGTCGCCACAGGTGTCCTTGGCGGCGGCGGCAGCCGGGGTCGCCAGGGCCGGGACGGCGACGGCGAGGGTTGCGGTGGTGGCCAGGGCCGTCAGGGCGGACAGAGGCTTGCGCAGGCGGCGAGAGCGTCGGGTGGCGCTCATGGGGGTCCTCCTTCCGAGGGGTTCTTCCTCAGCGAGCGTCAAGTGCTCGCCCCTGCGCGGCCCGCCGGGCCGGTCCGAAGGAGTGGCGTCGTACGCCTGCGCGGGTGAACGACGTACCGGAACCGTTTGCGGTCGCCTGGGCCCGTACCCACGACGTCGACCGGTTCAGGTCGCCACGACGCTCAGGTTGCTGTAGAGGGCTGCTCCCGGCGCCCGGAATCATCCGTGAGCCGGTCGAGTACCCGCCGCAGCTCGCCCAGTTCCTCGTCGGGGAGGTCGCCGCCCTGCGCGAACCTCACCACGCCTGCGGCAAGGTCGTCGAGGCCGGTGCCGGTGCGCCGGGCGACCTCCCGCAGCGCCCGGCATGCGTCCTCGGGCGTCACCCGGCCGAGGACCGCCAGAACGCCCACGGCCTGGTTGCGGACGGCGTCCGCGGTGATGGCTCGCTGCAGTCGTTCGTTCTCCGCGCAGAGCCGCCGCATGTCCCGGGCCAGCTCCGTCACGGACCGTGGCTCCAGGGAAGGACACCCGTAGAGGCCGGACAACGCCATGGACACACCTCCGGGGCAGACGGGGGACGCGTCGGCCTGACGTCCGCACAGGCGCGCCACGACCGCTTCGGCCTCTTCGTGTCCCACTCTGCACTCGGTCGCCCCATGGGGCGATACATCAAACGAACAGCTCACGCCGCGCAGTACGGGAAACGAAAGCCGGGCCCGCCGATCGTGTCGAGCGGCTGTTTCGACTTCCGCACGTTTTCCGTCCGGCGGACCGGAAAACCGTGCATCTATGAAGTCCGTGAACGTGTCGGGACTCCGTTCCGATCGGCCCGGCCTTACCTGTCCGAAAGAATCCACATCGCTGAGGGAGGGGAGAATCCAGTCATGGACACGCTGGCCTTCGACAGCGACGACCTCGCGGAGACCGAGGCGTTCTTCAGCCAGGCCTACGCGAGAATGCGCATCGGCAGCGGGACCCCGGGGGGCAACCGCGCACAATTGATCCGCCATGCCACGGACCAGGTCAGCACCGACGAGCTGGACCTGCGTTTCGACATGGACTACTCCGTCACGCCGCTCGGCAGACTCTGCCTCTGCGTCGTGCACGACGGCACCATCGAGGACCACGCCTTCCATGGGGTCCGGGACGACTTCGGTCCCGGGGACGTCGTCTGCTTCGCCCCGCCGGAGCTGCCCTACAGCGGACGCATCCGCCAGGCCCGCTACAACATCACCATGCTCGACCCCGACCTGCTCACCCAGGTCGCCGACCTCGTACCGCGGTCACGTCCCGAGCCGGTGCGCCTGACCGGGCACCGGCCCCACTCCCCCGCCGTCGCGGAGCACTTGAAGTACACCATCGCCCGGCTGCAGACCGTTCTCGCGGAACCCGACCTGGCCCGCCAGCCGCTGGTCGTCTCGACCCTCACCCAGCATCTGGCGGCCGGTGTCCTCGCGGCCTTTCCCACCACCGCGCAGACCGACCCCACCGGCTCCGACCGCGCCGACGCCGGTCCCGCGGCCCTGCGGCGCGCCGCGGCCTACATCGAAGACCACGCCGACCAGGCCATCACGCTCGCCGACATGGCCGCCGCCGCCCACGTCACCATCCGCACCCTGCAGTACGCCTTCCGCCGGCACCTGGACACCACTCCCCTGGGGTATCTGCGCCGGGTCCGCCTCACCCACGCCCACCATGACCTCCGCTCGGCCGACCCCGACGGCGATGTCACGGTCACCGAGATCGCGGCACGCTGGGGCTTCCACCACCCGGGACGCTTCGCCGCCCTCTACCGCGAGGCCTACGGCCGCACACCGCGGACGACGCTGCGGCAGAGCGCTCGCTGACCCTCCGGGCGGCCCGTCACGGGGAAGGACGCGTCCGAGGGCTGTGCGATGCGCGCGGACCGGCCCGTCTCCGGCCGTTTCGAACGCGCGGCCCCAGGGGACTCGTGCCAGGCTCGAAACGGCGCCGCGCCCTGGAGTGCGCCCCGCGCGGAGGACGACCGGTGGGCGGGCGGATGCATGAGCCGAGCAAGCCGAGCAGGGAGGTCTGGCATGACGCAGGGCGGCGCCGGGAAGGCGAGCGGCACGGCCGAGGGCACGGTGCATGGCAACCAGCTGTTCGGTCCCCAGCCCGACGTGGCGGGAGCGGCCGGGTACGTCGACAGTCCGCCGCGCATGGGCTTCTTCACGGACACCTCCGTCTGCATCGGCTGCAAGGCGTGCGAGGTGGCGTGCAAGGAGTGGAACGCCGTGCCGGAGGACGGCCTCCGCCTGACCGGAATGTCCTACGACAACACGCAGGGGCTCAGCGCGGACACCTGGCGGCATGTGAAGTTCATCGAGCAGCGCAGGCAGCTCGACGGACAGCAACCCGGTGTCGGCCACGGGGACGTCGACGTCTTCGACGCGGCCCGGCAGCTCGGGACCACCGCCCCCGCGCCGGACGCCTCGCCCGCCGGGGCGCCGGACCAGGAGATCTCGCCGGTGTCGCCGGACGGACGCACCGAACTGCGCTGGCTCATGTCCTCGGACGTGTGCAAGCACTGCACCCACGCGGCCTGCCTCGACGTGTGCCCCACCGGCTCGCTGTTCCGCACCGAGTTCGGCACGGTGGTCGTCCAGGAGGACATCTGCAACGGCTGCGGCTACTGCGTGCCCGCCTGCCCGTACGGTGTCATCGACCAGCGCCCCGTCGACGGGCGGGCGTGGAAGTGCACGCTGTGCTACGACCGACTGGGCGTCGGGATGGAACCGGCCTGCGCCAAGTCCTGCCCCACCGACTCCATCCAGTTCGGGCCGCTGGAGGAACTGCACGAGCGCGCCGCCGCCCGCGTGGCCCGGCTGCACGCGGCAGGCGTCACCGACGCCCGCCTCTACGGCGAGAGCCCCGACGACGGCGTGGGCGGCGACGGCGCTTTCTTTCTGCTGCTGGACGAGCCGGAGGTCTACGGACTGCCACCCGACCCGGTGGTCACCACCCGTGACCTGCCCGCCATGTGGCGGCACGCGGCGGTGGCCGCGGTGTCGCTCGGCGCGCTGGCCGTCGCCGCCTTCGCCAGGAGGCTGCGATGAGCGGATCGGGCGTCTCCCGCGACGGGGTGGAAGGGGCCCGGCCCGGACGGGACGCGCTCCCCGGCGGGTACACCGGCCGCCGTCGCCGCCGTGGCCGCGGTGAACAGCGCATGGTGCCCGAGGCCCGGTTCTCCTCCTACTACGGCCTGCCGATCCTGAAGCCGCCGACGTGGTCGGCCCTCGACATCGCGGGCTACCTGTATCTCGGAGGTCTCGCCGGCGCGTCCTCACTGCTGGCCGCCGGGGCGCACGCCACCGGCCGCCCCGCTCTGGCCCGGACAGCGAAGCTGGGCGCGGTGGGGGCGATCTCCCTGTCCCTGGCGGCGCTCGTGCACGACCTGGGCCGGCCCGCACGCTTCCTCAACATGCTCCGTGTCCTCAAGCCCACCTCGCCCATGAGCGTGGGCTCGTGGCTGCTGACGGGATACGCGCCGCTCACCATGGTCGCCGCGGCGACCGATGTGGCGCGCCGCCACCGCCTCGTCGGCGCCGCCGCGACGGCGGGAGCCGCCGTCCTCGGCCCGGCCGTCGCCACCTACACCGCCGTCCTGGTCTCCGACACCGCGGTTCCGTCCTGGCACGAGGGCTACCGTCAGTTGCCGTTCGTCTTCGCGGGTTCCGGTGCGAGCGCCGCCGCCGGACTGGCCCTGGCCTGCGCGCCGGTCGGGCAGACCGGGCCCGCGCGCCGTATGGCGGTGCTGGGTTCCGTCCTGGAGCTGGGCGCCTTCCAGGTGATGAAGCGGCGGATGGGCCTGGCCGCCGAGCCGTACGAGCAGGGCAGGCCGCGTACGCTGCTGCGCTCGGCGGAGGCACTCACCGCGGGCGGCGCGGCGCTGGCAGTCCTTGCGGGCCGGCGGAGAAGCCGGCTGCTCACGGTGGCGGCGGGAGCGGCACTGATGACCGGGTCGGCGGCTCTGCGGTTCGGGGTGTTCCACGCCGGAGTGGCGTCCGCCGAGGACCCCAAGTACACCGTCGTACCGCAGCGGGAGCGGCTGGAGCAGCGCTCTCGCTGACGGCCGGACGTACGGCGTCACCTCTCGGGAGCGGTGTCCAGTCGCCGGGCGAGATCGGCGATCCCGGTGGCCTCCCGGTCGGCGGGGCGCAGTGCCACCGGGTAGGCATCGGGCCTCCGCCGCAGCCAGGCGGTGGCCAGACCGGCCCGCCCGGCGCCGTCGATGTCCCAGGGGTGCACCGCGACCAGCATGGCACGCTCGGCCGGTACGCCCACCGTGCGCAGCGCGTACGCGTAGGCCTCCGGGGCGGGCTTCCAGCGGCCCGCGCCCTCGACGTCGAGGTGCGCCTCGAAACAGTCCCCCAGACCGGCCCGGTCCAGCACGGACCGGGTGGTGCCGGCCGAGCCGTTCGTCAGGGTCACCAGACGACGCCCGGTCGCGTGCAGGGCCCGTACGCCGTCGGGCACGTCCGGATGCACAGGCAGTCCGGGCAGTGCGGCCAGGACGTGGTCCACGGCCGGTCCGGGGTCCGGCGTGCCGGGCCGTTCCCGGGCGAGCAAGGACCGCAACCCGTCCCGGGCCACAGCGGCGAAGGTGGCATGACCGCCCGCCAGGGTCACCGCGAAGCCGTCGCGCAGCACCCCGGCGAACCAGATCGGCAGCAAGTGCCCCGGCAGGCCGATCTCCTCCAGGCGCGCACTGAGCGGGCCCATGTCCGTGAGCGTCTCGTTGACGTCGAAGACGAGGACCTCCGGCCGAGTGTCACGGGGCACGCAGAGCACCGCCCCCGGTCGCCGGGAGACCGTCACCGGTAAGCAATCCGACCACTCCCGTCGCACCTTCCGCACCAGGGCCACCCGGACCCTACGGGCGTGCTGTGCGCACCGCGAGGGGACACACCGCAGGCCGGAGTCCTCTCACAGCCTCGGCTCACACCTTTCGCCAGGACGCCCGGTTTGGCCGCGCATCCGACGGGTACCCTGCACCGGCCGAGCGGCGTTCGAGGATGCCGTGCCGGGCCGGCTGCGGAAGAATCTGCCGCAGGACGAACGGGACCGCCCAGGTCCCGAAGGGACGGAGAACACCGGGCACCGCGCAGGGGCACGGCACCACCGAAAGGGCGCACGGCATGGGCGTACGCACATGGATCGACTCCTGGCCGGTCTTCCGTCAGCTGACGGGGACGGATCCCCTGGGGCGCGGGGCCGCGGCCAAGAGCGGCGCCAGCGCACGGCTCGCACCCCGGGTCGCCACCGCGGACCGGGTGGTCAAGTCGGTCTGCCCGTACTGTGCCGTCGGCTGCGGCCAGAACGTCTACGTCCAGGACGAGCGGGTGACCCAGATCGAGGGTGACCCCGACTCCCCCATCTCGCGCGGCCGTCTGTGTCCCAAGGGCGCGGCGAGCCTCCAGCTCACCACGGGGCAGGCCCGCGAGCACCATGTCCTGTACCGCCGCCCGCACGCCACCGAGTGGGAGCGCCTCGACCTCGACACGGCGATGGACATGATCGCCGACCGGGTGATCGCGGCCCGTCGCGAGGGCTGGCAGTGGGAGGTCGACGAGACCCGCACCCGGCGCACGATGGGCTTCGCCAGCCTCGGCGGGGCGACGCTGGACAACGAGGAGAACTACCTGATCAAGAAGTTGTTCACCGCCCTGGGAGCGATTCAGATCGAGAACCAGGCGCGTGTTTGACACTCCTCGACCGTTCCCAGTCTGGGAACCTCGTTCGGACGCGGCGGCGCGACCACCTTCCAGCAGGACCTGCAGAACTCGGACTGCATCGTCATCCAGGGCTCGAACATGGCGGAGTGCCATCCGGTCGGGTTCCAGTGGGTGATGGAGGCCAAGGCCCGTGGCGCGAAGCTGATCCACGTCGATCCGCGGTTCACTCGCACCAGCGCGTTGGCCGACCTTCATGTGCCGCTGCGCGCGGGCTCGGACATCGCCTTCCTCGGCGGGATCACCAACTACGTCCTGCAGAACGACAAGTACTTCCGCGACTATGTCGTGGCCTACACCAACGGGCCGGTCATCGTGCGGGAGGACTTCCGTGACACCGAGGACCTCGCCGGCGTCTTCTCCGGGCTGGACCCCGACAGCCGCAGCTACGACAACAGCAGTTGGCAGTACGAGGGCACGGAGACGCAGGCGGCTTCCGGCGCGCGCGACCAGGAGTACGAGAAGCGCACCGAGGGCGGTAGGTCGGTCGCCGAGGCGGCACGCGGTGAGGCCCATGGCGCGGGCGGCGCCGTCATCGGCGAGGGCGAGCCCGAACGCGACGAGACGATGACCCATCCGCGCTGCGTCTTCCAGGTCCTCAAGCGGCACTACGCCCGCTACACGCCCGAGATGGTGGAGAAGATCTGCGGCGTGCCGCAGGACCTCTTCCGCCAGGTGTGCGAGCTGGTCACGGAGAACTCCGGGCGCGAGCGGACCACCGCCTTCGCCTACGCGGTCGGCTGGACCCAGCACACGGTGGGCGTGCAGTACATCCGCGCCGCCGCGATCCTGCAGACCCTGCTCGGCAACATCGGCCGGCCGGGCGGCGGCATCCTGGCCCTGCGCGGGCACGCCTCCATCCAGGGCTCGACCGACATCCCGACCCTGTTCAACCTGCTGCCCGGCTACATCCCCATGCCGCACGCGCACAAGAACGAGGACCTGGACGCCTTCGTGAACGCCGAGGCGGCCCACAAGGGTTACTGGAGCAACATGCGCTCGTACCTGGTGAGCCTGCTCAAGGCGTACTGGGGCGACGCCGCCACCCCCGACAACGACTTCTGCTTCGACTACCTCCCGCGGCTGACCGGCTCACACTCCACCTACGACACGGTGATGGCCCAGCTCGAGGGCACCTGCAAGGGCTACTTCCTGTTCGGCGAGAACCCCGCGGTCGGCTCGGCCGACGCCAAGATGCAGCGCCTCGGCATGGCCAACCTCGACTGGCTCGTCGTACGGGACTTCTCCCTGATCGAGTCGGCCAGTTGGTGGAAGGACGGGCCGGAGATCGAGACGGGCGAGCTGCGCACCGAGGACATCCGCACCGAGGTGTTCTTCCTGCCGGCCGCGGCGCACACCGAGAAGGACGGCAGCTTCACCAACACCCAACGACTGCTGCAGTGGCATCACGCGGCCGTCGAGCCGCCCGGCGAGTCCCGTAGCGATCTGTGGTTCACCTTCCACCTCGGCCGTGTCATCCGCCGGAAGCTCGCCGGGTCGACCGACGAGATGAACCGCCCGGTGCTCGACCTGACATGGGACTACCCCACGAGGGGCGAGCACGCCGAGCCGGACGCGGAGGCGGTCCTCGCCGAGATCAACGGCCATGACGCCGAGGGGAATCCCCTGTCCTCCTACGAGCAGCTCGCCTCCGACGGCTCCACGGTCTGCGGCTGCTGGATCTACTGCGGTGTGTACGCCGACGGCGTCAACCAGGCGGCGCGCCGCAAACCGGGCAGGGAACAGAACTGGGTGGCCAACGAGTGGGGCTGGGCCTGGCCGGCCAACCGCCGCGTCCTGTACAACCGGGCGTCGGCCGACCCGGACGGCAAACCCTGGAGCGAGCGCAAGGCACTGGTGTGGTGGGACGAGGACCGGGCCAGGTGGGTCGGTCACGACATCGCCGACTTCGCCGCCACCAAGTCCCCGCGCTATCAGCCGCCTTCGGACGCCACCGGGACGGAGGCCCTCTCGGGCACCGATCCGTTCGTCATGCAGGCCGACGGCAAGGCCTGGCTGTATGTGCCCTCCGGGCTGACCGACGGTCCGCTGCCGGCCCACTATGAGCCGCAGGACTCGCCGTTCCCCAACCTGCTCTACGAACAGCAGCGCAATCCGGTACGGCAGTTGCTGCCCCCGCACCCCGACAACCGCTACCAGCCGAGCGGCGGCGAGCCGGGAACGGAGGTGTTCCCGTACGTGGCCACCACCTATCGGCTCACCGAGCACCACACCGCGGGCGGGATGTCCCGCTGGCAGCCCTACCTGGCGGAACTGCAACCGGAGTTCTTCTGTGAGGTGTCCCCTGAACTCGCGGCCGAGCGCGGCCTGGAGCACACCGGCTGGGCCACGATCGTGAGCGCCCGCAACGTCATCGAGGCACGTGTGCTCGTCACCGACCGGGTTCGGCCCCTGACCGTGCACGGACGCACCCTGCATCAGGTCGGACTGCCCTACCACTGGGGTCCGAACGGCTACAGCACGGGAGATGCGGCCAACGAGCTGGTGCACATGGCCCTCGACCCCAACACCCATATCCAGGAGACCAAGGCGTTCGCCGTCGACATCCGGCCCGGCCGCCGCCCGCGGGGCCCGGCCGCCGTGGAGCTGGTGCGGGTCTACCGGGCGCGGGCCGGGATCGACGACCACACCGGTACGGAGCCGTGACCCCGCGGCGGCCGGGCCGGGGGCCTCACTTCAGCACGACCGAGTGAGGGCCGCGCGGGACGAGTTCCCCGACGACCGGCGCCCCGGGCACCTCCCCCGCCACGAGCAGACCGCCCGAGGTCTGCGCGTCGGCCAGGAGCAGCCGGGTGTCGGTGTCCGTGTCGCCGAAGTCCGTGAACGGCGTGACCCACTCCAGATTGCGCCGGGTACCGCCGCTGACGTACCCGTCGCGGACGGCCTCCCGTGCCCCGTCGAGATACGGCACGGCGGATGTGTCGATCACGGCGGTCACGCCGGACGCCCGCGCCAGTTTGTGGAGATGACCGAGAAGGCCGAAGCCGGTCACGTCCGTGGCACAGCGGGCACCCGCGTCCAGAGCCGCGGTGGCCGCGTCCCGGTTGAGCCTCACCATGGTGGCGATGGCCTGCTCGAACCGCTCGCCCGTGGCCTTGTGCCGGTTGTTGAGGACGCCCAGGCCGAGGGGCTTGGTCAACGACAGCGGCAGACCCGGCCGCCCGGCGTCGTTGCGCAGCAGCCGCGACGGATCGGCGAGTCCGGTGACAGCCATGCCGTACTTGGGTTCGGGATCGTCCACGCTGTGGCCGCCGCCCACATGACAGCCGGCCTCGACCGCCACGTCCAGTCCGCCGCGCAGCACTTCGCGCGCCAGGTCGAAGGACAGCACCTCGCGCGGCCACGCCAGCAGGTTGACGGCGACCACCGGACGGCCGCCCATCGCGTACACGTCGGACAGGGCATTGGCGGCGGCGATGCGCCCCCAGTCGTACGGGTCGTCGACGACGGGGGTGAAGAAGTCGGCCGTGGCCACCACTGCGGCCTCGGCGGTGCCGTGGACGGCGGGCAGTGTGACGACGGCGGCGTCGTCGCCGGTGGCCGGCCCGACGAGGAGCGAGCTGTCGGCCGCGACCGACGGCGCCGTCAGCGCGCCGACGATGTCCTCCAGCTCACCGGGCGGAATCTTGCAGGCGCACCCGCCGCCGTGCGCGAACTGGGTGAGTCGTAGGGGTGTCTCACGCGTCGAGGTCATAGCGGACTCCTTCGTCGGATGGTGAGTCGCGGCCACTTGTGTGCGCACCGCGCTGGGAGTACCGCCGTAGGGCTCGGTCGAACATGCCGCCGCCGATTTCGGCGGGGCGGACGGGAATCCAACCCGCCTGCGCCAGTGGTGCCGGCGGGGGCAAGGCGTCCAGTAGCCTGGCGGGCGGTGGAGGCGTGTGGGTGCCTGGTGGCCCTCCCGGTCTTCAAAACCGAGGTGTCCGAGGATCTCGGGCAGGCGGGTTCGATTCCCGTCCGCCTCCGCCAAGGTATCCGCCCCGACCGGTGCGAACGCGGAGCCACTCGCACGCCCAGGCCCGTCCGGGGACGGAACACGGTCGCCCCACGAGCCCGCGTACCGGGCATCAGGGAGCGTGAGCGCAGGGACCCCGCGTCCCCGTCCCGCCGATGCGACGTCCCACCGCGATCCCCGCGGCTCCTCCACAGGCACCGGCCTCCGCGCCAATGCGACGACAGAATCGGCCTTCAGGTTCCCCCGGCCCTCAACTTTTTTTTCGTGGAACGTGCAACCATATGGTTCCTTCACATGTCTTTCACATGCGAACCACAACAACCCTGGGGGGACCCATGCGCACCCGCACTCACATCAGACTCGCCACCGCCGCCGCCGTCGGTGCACTCGCTCTCACCGCGTGCACCTCGGGCAGTTCCGTCGTCGACAAGCCGAAGGTCAGTGCCTCCGCCAAGGCCGACACCGGCAAGGGCGCCGCGAAGAACACCACCAAGAAGAGCGCCGCGCCCAAGGTGGCCAAGGTCGGCGACACCATCACCGCGAAGGGCATGGAGGACGGCAGCCAGCTCGACGTCACCCTCGTCAAGGTCGCCGACCCCGCGAAGTCCAGCGACGAATTCACGGCCCCGGAGGCCGGCAAGCGGTTCGTCGGCGTGCAGTTCAGGCTCGTCAACACCGGAACCAAGGTCTACGGCGACAGCCCCTCCAACGGCGCCCAGATCGCCGACAGCGAGGGTCAGCAGTTCGAGTCGACGTTCGCCGACATCACCGCCGGCCCGTCCATGTCGTCCGACGTGAAGCTGAAGCCCGGCGCGAAGGCGCTCGGCTGGATCGTCTTCGAGGTGCCGAAGGGCTCGAAGACGGCGACGGTCCAGTTCACGATGGACTCCGGATTCTCCGACCAGACCGCCGAGTGGAAGCTGTCCTGATCTGACGTCGGCCCGGCCGTGGTGGGGGCACGGCCGGGCTTCGTGCTCATCCGGCGTCTCAGCGGCTCCGTGTCCTCACTCGCACGCGACGCCGTCGCCGTCCCGGTCGAGATGGGAGTCGTACCCGGGCCGGCCCCGGTAGAGGGGCGCCACCCCGGCCGCGCGAGCCGCGCTGCAGTTGGCGTAGTAGACGCTGCCGCCCCCTCCGCCGCCGCTGTCGTCACTGCCGCTGCCGTCGCTGCCGGCGCCTCCACCCGCAGCCACTGCCTTCGCGGTGACGGTGACGTGGACCTGCACGGTCTTGGTGGCGGTGACGGTCGGTGCCGCCTGAGGCGTCGCGGTCTCGGTGGCCGTCGCGGTCGCCGTGACGGTGGCGGTCGGCCGGACAGCGTTGGCTACGGATTTCGTCCTGGTCTGCTGTCCGCTGCCGCCGGCCCCCACACCGACGAAGAACGCGAGTGCCAGTGCGGGAAGCACATAGCGCTTCCGTGCCCATTTCGGTGCGGGTCTGACTGGTTGAGACGGCATGGTGTACGGGTTTGTCATCTGTCCCCCCAATGTGTCGGACCGACGACGGTAGCGAGTGCTTGGGGCGCCTGTGCCGGTCCGGGACAGTAGTCACCTGTTCGTAATCCGGCAGCGGCGGCGCTGCGTGTCCACCCGGTGCGTGAACCCCCGCGCGTCCAGGAACTCCAGCAGCGGCACGGCCACCCTGCGGGTGGTGTCCAGGGCTCGGCGGGCCTCACTGAGGGTGAACGGCTGGGGCAGCCGGCGCAGGACGTCGGCTGCGTGGCCGTCCGCGCCCGGGAGCAGCACGATGCCCTCCGCCACCGCCAGCAGCGCCCCCGCGGAGACCGCGGCGGCCAGCGCTTTGCGGGTGAGGCCCAGTTCCCGGAGACGATCCGCCTCCGGAGCGCGGAACGGTGCCACCGTCAGTTCGCGCCGTACGGCGTCGACGGCCGCGGCGAGGGGTGGGGGAAGCGTGGGCCGGTCATGGCCGGGGCCGTACAACCGGCCCTGCTGCCGCCTCAGTTCCACGGCACCCGGCGCCTCGGCGAGGGCGTCCACCAGCGCCCTGTCGGGCAGGCTGAGCAGGCGCCGCGCCGCCTCGGCCGGCAGGCCCGGCTCCAAGGGGTGCCGCTGTGCGTGGCGTTCCACCTCGGCGGCCAGTCGCTTGCGCAACCCCACCCAGTGGGTCTCGTCCACGAGCCAGTCCCCGACCACGGGCACGGCAGGCGGCGGCACGCCCATCGCCACCAGCTCCGAGCGGCGCACGAGGCGGCGCCGCCGTAGCTCCGCGGGGCCGTCCGGACGGCCCGTCATGGCGGCGAGCTCCGCCGCCCTGGCCCGGCCCGCGCCCCGCCGGGTCAGCCGGGGCGGGCGCACATCCAGCACGGTCACTCCGCAGGGCGGGCGTCGGCCGCCCGGTTCCCGCAGCACCGCGCGGTCGCCGACGCGCAGGGGCAGTGCGCGGCCCAGGGTCAGCCTCGCGGTGTCCTCGCCCAGGGGTCGTACCGTCACGGGGACGGCGGCCGTACCGATGTGCAGGGTGACCTCACGGGGCAGTTCACTCACCGGCTCGCCGGTGATGCGGACATCGGTCACCCCGGTGAGCAGCCAGCGGTCCGGGGCCAGCAGCACCTGCCCCCGCCGCAGGGCGTCGGCCGTGGAGCCGTGCACATTGACGGCCACCCGCGCCACCCCGACGACCGCGGACCGTTCCTCGTGCAGGCACTGAAGTCCCCGCACTCGCAGCGCCGTTGAGCCGTCCCCCGTCACCAGGCGGTCGCCGACCCGAAGGGTGCCCGCACCGAGCGTGCCGGTCACCACGGTGCCGTGGCCGCGTACCGTGAAGGCGCGGTCCAGCCACAGCCGTGTGTCCGCATCCACGGACGGGTCCGGCAACTTGCCGGCCAGCTGGGCCAACTCGGTGCGCAGTTCGTCCAGTCCGGCGCCGGTCACGGCGCTCACCGTGACGGACGGCACGCTGCCGAGTGAGGTGGCGGCCAAGCGCTCGACGGCGTCGGCGCGTACCGGTTCGGGGTCCGCCAGGTCGCTGCGGGTCACCGCGAGCACCGCGTGCCGCACCCCGAGCGCGTCGAGGATCGCCAGGTGTTCCTGCGACTGCGGCTGCCAGCCCTGGTCGGCGGCCACCACGAACAGTACGGCGGGCACGGGGCCGACCCCGGCGAGCATGGTCGCGACGAACTTCTCGTGGCCCGGCACATCGACGAAGGCGAGGTGTTCCCCGTCCGGGGCGAGCCGGGTCCACACGAAGCCGAGATCGAGGGTGAGACCCCTGCGGCGTTCCTCCTCGAGGCGGTCGGGTTCCATTCCGGTGAGCGCCCGTACCAGGGCGGACTTGCCGTGGTCGACATGTCCGGCGGTGGCCAGGACCCGCATGCGCTACCTCCTCGCGGCCGACCGCACGGCGTCGGCGAGGCGCTCGTCGTCCTCGCGCGGTACCGCCCTGAGGTCGAGGAGGCAGCGCCCGGCCTCCAGGCGGCCGACCACGGGGACGGGGCCGGTGCGCAGTGCGGCCGCGAGGGACTCCGGCAGAGACAGCGCCGCACTGGGCAGGGTGACGCCGGGCGCGCCGCCGCCCCCGACGGTCGCTGCGCTCTCCACAGCCCGTACGTCGATGCCCTCGGCGCTCAGCTCGTCGGTGAGTCGGAGGGCGCGGTCCATGAGATGGGCCGGGTCGGCGGCCAGAGCGGCGGCGGTCGGGGTCGGCGGCCCGGTGAGCGTCGCCTCCAGGGCGGCCAGGGTCAGCTTGTCCACCCGCAGGGCACGGGCGAGGGGATGGCGGCAAAGGGTGCGGACCAACTTCGCCTCCCCGAGGAGCAGGCCGCACTGCGGTCCGCCGAGCAGTTTGTCGCCGCTCGCGGTGACGAGTGAGGCACCGGCACGCAACTGGGTCTCGGCATCGGGCTCCTCGGGCAGCAGGGGGTGCGGGGCCGGCAGGCCGGAGCCGATGTCGACGACCACGGGGACGCCCAGCGCGGCCAGTTCGCCGGTCCCGGCGGCGCGGGTGAATCCGGTGATGCGGAAGTTCGAGGGGTGCACCTTCAGCACGAAGCCGGTCTCCGGGCCGATCACGGCGGCGTAGTCGGCGACCGTGGTGCGGTTGGTGGTGCCGACCTCGCGGAGCCGCGCCCCGGTGGAGACGAGGAGGTCCGGGAGCCGGAAACCGTCCCCGATCTCCACCATCTCCCCTCGGCTGATGACAATGTCCTTGCCCGCGGCCAGCGCGGTGGCGGCGAGGACCAGCGCGGCGGCACCGTTGTTGACGACGTGCACGGCGGCGGCGGACGGAACCTGGTCGCCCAGGGCTCGCAACGCGGAGCGTCCGCGGCGGGCGCGGACGCCGGTGTGCAGGTCGAGTTCGACGTCCGTCGGTCCGCCGGCCTCGTGTACGGCCTGCCGGGCGGCCGCCGACAGGGACGCCCGGCCGAGGTTGGTGTGCAACAGAACGCCGGTGGCGTTGATCACCGACCGCAGTCCGCCGGCCGTGGCGGGCAACAGGGCGACCGCCGCGTCCGCCACCTGAGCCGGTGCGATGCTGCCTGCCCGGGCCTGCTCCTGCGCCCGCCGGACCGCCTCCTTCACCACACGCGGCCCCAGCCGGCGCGCGGCCCGGGACAGCCGGGGATCACGCAGTACGGCGTCGGTGCGCGGAATCCGCCGTCGTACGTCGGCGGCGTCGCGGTGCGGGGACAGGCCATCCGTGCGGAGCGCGGCCGTCGCGCTGCGCTCGCCGGTGCCGTCCGCTGCGGCCTGTCGCTCCATGCGGCCCCTCCCTCGTCGGCCCCGCTCCGGCTGTCCGGGACACCTCATCGTCTCCCAGTGCCCGCGGCCGGCCGTTCGACACGCCGGGACGGCCCCGGGAGGGATACCGGGTGGCGCCCGCAGTGCGCGGCTCAGTGCGCTGCGGCACGGGACTCAGCGAGGTGCGCTACGGGGATCACTGAACGGTGCGGGAGCCGATCCTGCTGCGCTCCAGGGCCCGCCTGAATTCGTCCAGCTCCGGCTGGGGCAGGTCACCGCCCTGGGCGAACTTGAGGACGTGTTCGGCGATGAGGCTCAGCTTGGTGTTGGTGCGCTGCGAGACGTCCCGCAGTACCCCCCAGGCCTCGTCCTGCCGGATCCGCCCGAGCACGATCACGGCGCCTATCGCCTGGTCGACCAGAGCGTGAGAGGACACGGCACGCTGCAGTTGCCGATTCTCCACCCGCAGCCGCTCGCACTCCCGGGCAAGTTCCGTGGCGCCTGCTGTCACAGTTCCACCTTCCCCCAGGAGTCCTCCGAGCACGACTCAAACTTGCGTAACGCCTTGTTCACGGTCGGGTAAGACGGGCCCGCCTGCGGCATCCCATGGCCACCGTGGTGGTGAGGCGCACCAGACAGGGTCCGCGCGGCGTCGAACCGAACCCGAATCGCACGGGCGGCCGGACCGGGCCGAGGGAGCCGAGGTCCTCGTCCTCGAAGCGGACCATGGCGGCGGTGATGGGGTGCAGGTCCTTCGCCCCGTACCACTCGTAGCGGCCGCCGCCCGCGCTGCCGCAGGTGCGTGCGCCCAGCAGCAGCCAGGCCGGCCGGGTCGTCCACGCGGCCCAGGCGGGACGGGCGGCGAGCGGCCCGGGCACGGCTCGCAGCAGCCACCCCACGGCACCTCGGCTGCCCAGGCAGAAGCGCAGACGCAGTGTGCCGGCCGTGACCGTCCAGTCCCTCTCGGTGGCGTCCACCCGGACCGCCGTCACCCGCACCTCGTCGAAGACATAGGTGCCGGCGATGAAGTCCGCCGTCTGCGCGGAGGGAGCCAGCAGGAGCCGATGTCCGTCCCGCCGTTCCAGCATCACGTCACTGAACGCCCCGAACGGCGACCGTGCCCAGTGCCCCACCACCACGCGTGTGCCGGACGACGTGCCGATCCCGGCGATCCAGCCGTCGAAGCGCAGCCGGTCTCGCCGTGTCAGGTGCCGCCCCGGGACCGGGTGAGGGCGTCCTTGACGCGGTCGACCATGGAGGCGAAGGGCCCGGTCAGCCACTGGGCGGCGGTCGATCCCGCCGCACGCGGGTGCGGATGGGGCGGTGCCAGCTTCTCCGCCGTCATGAGCAGGGCGCCCATGCCCCTGAGCTGGTTCTCGTCGCAGCCCTGACGCACGGCAGGGAACTCCTCCTGCTCCTCGTGCTCGGCGTGGTCGATCACGGACCGCTCGAAGGCGGCGATCTGGGAGTCGAACTCGGCGCTGGCGACGTCCACCTTCTCCAACTGCGCGAGGACCTTGTTGGCTTCCTCCTCCTCATGGTTACGTGCCTCGGCCTCGGCCGCTCCGGCAGTTCTCTCCGCCGTCGGGCGCAGGATCATCTCCTCCGCCGTCTCATGAATGGCCAGCAGAGCCCTCAGCTCGTCGAAGATCTCTCTCTTCCGCTCCCCCTGTGCGCTCTTGACCTCGGTGAAGAGGTCTCGGATCCGGGCGTGCTGCTCCAGCAGGATGCGGACCACGTCGCCCTCGGGAAGCCGCGCCGCCTCCTCGCGTTCCATCGTCGCGTTGCTCACGGCGGGGTCCTCCTCTCCCTGTCGGCCGTCGGCCTCTTCCCGCGGGTAACCCTGGCCGGGCCCGGCAAACGGGACGCGGAGGACGTCCTGCCCCGCAGCGCAGCGCACTCTCGCTTCTGCAATAAGGTGCACCCCTCGCCGATCACGAGGGAGATCATGAAAACCGCCACAGCCTTACCGGCAGCCCGCTCCCGAACCCCCTTGAGCGTCCCGGCCTTCCGGCGCTTCGGGCTGGCGAGCCTCGTGTCGGCCACCGGATCCGCGATGGCACCCCTCGCGCTGGCCTACTCCGTCATCGGGCAGGGCTCGGGAGCCGGGACCCTCGGTCTGGTGCTCGCCCTCAACACGGTCCCGACGATCCTCTTCCTCCTCGTCGGCGGAGTCCTCGCGGACCGGCTGTCGCGCAGCCGGCTCCTCTTCCTCGGCAATCTGCTGGCGGCCGCCGCCCAGGGCACGCTCGCCGCGACCGTGGGCACCGGCCGGGCGACGACGACGTCCATCGCCCTGTGCGGTCTGGTCTCGGGCGTCGCGGTGGCCTTCATCCAGCCCGCCACACAGGGCGCCCTCGCCCAGATCGTCCCCCCGGAACACCTTCAGCGGGCCAACGCGTGGCTCCGACTGCCGACCAACGCGGTCAAGGTCGCGGGCCCCGTCATCGGGGGTCTCGTCGTGGCGGCCCGCGGTCCCGCCTGGGCCCTCGCCTGGGACGCCCTCACCTTCGCCGCGGCGGCCCTGCTGCTCCTCGGTCTGCGCCTGGACGCTCCCCCGTCCGTCGGCAGCGCGCTGAGCAGTCTGCGCGAGGGGTGGACCGGGTTCTGGTCACGAACCTGGCTGTGGACCTACACGGCCGCCGGAACCGTCCTCGTCGCCGCCTGGCTGGCGGGGTTCCAACTCCTCGGCCCCCTCGTGGCCGCGCGGCACTACGACGGAGCCCGCGGCTGGGGGCTCGTCCAGGCTGCCTTCGCGGGCGGGCTGCTGGCCGGGACCCTGGTCTGTCTGCGCTGGAAGCCCCGTCGCCTGCTCGCCGTGGCGGTCGCGGCCGGCTTCACGCTCATGCTTCCCCTGGTGGCCATGGGGACGGGCCTGCCGCTGCCCGCGGTGCTGTCGGCCGCCCTGCTCGCGGGCATCGGGCTCGACATCTCGATCGTCGCCTGGGCCACGGCCTTCCAGCAGCATGTGCCGGCGCCCGAGCAGGGACGCATGGGGGCGTTCAACAACGTCGGGGAACGCCTCGCCATCCCCCTCGGGTATCTCCTCACCGCCCTCGCGGCCCGGATGTGGGACACCCGGACGGTCCTCCTGGCCTGCGCCGCCCTCATCGCCGCCGCCGTCGTCCTCAACCTCTGCGTCCCCGAGGTGTACCGCGTCAACCGGCGGCAGCTCGACGATTACTAACACTTGATTGAACAGTCCAGGCTGATAAACCTAGTGTTATTACCCGTGAAGGCAGCTGAACAGACCGAACCTGATCGCATCGCCGTCGAGGCGGACGTCGTGAGCCTCGCCTCCGGCCTGCGACTGGCCGTGGGCCGGATGACCCGGCGGCTGCGCCAGGCGCACGCCGTGGGGGACGTGACGCTCTCCGGAGTGTCGGTGCTCGCCCGGCTCGCGGCCGAAGGCCCCGGTTCGCCGGGGTCGCTCGCGGACCTGGAGCGCGTACGGCCGCAGGCGATGGCCAGCACCCTGGCCGGGCTCGAGCAGCGTGGACTGGTCCGTCGTACCCCTGACGCGGCAGACGGACGGCGGGCGGTCGTGGCGATCACCGAGGAGGGCCGGGCAATGCTGGCGGAGCGGCGTTCGGAGTCCGTCCACCGGCTCTCGGCGGCCCTGGAGGAGTTCACGGCCGAGGAGCGGGAGACGCTCGCGTCGGCCGTGCCCCTCCTCGACCGACTGGCGGCCCGGCTGTGAGCGCGGGCGCCCAGGGAGACGCCGGCCGACTCGGCATCGGCCGCCGCCGGGACCTGCCCGCGGGCCCCGGCTACAAGTGGGTCGCCCTGTCCAACACCACCCTCGGTGTGCTGATCGCGACGATGGACGCCTCCATCGTGATCATCTCGCTGCCCGCGATCTTCCGCGGGATCGGCCTGGACCCGCTCGCGCCCGGCAACATCGGCTATCTGCTCTGGATGATCCTGGGCTATCTGCTGGTGTCGGCGGTGCTCGTCGTCGTCCTCGGCCGGCTGGGCGACATGTTCGGCCGGGTCAGGATCTACAATCTCGGGTTCCTCGTCTTCGCCTTCGCGTCCGTCGCGTTGTCCCTGGACCCGTTCCGGGCCGGCGCGGGAGCGCTGTGGCTGATCCTGTGGCGCATCGTGCAGGCGTTCGGCGGCTCCATGCTGACCGCCAACTCGGCCGCCATCCTCACCGACGCCTTCCCCGCCCGGCAACGCGGTATGGCCCTCGGCATCAACCAGATCACCGCGCTCGCCGGTCAGTTCCTCGGCCTCCTGGCCGGCGGTCTGCTCGCCGCCGTGGACTGGCGGGCCGTGTTCTGGGTGAGCGTGCCGGTCAGCATCACGGGGACGATCTGGTCGTATCTGAGCCTGCGCGAGACCGCGGCGGGCCGCCGCGGCCGCATCGACTGGCTGGGCAACATCACCTTCGCGGCGGGCGCGGGAATCCTGCTCGCCGGTATCACCTACGGCATCCAGCCCTACGGTTCCAGCGCCACCGGCTGGGGCAACCCCCGGGTGCTCAGCGGGCTGTTCGGCGGCGGCGCCCTGCTGCTGCTCTTCTGCTATGTGGAGACGCACGTCGCCGAGCCCATGTTCCGGCTGGCCCTGTTCAAGGTGCGGGCGTTCGCCGCGGGCAATGTGGCCGCCCTGCTGACCGCGATCGCGCGCGGCGGGCTGCAGTTCATGCTCATCATCTGGCTGCAGGGCATATGGCTGCCGCTGCACGGCTACGCCTTCGAAGGCACGCCGCTGTGGGCGGGTATCTTCATGCTGCCGCTGACGCTGGGCTTCCTGATCGCCGGTCCCCTCTCCGGCTATCTGTCGGACCGGTTCGGCGCCCGGGTGTTCTCCACGGCGGGGCTGCTCGTCGTGGCTGGGTCCTTCCTGGGACTGCTCACCCTGCCGGTCGATTTCGACTACACGACGTTCGCGGCACTGCTGCTGCTCAACGGCCTGGGCCAGGGCATGTTCTCCTCGCCGAACACGTCGTCGATCATGGGCAGCGTGCCGCCGGAGTACCGGGGCGTCGCCTCGGGCATGCGCTCGACCTTCCAGAACTCGGGGACCGCCCTCTCCATCGGGGTGTTCTTCTCGCTGATGGTCTCCGGGCTGGCCTCGTCGCTGCCCACGACCCTCAGGTCCGGGCTCACGGCGCACGGTGTCCCGGCCGCCGCGGCGCAGCACGCGGCGTCGCTCCCGCCGGTCAGCACCCTGTTCGCCACCTTCCTCGGCAACAACCCCATCGAGCACCTGCTCGCCTCCGGCGGGACGCTCTCCCATCTCTCGGCGGCCCAGCGTGCCGCCCTGACCGGTCACAGCTTTTTCCCGCGGCTGGTCTCCGGTCCCTTCCACCACGGGCTGACCATCGTCTTCACCGTGGCCGCGGGCATGGCCCTGGTCTCCGCGCTCGCCTCTGCGCTGCGCGGCGGGCACGCTCCCACACCGGAGCGCACACCGCAGCACGGGCCGACCGCCGCCGACACCCGCACCAAGGAGGCGCAGGGACGGCGCAACGCGCCCTCCACGTGACGTATCCGCCCTGGGACACCGGCGAACCGGTGTCCCAGGGCGGGGCATCCCACGGCGTCCTGGGCTCGGGACAGGCGCTAGGCGTCAGGGCGTCGGCGGGACGCCCGGGAGCGGGGCTCACCTCCCCGCGGATCCTTCGTGGTCTCCTCCTCGTCGAGGAGGATCTCGTCGCCGTACAGCGCCTCCAGCCAGTTGCTCTGGTAGATGGTGTCGAGGTAGCGCTCGCCGAGGTCCGGAGCGATACCCACCGCGGTCAGACCGCGGGTGTCATGGCGGGACAGCCAGTCCATCGCACCGCTGACCACCGTGCCGGTGGAGCCGCCGAAGAGGAATCCACGGCGGGCCAGCCGGTGGCAGGCACGGATGGTGTCCGCCTCCTCGACCCGGATCACCTCGTCCACGAAGGACTCGTCCAGCAGTGGCGGGCGCATGCTCATGCCCAGACCGGGGATCATCCGACGGCCCGGCTTGCCCCCGAAGGCCACCGATCCGACGCTGTCCACGGCGACGATCCGCACGGGCCTGTGCCACCCCCGGAAGTAGCGCGCACAGCCCATCAGGGTGCCGGTGGTGCCCGCACCGATGAACAACACGTCCAGCTCCGGGAACTCCTCGGCGATCTCCGGTGCCGTGGTGCGCAAGTGCGCGCGCCAGTTGCCCGGGTTGGTGTACTGCCCGAGCCACACATACCGGTCGTCCGACGCGCACAGCTCGCGTACGTAGTCGATCCGCGCGCCCAGGAAGCCGCCGTTGGCATCCAGGTCGGCAACGATGTGCACCTGGCTGCCGAGCGCCTCCATCAGGAGTCGGGTCGACAGATTGCAGCGTGAGTCGGTGACGCACAGGAACCGGTAGCCCTTGCTGGCCGCAATTATGCTGAGCGCCACGCCCAGGTTTCCGGAGGAGGACTCGACGAGGATCGAGTCCGGCTTCAGGACTCCCTCCCGTTCGGCGGTCTCCACCATCTCGATGGCGGCCTTCAGCTTGATCGAGCCCGCGAAGTTGAAGCCCTCGCACTTCAGGTACAGAGAACGCCCGAAGATCGGCTCGAGGTCGACGTACAGCTGGCTTTCGTTGAAGGCGTGAGGAGCGGTTATGACGGGCACGGTGGCCTCCTGGTGCCAGGGCCGAGGGAAGGTCGTCGTCAGCCGTAGCGGCGCAGTTCGTGGAAGAAGTCGTCGATGAGATGGAGGTGTCCGGCCCGGGCGGCTTCGTCGTAGACGTACTTGCCCACGGCGAGGTCGAGGACGCCGAGCCCGAACGGCGAGAAGATCACCGGCCGGTCGGGCGGCGGGGTCGACCGTCCGGTCATGACGTCGTTGAGGGTGCCGTCCAGGAAGTCGCGGTTGCCGGTTGCCTGCTCCGCGAGGTGAGGGGACGTGTCGGCTTTCAGGCAGTGCTCGACGTCGTCGACGTAGTTCGCCGAGGCGAGCAGAACCTGGGGGGCGAGGTCGCGCAGGGAGATGTGCAGGACCACTGGGTCGTGGCGGAACCATGCCGGGTCGGTGACATGGGGTGTCCCGGCGACGGTGGCGAAGACCACCAGGTCGCTGGAGCGGATCAGGTCCTCGGCGGTGTCGTGGACGGTGACCTGGCCGGGGGACGGTGACTGCCGCAGATAGCCGCAGAAGCCTGCGGTGCTGTCGGCGGACAGGTCGTGCACGCCGATGGAGTCGAAGGCCCAGCCGGTGCCGACGAGGAACGAGTGGATGTACCGGGCGATCAGGCCCGCGCCGAAGAATCCGACCCTGGTGGGGCGGGTCCGGGTGCGGGTGAGCCAGTCCGCCGCCAGCGCCGCGGACGCCGCGGTTCTGGTGGCGCTGATGATGGAGCTCTCCAGACAGGCCAGCGGGTAGCCGGTGTCGGGGTCGTTGAGGATCAGGACCGCGGAGGCCCTCGGCAGCCCGGCGGACACGTTGCCCGGGAAGCTGGAGATCCATTTCAGGCCGTCGACCCGTACGGACCCGCCGATGGAGGCCGGCAGCGCGATGATCCGGTCCGTCGGGCGGTCGGGGAAGCGCAGGAAGTACGAGGGCGGGTTGACCGAGTCCCCTGCGCCGTGCAGCCGGTAGGTGGTCTCGACCAGATCCACGATCTGTCTCTCGCGCCCCGCGAGTGCTTGCTGCACCTGCGCTCCGGAGATCACCGCGAAGGTCGGCATGGCGCCCCGGGGCGGCGGGGCGGACTGGGTGGCGGGGGACGGCAGGGTCGTCATCGCGGACTCACCTCCGAGGTCGGGCGGCTGTCGGAGAGGCGCTGCGGTTCGGCCATGGCGACCAGCACCTGGCGCTCTCCGGCGAAGGCCTCGCGACTGTGCGCGGTGCGGATGTTGTCGACGAGCATCACGTCTCCGGGCTGCCAGGGCTCGCGTCGGGTGTGGTCCTCGTAGGTGGAGTTGAGCAACTGGACGACGTCCTCGCCGATGGGGCTGCCGTCGCCGAAACAGGTGTTGAACGGCAGTCCGTCCGCCCCGTACTCGTCGACCAGGTACTCGCGCACCTCCGGGGCCAGCGTCCACTCGTTCAGGAAGGCGATCTGGTTGAACCAGCAACGCCGGCCGGTCACCGGGTGCCGCACCACGGCGGCACGGCGCTGCCGCGTCCGCAGCGACCCGTCGGGCTGCCAGGCGAAGTCGATGGCGTGGTCGCGGCAGTAGCGCTCGACGGCCGCGCGGTCGTCGGTGCCGAACGACTCCTCCAGGGACGCCCCGATCTCGTCGTTGTAGCTGCGGGTGAGCAGCCAGCCCTCACGTTCGAAGCGTTCGCTCAGCGTGGTGGGCAGCGCCTGGAGCACACGCTCCGCGTCGGCTACGGCGGTCGCGCCGCCCTGGCCGGGCGCGCGCAGACACGCGAACAGCATCAGGCCGGGGACCTCCAGCGTGTAGCTCAGCTCATGGTGCATGCACATCGGCTGGTTGTCCGGCCAGGCCGAGGAGGAGTACAGCCCAGGGCCAAGGCTCTGCCGCGGGGCGAAGGCCTCCCGCTCCGTCATCAGGCCGTCGGCGAGTCCCGCGAAGACGGCCCCCACCTGGTCCGTCTCCCGTACGCCCAGACCACGGACGAGGAGTGCCCCGTGCTCGGTGACCTGGGCGCGCAGCGCATCCCGGTGCTCGGCCGCCCAGCCTGCCGCATCGCCGGGTGCCTCGACGTGCAGCACCGGGGGTTTGTCCGGGACCAGCTCCACCTCGAGCAGTGATGCCGGGGATGAGGACGACATCTCGGTTTCCTTTCCTTGCGTCTCGGGAGACTCGGGGGAGGCTCAGGAGGAGGTCAGCAGTTCGGCTGCGCCCAGGACGGCCCGTGCTGCTTCGGCCGGCCGGGTGCGTGGGAAGTAATGGCCGCCGTCGGCGAGTTCGTGCAGGTCCACGCGCTCGGCCAGGAGCTGCCAGTCGCGGTACCGGTCGGGGGCACCGCGCGTGTGCGGGTCGTCGGCGGCGAGGACGACGGTGACCGGCGCGGCCAGTTTCACCGTCGGCGGGCTGTCCAGGGCGTCGGCGAAGTAGCGGTGTGCGGACACGCAGTCGTGCCGGTAGGCGGAGCCGACGTGCTCGGCGTGCTGCGCGTTGAGCTCGCCCAGTTCGGTGTAGCCGCTGTCCGCGGTCAGCTGGGCGGCGATCTCGGCGTTGCTCCGCCGGGTCAGCTCGGCGATGGCGGAGCGACGGTCGGCGGCGGTGCCCGGCAACTGAGCGCCGACGAACACCCGCGGGACGTCCACGCCGGCCTCGCGCAGCCTTCTCGCCGTCTCCAGCGCCGGGGCGGCGCCCGAGGAGTGTCCCCAGAGCATGACCCTGGTCAGGCCGCGTGCGGCGATCTCAGCGGTGACCTGCTCCACCACCCGCGTGATCGGCGCGAACGGCTCGTTCTTGGCGGCGAGGTCGTGGCCTGGCAGGTCGACGGCGTAGACCGCGGTCCCGCTGCCTGCCAGCGCTCCGGCCATCGGCTGGAAGTTGACCGCGTTCCCGCCCGCGTAGGGGAAGCACACCAAGGCGCACTCCCGCCCGCTCCCGGGTGCGGTCAGCGGCTGGAGCAGCTCGGGGCGCCGCTGGGTCGCGCCGTCGAGGAGCGCGGCGAGGTCGGCGAGCACCGGGTGGCGGGTGATGTCCTTCAGGGACACCGCCCGGCCCAGGGCGATGGTGAGTTTCACCGCCGACAGCGAGGTGCCGCCGGAGTCGAAGAAGTGGTCCTGTCGGCCGATGTGGTCCTGGGGGACGCCCAGCAGTTCGGCCCAGGCGGCCGCCAGTTTCCGCTCGGAGGAGGTCCGCGGGGGCTCGAACTCCTTCCCCGCGGCGCCCGCTTCCGCGGCCGAGGCGGTCTGCTGAGCCAGCGTGGTCAGGGCCTTCCTGTCGATCTTGCCGTTGGCGGTCAGCGGCAGGTTCTGCTGCCAGTGGAAGGCCGAGGGGACCATATAGGCGGGGAGCACGACGTTGAGCGCCTGGCGCAGCGCGTCCGCGGGCTGGCACCGGCCGGTGTAGAAGGCGATCAGGTGGGCGCTGCGGCCCGCCAGTTCCGCGACGACCACCGCGCCGTCGCGTACTCCGGGCACCCTGAGCAGGTTGTTCTCGATCTCGCCGATCTCGATGCGGAAGCCGCGGATCTTGACCTGGTTGTCGCGGCGTCCGAGGAACTCCAGTTTGCCGCCGGGATGCCAGCGTCCCCAGTCGCCTCCCAGATAGAGCCGCTCCCCCGGCCGGTACGGATCGTCGAGGTACGCCTCGCGGGTCCGCTCGGGGTCGTTGACGTACCCGCGGCCCACGCAGACCCCGGAGAACGCGATCAGGCCCGGGGCGCCCAGCGGCACCAGGGACAGGTGCTCGTCGACGACATGGACCCGTACGTTGTTGACGGCGCGCCCCAGCAGGACCCGGTCCGGTACCCGGTCCATGACCTCGTGGTTGGTGTCGTCGGAGGTCTCGGTGAGCCCGTAGGCGTTGACCAGCTTGATCCCCGGCTGGATGGTGAACCAGCGCTGGACCAGCTCCCGCTTGAGCGCCTCACCGGTCACGGACACACACCTCAGGTCCGGCAGTTCGTGGGGGTGCTGCTCCAGATAGGAGACCACCACCTCCAGGTAGGAGGGCACGACCTGGACGACACCGACGCGGCCGCGGGCCAGTGTGTCGACGAACTGCTCGACGTCCACGATCACGTCCTGCCGGACCAGCAGGGTGCGCCCGCCGACCAGCAGCGCGGCGAGCAGCTGCCACAGCGAGATGTCGAAGCACTGCGGGGCCGTCTGCGCCACCACGGACCCCTCGCCGACACCCAGGTCGTCGATCTTGGCGAAGATATGGTTGAGCATGCCCGCGTGCTCGCACATGGCGCCCTTCGGCTCGCCGGTGGAGCCGGAGGTGAAGTAGATGTAGGCGAGCTGGTCGGGGGTGACCTTGACCGAGACATCGGTGTCGCCCTGCTGTTCCTGGTACGCCGTCTCGACGGTCAGCCTCTCGATGTCGGGCAGCAGCGCCAGGGCCTTGTCGAGGGTGTGTGTACTGCCGGACTCGGTCAGCACCAGCCGGCAGCCGGCGCGTGAGAGTGTCGCCTCGATACGGCCGGCCGGGAAGTGCGGCTCGATGGGCAGATACACGCCCCCGGCCTTGAACACCGCCAGCACGGCGGCCAGCCAGTCGAGGTTGCGCTCGGTGACCACGCCGACGACGTCCTCGCGGGCGAGCCCCCGGGCCAGCAGCGCCCGGGCCAGCCGGTTCGCTCGGGCGTTGAGCTCCCCGTAGGTCCAGGTGCGGTCGCCGTGCACGGCGGCCACGGTCTCGGGGTGGGCCCGCGCCTGCTGCTCGAACAGCTCGTGCACCCGGTGCTGGGGCAGCGTCCGCGCGGGTCCGGCCAGCCCTTCGAGCTGCTGCTCCGCTTCCTCCGCCGACAGCAGGCTCTGTCGTGCGTGCTCGGCATCCGGGTCGGCGGCCAGCAGCCTCAGCGCCGTGAGGTGGTAGCCGCCGATCCGGGCCGCGCAGTCGGCATCCAGTGCCTCGGTGCGATGGCGCAGCCGCAGCAGCGTCCGTTCGCCCCGGTCGTCCCACTCCACCGCCAGCACCGTGTCGTCGGCGAGTGCGCTCCCGGTCCCCTCGGGGTCGAGAACGATCTCGTACGACGGCCCGTCCACCCGGAGCTCCCGGCGCAGTTCCCGCACCGGGAACGCCCGGTGCGCGAGCAGTTCCGCCGCCTCGCGACGGGTGCTCGCGACCAGGTCACGCCAGGTGGGGGGCGCGACGGTCAGCCGACAGGGCAGCGGGTCTTCGCCCGGCCCGGCGACATATCCCGTGACCACGTCCTGCTCGCCCGACAGGGCGGCCAGCACCTTGGCGTGGGCGGCCAGCAGCACCGCGCCGAGCGGCGCCTCCAGCTCGGCCGCCACCGCGCGCACCGCCTCGGCCGTCTCGTCCGGCACCACCGCCTCGTGCACGGCGACACCGACGACCGGCTCCGGCGCCCACCGGGGGATCGCGGTGCTCCCGCCGGCGGTCAGCACGCGGCTCCAGAACTGCCGGTCCGCGTTCAGGTGCGCTTCCATCGCAGGCCTTCCTCAACTCACCGTCGGCGCGGCACCGGGTGCCGTGGACGTCGTTGTCGTCGCGGCCAGACCGACTCCGAAGGGTCGGCCGGGAGCGTCCGGGTTCTCCGCCGCCGGGTTGCCGCCCCACCGTGCGTACGGAGGGACTTCCTCGCCCTTCATCAGGAAGGAGTCGGGTGCCAGCTCGGCGTGGTCGCCCACGATCACGCCGTAGTGGACATGTGCGGCGACACCGAGCGTGCAGCCGGCACCGAGCGTGGTGCGGTCGGACTTGAAGGTGCCGTCCTCCTGGGAGTGGCACTGGATCTTGCTGCCGATGTTGAGGGTGCAGTCGTCCCCGATGGTGGTGAGCGTCCGCTCCGTCACATACAAGCCGTCGTCGAAGACCCTGCGGCCGATGCGCACGCCCATCATTCGCCAGATCAGGTTCTTGAACGGGGTGCCGTTGAAGACCATCACATGGCGGTCCGGGACCTTCCACAGACGCTCGTGCCACCAGAAGTACGGGTCGTAGATGGAGCACAGCTGAGGGCTCAGCGGACGGAACCGTGCGATGGAGCGCTCCACCAGGGCGAAGTACACCGCGGTGAACGCGAGGCTGAACGTCAGATAGCAGGCGATGACGATGTACCCGAGCGCTCCGTACAGATTGAGGGTGGCGAGACCGACCGCTGTCAGGACGAAGGCGTGCAGCCACCGGACACAGAGGAAGAAGGCCATGGAGCGCAGGTTGTAACGATTCTTCCGGGTGAGGTGACTGCGTAGTTCGTTGCCCGTCCTGAGGTGGTCGAACCGGGAGTCGCGCTCGACCGTGCGGGGAATCTCGAAGCTCGGCGAGCCGAGCAGCCCGACGTCCTCGCGTACCTCGCCGTCGAGGGGAATCTTCACCTTGGTGGCCAGCAGGCAGTTCTCACCCGTCCTGGCTCCCGCGGGATAGGCGATGTTGTTGCCGATGAAGTTGTGCGCTCCGATCGTCGCCCGGGACACCCGGAAGGACGTACTCGAGAAATCCGCGTTGATGATGGACAGGCCGTCGGCCACCATCGTGCCCCTGCCGACGGAGACCAGATACGGGGTCTCGTGCACCACTTCGGTGCCGAAGTTGGAGCCGGTCTGCTCCACCTGCGTCAGGTCGTAACCGAGAGCCCTCAGGTAGTGCACGATGTACGAGCTGTCACCGAAGAGCCAGGTGAAGAACCTGATGTTCGTCATGAGGGCGATGCCCCGTTGCGCCGCGTACCGGAAACCGCAGAGCGGATAGACCTTGTCGGGCTTGATGGCCAGGTTCAGCAGACGGGGAAGGGTGCAGACCGCGATGAAGCCGCCGACGACGAGACCGAAGAACGCAACGCAGGAGATCAACAGCGAGTCGGTCAGGAGTTCCGGGAAGGAGTCGACGTCGTTCGGGCTCAGGCGGTCCTCGAGCGCGGGCACCCAGCTGAACACCATGTACATACCGCCGACGAGCAGCGGGACGTACAGCAGGAAGAGCTGCAGCAGGGTGGCGATTCCGAACCAGGCCCGGCGCAGCGTGCCGCACTTGGCCGGCTCGACCCGTACGAAGTCCATCTCCGTGGGTTGCGCCGGAGATCCGTACCGGCGCTCGCCGTCCGGGACGGACTGGCCCCGGTACAGAGCGGACGCGTGACCGAGCTGGGCCCTGTCACCCATCGAGGTGTCGATGTCGAGCACGGTCTTCTCGCCGACGAGCACATCGCGGCCGAGGGTGACCCGCCCGGTCTGGATACGCCCGGCATGCGCTCGGTAGCACATGAAGAACGCGTCCTTGCGGATGACGGTGCCCTCGCCGACCGTGAGCAGGTCGGTGCAGACCGGCACGGAGCGGGAGAGGATCGTGACGCCCTTGCCGATCCGGGCGCCGAGAGCCCGCAGGTACAGCACATACAGCGGGTTGCCGGCGAGGAAAATCATCGGATTGGCATGGAGCAGCGCCTTCACGATCCAGAACCGCACATAGGTCAGGCCCCAGACCGGGAACTCACCCGCCTTCCAGCGGCCCACGAGAGTCCACTTGGCCAGGATCGGGAAGAAGCACACGACAAGGAATCCGCTCCCGCCGAACATGAGGGACCGGAGATAGATGTCGGTGATACCCGTTCCGTCGGACACCCAGTCGTAGCCTCGCGCGGCGGCCAGTCCGGTGGCGAAGGAGTACGCCAGGAAGAACAGCAACTGGAGCGTGCCGCACAGGACATAGGACGCCGTGCTCGCCCGCGTCACCGGAGTCTCCGCAGCCGTCACCGCCGGTTGCACCGGCCGTGCCGTCAGGGTGTGTCCGTCCACGGGAGTGGGGATGGCGTCCGCGACAGCCGCTGTCAGGTTGCGGATCGTGGGGTTGCGATAGATGTCCTTCATGGACACCGAGGGCAGATCCGCCCGCTTCCTGACGCGCGCGCAGAATTGCGCCATCACCATCGAGTTGGCACCGAGGTCCTCGAAGAAGTGGCTGTCGGCCGAAACGCGTTCGACGCACACGACATCAGCCAGTACTTCGGCGAATTTCCTCTCGGTTTCCATGGTCGACGGGCCTGCGCTGCTTCGCCTGGCGTTCGGAGGTTCGTCCGGGCCGGGTATCAACACCTCGGCAGACTTCTCTCCCATGCTAACTCCTTGCGGATATATCGCTAACCATCGCCTTACGACGGTCAGGCCCATGTCCTGACGCCCGGCTTGAAACCGTGCGCTTCAGTGTCAGTCTGTCGCGATCGGGAGGCCACTCGGAATCGATCTCGACAACTCGACACTATCGCTCAACGAGCCGGTATTCCTGGGCTCGCCCCGCCCGGAAACACGGTGACATGCACTCGGATGGCGGCTCTCCCTTCTGCGCAACGGCCATATCTCCGCACGTCAGAGCGCTGGCTCCCACCAAGAAAGTCCTGACCCGAACGCGACAAGGAAACGTGCCGGGCTCCCCACGACACCACTCCCACGGTCCGTCCCGCGCGCTTCGGTGACATGCGGCTCCAATAGGTGAATGTTTGACAAGTATAGGCGTCTGGTCCGAACGAGTGAATTCAGCCGGGCGATTTGACAACTGGTAGGCCCTGAGGGGCATAACGCAGGATCCGGGGGTCGTGACCCTCGGTGCCGCAGGGCATTCCGTTTTCCGCCGAACACACTGTTGCAGCGCTCCCACATGGTGTGACCGAACATCAGAAATCCGTCGTCAGAGTCCTTCTCAACCAATTCGATGGAAAAAGACGCCGTACGCGCCGCCGGGGAACGGCCACCGCCGACCGACGGCTCCGGCCGTACGTCCCCGACGACGTCCGCGGCTCCGCTGCCGCGAAAAGCGCTTGCGCCGACGCGCCAGGCGAGCACAATCAGCGGGTGCAGATCCTGTCGTTTCCCGAAGAAGCCACCCCGGTCGAACTGCGCACACAGGTGCGCGACCTCCAGGAGCAGGCCTGGCCCTCCGCGGAGGGCACGGTCGGCCCGGACGGTGCCCCGACCCACGATCCCCTGCTGCGTCCCTGGTCGATGCTGCTCGTGGACCAGGGGACGGTGCTCGCCGCTCTGGACATCCTGTCGAAGGAGATCTCCCACGCGGGCGCGCGCTACGCCGCGGGCGGACTGAGCACGGTGGTGACACGGCAGGACAGCCGCGGCCTCGGACACGGCCGGCAGCTGGTCGCCGCGGCGCGGGAGACGATGATCGACCGGCGGCTGGACCTCGGGCTGTTCACCTGCGACAGCCCGCTCCGGACGTTCTACGAGCGCGCGGGCTGGCAGGTGCTCTTCGGCACGGTGCTGGTCGGCGGCACACCGCAGGACCCGTTTCCCAGTGACCTGCCCGGCTTCGACAAGGTCACCCTGGGCGGCTTCTTCTCGGCCAGGGCCCGACAGGACCGGACAGCGTTCACCGACAGCCGCATCGAGCTGTATCCGGGAGAGATCGACAAGCTCTGGTGACGATGTGCGGCGCGTACAAGTGGTGCGTTCCCCGGTCACGGTCGTAGCGTCGGTACACAGATGCCCACGGACGGCCGGGAGCGAACATGCGGATCCACAGGGTGAGGACGGCGGTCGCATCGGGTGCCGTCGCTCTGCTCGCAGCAGCCATGGGCACGGCCTCCGCCGCCCCACCGGCCGGACACGGCCCCGAACGGCAGACGGCTCATCCGGTGATCGTCGACTGTCTCTGGCACGCGCAGGTGCGGCCCGCCGATTTCATGCTCGCCTGCGGTGACGGCAACAGCCGCCTGTCCTCGCTGCACTGGTCGCACTGGGACCCGGGCTCGGCCACGGCCAGCGGTATCAACGTGGTCAACGACTGCAACCCGTACTGCGCGGCGGGCACGTTCCACTCGTACCCGGTCGTCGTACGGCTCGACCGGCCGGAGCCCTGGAAGAAGGATCCGCAGCTGCGGCACTACACACAGCTGAGCCTCGTCTACACCGCCGGGAGGCCCGACGGGTTCCATCGCGTGGTCACGTATCCGCTGTGGGACTGACGCCGGCCGGCCGCACGCACCGACCGTGCACGGCTACGGCACGCGCGCGGTCCACTCCGGGGCGGAGAACTTCGTGGCGGCCAGTTCCTCGGCCTGCTCCAGCTCCTGCGGGGTGATGTGGCCCTCGCTGAGGCCGTAGCGGGTGCGGAACGACTGGATCATGCGGTCGATGACGGCCTCCCGGGACAGCCCGGTCTGCCGCCGCAGCGGGTCGACGCGCTTCTTGGCGCTGCGGGTGCCCTTGTCGGACACCTTCTCCCGGCCGATGCGCAGCACCTGGACCATCTTGTCGGCGTCGATGTCGTAGGACATGGTCACGTGGTGCAGGACCGCGCCCGGACCGCCTTCGGGGCCGACCATGCGCTTCTGCGCCGCACCGGCGATCTTGCCGGCGTCGGTGGCGATGTCGTTGAGGGGCTGGTACCAGGCCTTGATGCCCATGTCGTCCAGGGCACCCAGCACCCAGTCGTCGAGGTAGGCGTAGGAGTCGGCGAAGGACAGCCCGGACACGAGGGAGGCCGGCACGGACAGGGAGTAGGTGATGGTGTTGCCGGGCTCCACGAACATGGCGCCTCCCCCCGAGATGCGCCGTACGACGGTCATCCCGTGCCGGCGCACGGCCTCCGCGTCCACCTCGTTGCCCAGCGACTGGAAGCTGCCGATGACGACGGCCGGGCCGCCCCACTCCCACACCCGCAGGGTCGCCGGCCTGCGCCCGGCGGCGACCTCCGCCGTGAGGACCTCGTCCAGGGCCATGTGCAGGGCGGGCGACTGGGGCTCCTCGTGGATGAGCTGCCAGTCGTGGTCGGTCCAGTCGGTGGCCTGGGCGAGCGCGCGGCGGACGGCTGTCGCGACGCCTTCGGGAGTCAGGCCGTACATGACGGTGCCCTCGGGCAGGCCCGCGCGGACGCGCTCGGCGAGTTCGGGGGCCTCCGTGGTGACCGGGGCGCCTTCGAGAGCCCGGTCGATGGCGAGCAGGGCCTCATCGGGTTCGAGGAAGAAGTCTCCCGCGACGCGGACATTGCGCAGGACGCCGTCGTGGTCGTCGAGATCGACCACCACCAGCTTGCCCCCGGGTACCTTGTACTCGCCGTGCATGCCCACCGCCTTGATCGTTCCTGGACCGCCGTCACGGTAACGCCGCTCGCTGGTCTCCTGTTCCACGGGCCGGTCCGAACGTGCGGCCCGGTGGTGGCCTGTTCACCGAGTCCGGAACGGAGTGCGCGTTCCGCTCGGAAACCGTGAGAATATCGGCACCAGATACGGTCGCCTTCGGTCCCTGCTCGGGCAGGGCGGGCACGGTCGGCCTCGACGCGGAGGGGAGGAGGCCGAGCATGATGAACCTCAACGGCATCGACACCGTCGACGAGCTCTCTCGGCGAACCGGTCAGGAGTCTCTGAAACCGGCGCTCGACGCCCTCGGCACCGGCGCGTACGTCGTCGACGAGCAGGGGCACATCGTCGCCGTCAACTCCCGTGCCGAACTCCTGCTCCTGCGATCGCCCGGGGAACTCCTCGGGCAGGACGCCCACGACCTGCTGCACCGCAACCGCCATGGGGAACTGGTGCCCAGCGCGCAGTGTGAGATGAGACAGGCGTTCCTGGGCCGGCAGACGGCACAGGCCGAGGCCGTCTGGCTCGTCCGCGGGGACGGCTTTCTGCTGCCGGTGTCCTGGCTGGTCACCCCGTACGACATCGGTGAGCCGCAGGGCGCCACGCTGGTGCTCTTCCACCCGTCCACCGACACCCCCCGCGCCCGTACGGAGCCGATCGCGGCGCCGCTCTCCGAGCTGGAACGGCTGGCTCTGCTGGCCGAGACGACCACCCAGTTGACCTCGACGCTCGACGTGGACGAGGCGCTGAGGCGGCTGGTGGCCCTGGTGGTGCCCCGGCTGGCGGACTGGGCCGTCATCGACCAGATCACCGAACGCGACGAGGTGTGGCGCACGGCGGTGGTCCACCGCGAGAACGGTGTTCTGGTGCACCGGGACGATCTGCAGGGGCCGATGCCGCCCGTGCCGGAGGACTCCCCGATGCCGCTGTCTCGCGCCCTGCGCGGCGTCGCGTCGACCCTCACGGGCCCCGAGACCTACCGGCGCACGCCGGACTCGGGGATCGCGGTCGCACAGCGCCGGCTGTTCGAGGCGACCGGTATGCACTCCGCGGCCATCGCCCCGATCCGCGGTCTGCGTGAGGTACTCGGCGCCCTGACCCTGGGGCGTTCGGAGCGGCCCGAGGCGTTCACCTCCGCCGACCTCGCACTGCTGGAGGACATCACCCGCCGGACCGGGCTGGCCCTGGACAACGCCCGCCTCTACCAGCGGCAACGCAAAGTCGCCGAGACCATGCAGCGCCATCTGCTGCCCCAGCTGCCGCGGCTGCCCGGGCTGGAGATGACCGCGCGGTATCTGCCCGCTCCCGACGCCTCACAGGTCGGCGGGGACTGGTACGACGTCTTCGCGCTCGCCGACGGTGACACGGCGCTCGCCATCGGGGACGTCGCCGGGCACGACCTGGACGCGGCGGCCGGTATGGCGCAGGTGCGCAACATGCTGCGTGGCCACGCCTGGTCCCAGAAGGAACCGCCGAGCCGCATAGTGGAGTGGCTCGACGAGGCGATGACCCGCCTCACCGATGTCTCCATGGCCACCACTGTCTTCGCCCGGACGGCGGTCGGCAGCGACGGACGCTGGACCCTGCTGTGGACCAACGCCGGTCATCCCCCGCCCCTGCTGGTGACGCGTGAGGGCCTGACCGAGTACCTCACCGAGGGGCACGGCCCTCTCCTCGGCATCAGGCCCCGGCGGCGACGCGGCGACGCGACCGTGGTGCTGCCGCCCGAGTCGACGCTGCTGCTGTACACCGACGGTCTCATCGAATCGCGGGGCCACTCCCTCGACGAGGGACTCGACCGGCTGCGCCGGCACGCCGCCGCGCTGGCCCGCCGCTCGCTGGACTCGTTCGCCGACGAGTTGCTCGAACGCACGCGTCCGGCCGACAACGACGACGACGTCGCGGTTCTGGCCCTGCGCACGCCGGCGATGCCGTGACGGCCGGCGCTCGCGCGCGCCGGGCACCCGAGCGCGGCGGGCCGCGGCGGTCAGTTCTCCGAGGGGATGCGGGACGCGATCTCCCGGGCCAGCCGTTCCGCCTCCGCGGACAGCGGGCCGCCCTGCTCGGCGACCGTCGCGAGCAGTCGTAGCAGATCGTCCGCTTCCTCGCGGCTCATCAGTGCCAGGCGCTCCATCGTCCGCTCTACAGGAGCGGACTCGAGGTCGTCGAGGCCGAGGGGGTCGTAGTCGTCCATGTCCTGGGCAACGTACCCGGTGCGCGGCTGGTCACGCGGGCCGGGGCAGCCGCGCGGCCGTCCCCCATTCACTCGCCGTGGCGCACCGGTACGGCGCCACGGACGCGGCCGGCTGTCGGTCTCAGCCGGCCGGGTGGGAGCGCAGGGCGGTGACGGTGCGCCGTACGGTCTCCGCATGGCCGAACACGCCGGGCAGCCCACCGGTGTGGAGCAGCACGGTGCGTTCCCCGCGGCGGATGTCGCCGTCCCGGACGGCGCTGATCAGACCGGCCAGGGCACGACCGCTGTAGACCGGGTCCAGGACGATGCCCTCGGTGGTCGCAGCTGTCCGCATCGCCTCCAGAACGGGTTCGTGCAGTGTCCCGTATCCGGCGCCCACCTGGTCGGTACGGATGCGCAGGGATCCGGGTGCGACGTCGCGCCGGGTGAGGGCGGTCGTGAGGCCGGCGACCGTCTCGGCGGGGTCGGCCACCGCGCCACAGTGCACGCCGAGGACCCGTTCCTCGCCGAGCGCGCCGATCAGCCCGGCCATGGTGCCGCCGGAACCGAGCGCGACCACGACATGCCGTACGGCGGGCAGCTGGGCGAGCAGTTCCTCCCCGCCGTCCACGTATCCCCGTGCTCCCAGGGGGCTCGAACCGCCGAAGGGGATGAGGCAGGGATGGGCGCCGCTCTCGCGCAGCTGCGCGCAGACGTCCTCGGCGGCATCACCCAGGGCGCTGGGAGCGCCGTCCCCGGCCCAGTGGATCCGCGCCCCGAAGAGGCTGTCCAGGACCAGGTTGCCGGAGCCGTTCGCCCTGTCGGCCTCCGTACCGGGGAAGACCAGGACGACGTCGAGTCCCACTCGGGCTCCGGCGGCCGCGGTGAGACGGGCGTGGTTGCTCTGCGCGGCCCCGGTGGTGACGAGGGTGTCCGCGCCTTCCGCCAGGGCGGCTCCGACGGTCCACTCCAGTTTGCGGACCTTGTTGCCGCCGCCCCCGAGGCCGATGAGATCGTCCCTCTTGACCCACAGATCGTCCTCGCCGAGGCCGAGCGCCGTCGCGAGGCGGGGCATCGGCTCCAGCGGGGTGGGCCACGTCGACAGGGTGATCCTGTCACTCATGCGATCTCCAGCGGACGGTGGGACGAGGGACCGCGCGCAGGGTCCGGGTGATCCGCATTATCCACCGCGATCGAGGGGCCGGGCGGGAGCGGGGCGGCGGCCGGGCGGGCCCGTCGATTCGTTACGGCACAACAGGTACCGCGGGCCGGTGTTCTTTGTGATCCTCAGAAACCGCGCGGGCCGGACGAGTTGGCCTCGCGTCCGCTCCGGCCGCCCGGCCGGAGGGCCTGCCCATCCATGAAAGGACCGGCCGTGGCGAAGAAGGCACGGAGTCTCGGTGCGAGACGCGCGTTGGCGTTCAGTGCGGCAGTGATCAGCGGCGCCGCCGCCCTGGCGGGCACGGGTGCCGCTCCGGCGAGCGCGTCCCCCGTGGGCGCGCGGGGCGGCGACTATGTCGCCCTCGGCGACTCCTACGCGTCGGCACCGGCGGTCCCCGGCCAGGTGGACGCCAACTGCAAGCGGTCCGACCACAACTACCCCTCCCTGGTGGCTGCTCACGAGCGGGCACGGCTCACGGACGTGACCTGCTCCGGGGCCACCACCGTCGAGATGACGGCCCCTCAGGGCACGGCCCCGGCCCAGTTCGCCGCACTCAGCCGCAGGACGGGCCTGGTGACCGTCAGCATCGGCGGCAACGACGTCGGCTTCACCACCGTGCTCGGTACGTGTGCCCGCCTCACCTCCTCCGATCCGGCCGGTGCCCCGTGCCGTGCCTACTTCACCAGCGGCGGCGTCGACCGGCTCACTGAGACGGTCGAACAGACGGCGCCGAAGATAGCCCGTGTGCTCCACGGCATCCGGCAGCGGTCGCCGCACGCCCGGATCCTGGTGGTGGGCTACCCGGACCTGTTCCCGGACAACGGGGTGGGCTGTACGAGCACCTCGGTCCCGTTCGCCGCGGGGGACTTCCCCTATCTCCGGGACAAGGAGAAGGAGCTCGACGCGATGCTGGCCAGGGAGGCGTACCGGCACGGCGCACGGTACGTCGACACGTACACGCCGACCATCGGGCACGACCTGTGTCGGCCGACCGGGCAGCGCTGGATCGAGACCCTCACCCCGGACACGCCCGCCGCACCCTTGCACCCCAACGCCCAGGGGGAGCAGGCGATGGCGGCGGCCGTCGAGCACGCCCTCGGCTGTCACGGGTGGCGGCGCGGATGACCGTCCCCGGCCGGCCGCGGCCAAGGTGACGCGGCCGGTCACCTTCGCCCGCCCGTGTGTGCGTCGCCCCCGGGCGGGCTCGCGCACGGGAGCCGTGTGTGTCAGGTCGCGGAGCGGCCGCCGCCGGAGTCACCGTGCAGTGTGCCGGTGAGCCCCACCGGGTTGCCCGAGGGGATGACTCCGGCCGCCACCACCGTCCGGGCCCATGGAGCCAGCAGCTCCGCCAGCCGCATCGTGGCGTCATGGCCCAGAGCGCGCCACGGCCCCTCGGCGGCCGCGTCGGTCGCGTCCTCGATCGCGCGGTGCTCGGCCACCCCCCGGCCGGTCAGCCGCCCGCCGTCCTCGACCCATCCCCGGTCCCGCAGCGCGGCCTCGGCGGCGTGCCAGGCCCCGGCGTCCCACTTCCGGCCCTCGCGCAGCAACGCGCCGTCCGACTCCCCCGCCGCGGCCTTGAGCACCAGCGCCTCGACCGGGCCGACGCCTCGGCTCACCAGCACCGCGACATGCCCGTCACCACGGTGCTCACGGAGCGTGGTCACGGCCTGCCACAGCCGCGCATGGGGCTCGGCCGGGCGGTCGAGGGCCTGGTTGGCGGCGCCGAGCACGCGCCCCGCGGTGTCGGCCGCCTCGGCCGCGGCCCAGGCCAGGTCCGCCGCCTCGGCCATCCCGGCACTGCGCAGGGCGTCCTGCCCGAAGAGGCGCCCCATGGCAAGACCGACCCCTCGCCGGCGCGCGGCGAGGATGTCCGTCACTGTCGCGTACCGCCACGCGTCCGGCAGTGCCCGTGTCACCCGGCTGGGGTGGAACACATAGAAGGCGCTGGTCACCACCGCGGGCGGGACCGGTCCGAGCGGCGCGGCGCGCAGGGCGACATACCCCATCCAGAAGCCGCGCATACCGAGCTCGTCGGCCGCTTGCCGTGCCTCCGGCGTGAAGTACACGAGGTCGTGCACCGGCTCCGCCAGCTCCCACATCATCCGGGACAGGCCCTCAGTCACTGTGCTCCCCCTGTACCCGCAGGCCCCGCACCACACTGGTCATGACCGCTGTCATAGCACACCTCCATGACGGTTGTCATAGAAATCGTCCGGGGTGGATGTCCAGGTTTGAATACCGGACCCGAGGCCACTCGATGTATTGCCCCCGTAGTCGACGTGACGTGGAGTGAGCAAAGGTGGCTGGAGAGCAGAAGGCCAAGGGAAAGATGGAACAGGCCAAGGGCAAGGCCAAGGAGACCGTCGGCCGCGCCGTCGGGAACGAGAGGCTGACGGCCGAGGGCCGGGCCGAGAAGGCCAAGGGCGCCGCTCGCCAGGCGAAGGAGAAGACCAAGGACGTCTTCAAGCGCTGACACATGAGACGCCCGCACCAGGGTCCCCGTGCATCGGACGGGGACCCTTCCGCTGCCCGCAGAGCCCCCGTACGGCGTCCGATCGACCCGGACGGCAGGCAGCGTCCGGCGTCCGCTCGGCCCTGACGGCAGGCAGCGCCGAGCGCCGTCGAAGGCGTCGCCGACGGGCCGTCAGGGCTATGGTGCTCGTGCGTGGACCGGCACGAGGGCGAAGGAAGGTGGAGCGTGGACGTCTCACTCGGGGAACTCCCGGCCGCCCCGCCGCGCGACGGGGCCCGACTGGAGGCCCACCCCCTGCCGGCACGTCCCGGTGTACGGGTCGTCGGGGAAGTCACCCTCGACACACGAAGCGGCTGGCGGGAGGCGCTCGGCCTGCTGATGCGGCAGGAGGGCACACCGCTCCATATGGAGCTGTCGGAACTGGCGTTCATCGACGTGGCGGGGGTCACGGACCTGGTGACGGCCGCGCGGTCGCTGCCCGAGGGACGGCACCTCGTGGTCCACCGGCCGCCGCCGCAGTTGACGCGCGTACTCGACATCTTCTGGCCCGGAACGGGCGGGATCGAGGTGGCACCGTGACCGACGCGGTCACCACACGGGAGGCGTTCCTCCACCCGGCCCTGTTCTATCGCGGCCCGCAGCAGTACGTCGCCGGGACGGTCCCCTTCCTTCTCGCGGGACTCGCCGCGGGCGAGCCGGTCGCCGTGGCCGCTCCGCCGGACCGCCTCGCACTGATCCGGGACGGCCTGGGCGCGCATGCCGACGAGGTGTGCTTCGTGGACATGACCCAGGCGGGCCGCAATCCGGGATGGATCATCCCGGGGGTACTGCGCAGGTTCGCCGACGCCCACGGCGACGGACGGGTACGGATCATCGGTGAACCCATCTGGCCCGGCCGCACCACGGTGGAGTACCCGGCGTGCGTGCAGCATGAGGCGCTCATCAACGCGGCGTTCACCGGGCGCGAGGTGACCATCCTGTGTCCGTACGACGCCGCCGGGCTCGACAGCGGTGTGCTCGACGACGCATGGGCCACCCATCCGGTGGTGATCGACGAGTACGGGGAGACACCGTCCCCCGCCTACAGCCCCGAGGCGGTCGCCGCCCGCTACAACGAGCCTCTGGCGGTACCGCCGCCGGGCGCCGCGGAGTTCGTTTTCGACAGCAGCGGGCAGCTGTCCCGGGCGCGTGAGTTCGCCGTCCGGCACGGCGCGCGCATGGGCCTGTCCGTTCCGCAACTGGAGGATCTGGCGCTCGCGGTGGCGGAGTTGACCACCAACAGCGTCCTGCACGGTGCCGGCGGCGGAACGCTGCGGATCTGGGCGGAGGGCGGGCAGGTCGTGTGCGAGGTGCACGACGCGGGCCGGCTGATCGATCCACTGGCCGGCCGCCGCCCCCAGGCGCCCAGCCGACCGGGCGGCCGGGGGCTCCTGCTGGTCAATCACGTCGCCGATCTCGTCCGTGTCCACACCGGCGATCCCGGCACCACCATCCGCTTCTACCTCGCCGTCTGACCCCCCGCCGCGCGGACGCCCTCGGAGGCGCCTCGCGGGCCGGGTGACCAGGCGGGGCGGCCGGTTCCCGCGCAGAGCCCCCAGGCCGGTCCGCCTCGCCGGCGGCCACAGCCTCGCCCGAGGGAGGCGAACGTTCCGGGGCCGGCCGCCGGTCCGTGACACAACGTGACGCAACCATTCACCCGTTCGATTCGTATAAGTGGGTGGAGCCACAGCGACCCGGCAGCCGGCGGCCATATCGGAGCGTCACCATCCGCCTGCCGAGGAAGCACGGAACAAGGAGAGACGATGCGACCGTTCGCGCTGCACTACGCTCGCCCGGCCGAGGAGTCGGAGGTCAGCACTCCGTACACCTACGACTCCGCCCTGCAGTTGAACGTCCTCCCCAACGGACGCATAGCCGCCCATGACTACGCGGTGTTGCGGGAATGGGGAGCCACGACCTCCACCGCGGGCTCGAAGACCCACTTCGACGACTGAACGCGGAGCGCCGACGATGACCGTGCTGATCCTCACTTCTGAACAGGATGTGACGGCGGACATGGTGGTGGCCGAGTTGCACGCGGCGGGTGTGCCCGTGGTCCGGCTCGACCCGGCGGACCTTCCGGGCGCCGTGGCGCTCTCGGGGGAGTACGTGCACGGCACCTTCCAGGGCCATCTCTCCGCCGCCGGCCGCCTGGTGAGCACCAGCGGGCTGCGGTCCATCTGGGTGCGCCGGCCCGGGGTTCCGGCCACCCGGGTCCCCGAACCGTCGGCCTGGCTGACCGAGGAGGCCTCACAGGCGCTGTACGGAATGCTGCACGGCATCGGCGCACGCTGGATGAACCGTCCCGACGCGGCCCGCCGGGCCCGTCGCAAGCCCTGGCAGCTCCATCTCGCCCAGCGCAGCGGACTGCCCGTACCGGCCACTCTGATCACGACGTTTCCGCAGGCCGCTCGGGACTTCGCCGAGCGTTTCCCCGATCTGGTGGTCAAACCCGTCTCCGGAACGCACCCGCAGGACCCTCCCCGGGCGGTGCCCACCAGCCGTGTCGCACCGGACGCCGACTTCGCCGCCGTGGCCTTCGGCCCCACGCTGCTGCAGCGGCGGATCCCCAAGCGCGCCGACATCCGTCTCACCGCCGTCGGCGACCAACTGCTGGCGGCGCGCAAACCGGCCGTCCCCGACGCCGAGGACGTGGACGTCCGGTTCGCCCCCTCCACCGGCCCCTGGGAGCCCGCCGACGTCCCGCCGTGCATCGCCGCCGCCGTGCACAGCTATCTGCGCCAGGCCGAACTGGCCTACGGCGCCTTCGACTTCGCGGAGGACACCGACGGGATCTGGTGGTTCCTGGAGTGCAACCAGTCGGGACAGTTCGGCTTCGTGGAGTTGGAGACCGGCCAGCCCATCGCCCGCACCCTCGCCCACTGGCTGGCGCGGGAGGAAGCGGAGGAAGCGGACGCAGAGCCGCCGTCCTCCCCCGGCCCGTCGCACTGACCGGCCACGGCGCCGAAGGTAGGCGGAATCCCCGCCTTGTGTCCGGCGGTTCACGATGGAACGCTTCCCCACCGCCGGTGCGACGCCGGCCGCCGGACCGACCGGACGACGAGGAGGGGGAAGCGGGCCGATGGAGTTGGAGCTTCGGCATCTGCGTGTGCTCTGCGCGATCGCCGACGCGGGGAGCGTGGGCCGGGCCGCGTCGGACCTCGGGTACTCCCAGCCGGCTCTGAGCACCCAGCTCCAGCGCATCGAGCGCTTCTTCGGCAGGCCTCTGTTCGAGCGCGGAGTGTCCGGTGCGACGCTGACCCCGTACGGCCTGGAGGTCGTGGCCGAGGCACGGGATGTCCTGGCCCGCGCGGAGGCGATCGGGCACCGGCGGGCGGCGAGCACCACGAGCACACGCCCGGTGGTGCGTCTGGCGGCGACCAACTCCCCCGTCCTGCCCGGCATGGTCGCCCGGGTCCGTGACCGACTGCCGGGGGTGTCGCTCACAGTGAGCAGCGTGTACGCCTCCTCGGCGATCGTCGAGCTCCTGGAGCGGGGCGAGGTGGATGCCGCCGTCGCCGCGGACTACCCCGGCAGCGAACTGCGCCACTCCGCCGCGCTGGTGCATCGTGGGATCGTCACCGAGCCGACGTTCGTGGCCCTGCCGGCCCGCCATCGACTCAGACACCGTCCTCAGATCGCGCTCGCCGACCTGGCCGAGGACGCGTGGTTCGTGACCCCCGACGACGGGGCCGGCTGGCCGGGCGTCTTCTACGCGGCATGCGAAGCGGCCGGATTCTCGCCCGTGACGGTACATCAGTTCCTGGGCGATCGGCAGCAGTTGCTGAGCATGATCGCCGACGGGCTGGGGGTGTCCCTGGTGCAGGCGACACTCCGCTCCATCCCCGATGTGCTGGTGAGGCCCCTGAGCGGCACACCGTTGTGGTGCCGCTATGTGCTGGTCTGGCGGCGTGACGCGCTGTCCGGGGAGGTGGCGGAGACGCTGTTCTCATCCGCCACGGCCGCCTACCGTGAGCTCGTCGCGCAGTCGCCGCATCTGAGGGCCTGGGCCGCGCGGACCTGGAGCGTGGCGGGGCGGTAGAGGCGGGCCGGGACAGCGGCCGCCGTGTGTGCCGTGCGTGTTATGGCACGACAGTGCAATGTGCTATGTCACACGCCATTGTCGGCGCACGGGGCCACTGCGATGGTGCCTCTCACGCCTCATCACCCCTTCCGAGGCGCATCGATCCATGAAGGAGTCCGGATGCGCTACTTCGCCCTGCCCGGACGCGTGGCCGGCGCGCTCGCCGCCGGGGTCACGCTCGTCGGCCTGCTGGCGCCACCTGCCCTCGCCACGCCCGGGTCACCGGCCCGGACCTACACCCCCACCACAGTCCACGACTCCGCGCCGTCTCCCGCCGTCGGCGCCCCCGGCGCCGTAGCCGACTCAGCCCCGCCCGCTCCGACCGGCTCCACCCAGGCGGCCCCCGGGCACGCCGTGCAGGACCGGCGGACGGCTCCCGCCCAGCTGCCGCCGCTGCGGCCCGCCGTGCCCCCGCACGCGCCCGGCTCCGCGGCCGGCCCGGTCGCCGCGTCGAAGGCCACCTGTTCCCCGGCCGACTTCGGCAGCAGGACCGGCCCCGCGCTCGTCGCGTTCATCAGAGCGTCGACCGTGGAGTGCGTCAACAGCCTGTTCGCCGTCACCGGTTCCGACGCGGGGCCGGTCTTCGGAGAGTCCCAGATGGTCACCGTCGCCAAGGCCTTCACGACGACGGCGCGCAGATACGGCGGCGACAACTCGGCCGGCATCTGGCAGTTGGTCCTGTTCCTGCGGGCCGGGTACTACGTGCAGTTCAACGACCCGTCGGACACCGGCCCTTACAGCGAGCGGCTGACCGACGCCACGGCCCGGGGGCTGGACGCCTTCTTCGCCCGCCGGCACGCGTGGGACGTCACCTCGGCCAACGGTGACGTCCTGGGCGACGTCGTCATCCTCACCGACAGCGCCGATCTGCAGGGCCGTTATCTCACCGCCTATCGGCGCCTGCTCAGCGGATACGACGGATCCTATGACGCCGTCGCGAGCATGGTGGCCGCCGTGAACGACGTCTACACCCCGCTGTGGCGCGGAAACTGGAACCCCGCCTATGTGGACGCCGTCGCGGCCGACCCGCGCATCATCGGCACCCTGCACACCTTCGCGCTGCACCACCTGGACCTGCTGGGGACCGACCGTGCCTATCTGGACTCCAACGCCGGGATGGGCCTCGCCCGCCATGTCGAACATCCCGCGCTCACGGCCCTGGTCCGGCCGCCCGCCAAGAACCTGTTGGACTCCTCGCGGATCACCGGCACGACGGCGCAGTTGTGGGTGGCGGTCGCGACCCAGCTGGACGCGTACGACAAGGCCGACTGCTCGTACTACGACGTCTGCGACCTCGCGGGCCGGTTGAGCAGTGCGGCGCTGCCGGTCACCCGCGCCTGCGACGCCACGCACACCATACGGGCCCAGTCGCTGACAGCCGCCGACCTCGACGCGGCGTGTGCGAGCGTGCTGGGTCAGGACCCGTATGTGCACGACCTCGTCAAGGACGCGGGACCGATACCCGGCCAGTACGAGTCGACCGTCCAGCTCGTGGTGTTCGCCGGTCCGACCGCCTACCGGACCTACGCCGGGGCGATCTTCGGCGTCAGCACCGACAACGGCGGCATCACCCTCGTCGGGGATCCGGCCGACCCCCACAACCAGCCGCTGTCGATCATGTACCAGAAGGCGTACGACGACGGCTTCACGGCCCGGATCTGGAACCTCAATCACGAGTACACGCACTATCTCGACGCACGCGACGACATGAAGGGCGACTTCACACAGCAGACGGCGGTCCCGGACATCTGGTGGATCGAGGGGCTGGCCGAGTACGTCTCCTACGGCTACCGGGGCCTCACCGACACCGAGGCGGTCGCCGAGGCCGGCAAACACACCTACACACTGAGCACACTGTTCCAGAGCACCTACGCCAACAGTGACGTGACGCGCACCTATCCCTGGGGCTATCTCGCGGTCCGCTACATGGTCGAGAAGCACCCGGCGGACATCGAGCGCATGCTCGCCCGCTTCCGCGTCGGCGACTACCCGGGCGGCTATGCCGTCTACGCCGCCGACATCGGCACGCGCTACGACGCCGACTTCGACGCCTGGCTCACCACGTGTGCCGCGGGCGCCTGCGCCGAACCGGGAGCGGTCGTACCGCGGCCCGGCACGCACCGTCCGACGCACTAGCGGGGCGACACCGCCCACTTGAAGAGGGCCACCGCCAGGTCCCGCCCCGGCTTGGCGGTCCGGTCCACGCACCCGTGGTCACACCGCGGACGCGGCCGAGAAGCCGGCCCGCGCCACCTTCCTCGCGGTCCACCTCGTCGCGAGGCAGGCGGGACTTTCGCGGTACACCTGGGGTGTCCGACAATTCGCGCCGGATCAGCGCGCGGCGTCCGGCGCGGGGGGCACCTCCCAGCGGTAGCCGGGGGAGCATCGCAACGCGGAGGATCATCCGCGTACCGGACGTACTCGGGTGATCCGACCACGCGGCGAGGGGCCGTGCCTGGGCACCTCCCAGCCGCCCGGCCGGGCGAGTCACGCGCCCGGCGGGAATTGTCCGACACCCCTAGCGCTCGTCCGTGCGGAAGCCGCCGGGGGTGTGACCCGTCTCGCGGGCGAGGAACTTCCCGAAGTTGGTGGGCTCGGAGAATCCGAGCATCCGGCCGATCGCGGCGACGGACAGATCGGTGTGCACCAGCAGGCGCTGCGCCTCCAACGCGACGCGGGCGTCGATGAGCTGCTTGGCAGTGCGGCCGGTGGCGGCCTGGCACGCCCGGCTCAGCGTACGCGCCGAGCAGCCGGTCCGGACGGCGTACTCCTGCACGGAGCGGGTGGCGGCGAACGAGCGCTCCAGCTCGTATCGGAAGGCACGGAAGACCTCGCCGCCCAGGGCCGCCGAGGCGGCGCCGCCCGATTGCGGCAGTCGGGCCATGCGCAGCAGCACCGCGCCGAGGAGTTGGCGCAGCAGCTGAACAGTGAGGTCGGCGTCGGTGTCCTCCGGATCGCTCTCCATGGCGTGGTACTCGGCCGCGATCTCGGTCAAGGCCCGGTCGAGGGCCGCGTAGTCGCCCGGCGACAGTGTCCAGGCGGCCGGGCCGAAGCCGTCGAGGAGAGGGGCGGCCAGGGGCAGGCGTGGCGGGAAGGCCCCGGTGAAGAGCACCAGCACACCGTCGAGTTCGGCCGGACGGCCCGTCGGGTCGGCCGGGAACCGCTGCACCTGCCCGGGCCGCACATGCAGCAGGGTGCGCGGCGCACAGTGCCGGGGAACGAAATCGACCATCGCGGTTCCCTCACCGCCCCGCACGAGAAGCAGTTGATGGAAGTCCGGCCGACTTGCGGTGCGGGCCACTGACCTTTTCAGACGGCGACGTAGAGCGTCGAACGTCAGGACCTCGATTCCCAGCCGGGGGCGGTCGGGATTGCGGTAGGCAATCTCGACGGGATCGCGATGTCCAACTTCAACCATAGTGGGTCCCGACCCTACCTCGCTGCGGGAGCGGACCCTCGAAGTCACCAGCCTCGACGGCGAGCGCGTCGCCCGGCCGGCACCACACCGGGGGTCCCCTGGTCGAAGAGCTCTGGGGACCCCCGCTCGAAGCCGGCAGGGGCCGCCTAGCGGTTCACGGTCCGCATGCCTGCCTCGTCGTAGCGCTCCCCCGCGACCTTCGGGAGTTCCGCGTCGATGCGCGCGAGGTCGTCCTTCGTCAGCTCGACGTCCGCCGCGGCCGCGTTCTGCTCCAGGTAGGTGCGGCGCTTGGTGCCCGGGATCGGGACCAGGTCCTCACCCTGGGCCAGCACCCAGGCGATCGCGAGCTGCGCCGGGGTGACGCCCTTCTCCTGCGCGATCTCCTTCACCTTCTCGGCGAGCCTGAGGTTCGCCTGGAGGTTCTCTCCCGTGAAGCGCGGGCCGGTGCGCCGGAAGTCGCCCTCGTCGAGGTCTTCGGGAGAGGCGAACCGCCCGGCCAGGAAGCCACGGCCCAGCGGCGAGTAGGGGACGAACCCGATCCCCAGCTCACGGCAGGTGGGCAGCACCTCGGCCTCGGGGTCGCGCGTCCACAGCGAGTACTCGGTCTGCACGGCCGTGATCGGGTGGACGGCGTGCGCACGGCGGATCGTCTCCGCGGCGGCCTCGCTCAGGCCGATGTGGCGCACCTTGCCCTCCGCGACCAGCTCCGCGAGCGCGCCCACGGTCTCCTCGATCGGCACCTTGGGGTCGACCCGGTGCTGGTAGTAGAGGTCGATGTAGTCGGTCCCGAGCCGCTTCAGCGAACCGTGGACCGAGCTGCGTACGTGCTCCGCGGAACCGTCCTGCGGCCCGACCGTGCTCATGTCGCCCGGGACGGCGTTGTCCATGCGGTAATTGAACTTCGTAGCGATCACATAGGCGTCACGGCGCCCCTTGATCGCACGGCCGACCAGCGACTCATTGGTGAGCGGGCCGTACATCTGCGCGGTGTCGAGGAAATCGATGCCCAGCTCGAGGGCGCGCTGGATGGTCTTGACGCCCTCTTCCTCGTCGGCCGAGCCGTAGAAGGCGGACATCCCCATGCAGCCGAGACCGATGGCGGACACCTCGAGGTCCCGGAGCCTGCGCTGCTTCATGATCGTCTCCAGCCTTTCCCTGCGATCGTGCTCTTCCCTGCCGCACCGCGCTCCTCCGACTCGCCGGAGTCGTGAATGCCGCGCACCGGCATCCCGGCGGCACGGAGCCCGATGGGGCCATGCCGTGGACGCTACGACGTGGAGTGCGCTCGAAGTCAAGGACGCACTCCCCGACCTGCCGACGCATGCCCGGCCGGCGCACACGCGGCCCGCTCGGCGCTCCGAACCCAGCGGGTGCCCGGCTCGGGTCACGGATGCTTGCGGCCGACGCCCGCGTACACCCAGTACTCCGACGGGTTGTCCGGGATCGTGTCGCTCGGGCCGGGGCGCCACAGGGGCACATGGACCAGGCCGGGTTCGACGAGGTCGAAGCCGTCGAACAGGGTGAGGATCTCGGCGTGGGAACGCGCGGTGACCGGTGAGGTGGCCCTGGACCGGTACAGCTGCCCCACGGCGGCGGCGGTGTCCGGGCGGTCCTCGTTGGTGGCGTGTGTGAGCGCCAGCCAGCCGTCGTCGGGAAGGGCGTCCCGGAAGGCGGCGACGATGTCGGCCGGATCCTCCTCGGCCGTGATGAAGTGCAGGATGGTGACCATCAGTACGGCGACGGGCTGGTCGAAGTCGATGAGCTTTTGCACCTGCGGGGAGGACAGGACGTCGGCCGGCCGGCGGATGTCGGCGTCGACGATGGCCGCGTCCGGGTTGCCGCCGAGCAGGGAGGCACTGTGCGCCACGGCGACCGGGTCGTTGTCCACGTACACCACGCGCGCCCCCGGGGCGGCCGACTGCGCCACCTCATGGACGTTGCCCTGGGTGGGGATGCCGGAGCCGAGGTCTATGAACTGCCGCACCCCGGCCTCTATCAGAAAGCGCACCGCTCTCTGGAGGAAGGCGCGATTGGCCCGCGCCAGGGTGCGCACCTGCGGGTCGATGGCGGTGAAGGCCGCGAGAGCCTCCCGGTCGATCGCGAAGTTGTGCTCCCCGCCCAGCATGGCGTCGTACATCCGGGCCACGCTGGCCTTGCCGGCGTCGACACCCTCGGGGAGGAACTCATCACCTGGCACAGCAACTCTCCCCTCGCACAACGATCTTGATGTTCCATCATATAGTTGCGGCCGGAACCGCGGCGGGGCAATGCCGCTGCCAAGCGGTCACAACCGGCCCCACCCGGAAAGGCACGACCCTGCGGAACCAAGCGCGCAGCCATCTCGACGCAGCACCGGCCGCCGCCCGCTCGGGCCGTCGGCCGGCCTTCTCGTCCGGAGCCAATGTCATCGGGTCGGAGCTGGACCTCCATCTGACCGGCCGTCATATCGTGCAGACGCTGACACCCGGCTTCTGCGACGCGGCGTCGGTCTATCTGCTGGAGCGCTGGCTCGTCGAGGAGAACGCGTACCCGGCCGGGGATCCGCCCCACATCGAGGCCCGTCGGCTGGCGCTGCGCGTGGGAGCGGAGACCTCCGCGACATGGGAGGGCATACTGCCGGTCGGCGAGGTGATCGTCTTCCCGCGTGAGACGCCGTACGCGCGTTCCCTGGCCACCAGGCGTCCGCAGCTGCTGGACGCGGTCGACGCCCACACCTCCGAGCGGCTGCGCGTGTCGAGCGGCGACGACGCCCGTATCGGCCGTCTGCTCCGGACGGCCTCCTTCCTGGTCGTGCCCCTGCATCTGCGGGGCGCCGCCGTCGGTTTCGTGATCTGCGGCCGCGGCCCGGACCGGGCCCGCTTCCTGCCGGGCGACACCGCGGCCGTGGAGGCGCTCGCCGCGCGGGCCTGTGTGGCGCTGGACAACGCGCGCCGCTACGAACGCGAACGCCGGACCGCGCTGGCCATCCGGCAGAGCCTGCTGCCCGCCACCGCCCTCTCGTTCGACGGCTGCCACATCAGTCACGCCTATGCGCCCGCCGGCTACGACACCGTCATCGGCGGCGACTGGTTCGACGTGCTGCCGCGGCCGGGCGGCCGGATCGGACTGGTCGTCGGCGACGCCATGGGGCACGGCCCGGAGTCGGCCGTGGCGATGATTCAACTGCGCACGGCCGCCCGCACCCTGGCGGGTATCGACATCTCCCCCGCCGAGTTGGTGCGCCGGCTCGACACACTTGCCTCTGACATCCCCGGTGCCTCCTTCGCCACGTGCATCTACGCCGAGTGGGACGCACGACACCACACCTGCACCCTCGTCGGGGCCGGTCACCCTCCCCCGCTGATCCGAGGTCCGGACGGACAGGCCGCACCCGTCACACTCACCAGCCCGGGCCTGCCGCTGGGACTGGGCACCGGCACCTACGAGCCCACGGTGCTCGAGGTGCCCGAACCGGCGCTGCTCCTGCTCTACAGCGACGGCATGGTCGAGTCACGTCAATCCGACATCGACCAGGGCATCACCCGCCTCGCGGGCCTCTTCGCCCAAGCCGTTGACGCCTCCGCCGACCTCACGGCCTCCGACACCCTGCACACGTGGTGTGAACGGATTCTGCATCACACGTCGGTCATCAGTGGCACGGACGACCGAACCGTGCTGCTGGCCGCGCTGATGCCCTCGTCGGAGTGAGGGCGGACGTCGGCGAAGGGGAAGGGCCGGCACACCGTTCCGGCTCTCGGCGGCTCGCACACATGTACCCGCGAGGCGGCACACAGCCTGAATCCTCAAGCTCAGCTCGAGGAAAAGACATGACTCCATCAGAGCAAGAAGCTCCACTCATCCGTACCATCACTACGCTGGGGTATTCGCGTAGTTATCGCCGCCGTCACACGGAAGCCGGCCCCAGAACATGTGCCTGTGGCTTTCCGCGCCGCACCACAAGAACCGAGAAAGGTCGACCTCATGTCCGAGACCACCACCTCCGCCACCGATCTGACATCGCAGTACGCCGCGCAGGTGACCGACGACCTCGAACGCAATGTGAAGGAGCAGGACCGCGTCAGCGCGGAGATCACCGCGCTGCAGCAGCAACTGGCCGGTCTGCAGCACGACCACGTGGTGCTGGTGAACATGCAGCAGGCCCTCGGTCTGACACCGCCTCAGGTCGCGCCCGCGGTCACGGAGGACCGTGCCACCGTGCCCGCTGCCCGCAGGAAGCCCGCCGCCAAGTCCGGTACGGACAAGCAGGCGAAGCCGAAGAAGACCGCCCCTGCGCGTGGCCGTGGCGCGGCCGGGAAGACCGCCGACAAGAAGCCTGCCAAGAAGGCCGCGGCCCAGCCGGCCGCGGCGAAGCCCACCGAGGCGAAGCCCACCGAGGCGAAGGCGTCCGAGCCCACGCTGGTCGAACTGGTCCGCCGTCACCTCTCCGAGCAGAGCGAACCCCGCTCCGCCGCCGAGATCGCCAGCGGTCTCGGCCAGGTCCATCCCGAGCGCGCCATCAAGATCACCGTGATCCGCACGACGCTCGAAGGCCTCGTGGCCAAGAACCAGGCGCAGCGCAGCAAGCAGGGGGCCTCGGTCTTCTACAGCGCCCCGGAGAAGGCCACGGACAAGGCCGAGGAGAAGGCCGCGTCGGCCGACGACACCGCGGCGGCGGAGCGGACCGAGTAGGCCGCCGGCCGCCGCGGCACCGGCCGCCTGCTCAGAGGGTGTTGTTCCGTGCCGGCAGTCGAGCGTGCCCTCCGGCCAGGGTCACGTCGAGACCGGATGCGGTGATGTCGAGCGCCGTGGCCTTGAGGCCCAGGGGATAGTCGGTGCCACTGCGGTCGGACAGCGTGTCGCGGACGCGGTCGACGAGCGCGACGGGGGCGGGGCCGCCCAGGACCTCCGCGCTGTCGACTGCGAGCGTCACGCGTCCGTCCTTCAGCCGGGGCCGCAGGGTCACCTGGGCCAGGCCGCCCTGGCCGAGATCGAGGGCGATGGTGCCGGCCCCGGGGTCGGGGCGGACGCCGGTGACCGGGATCCTTGTGCCGGACGCGGCGGCCAGGGCCTGCAGCGAGGCCGCGGGCACCGCGACCTCGGCGTGGGTGCGGGCGACGGTGCCGGCCTGCCCACCCGCCAGACGGATGTCGTCGAGGCGCGCCAGTACGGCCACATCGGGGATGCGGCCGAGCCGTGCGTGATCGCTGCGTATGGTCACGGCGTCCAAGTGCCGCTCCCAGAGGTCGAGCAGGGCCGGTCCGCCCTCGACACGGATGTCACTGCCCTTGCCCAGGACTCTTCCGGCCACGGAGGCCAGGCGGTCGTGGAGCAGGGTGCGGGCCGTGAGTTCGGCGCCCGCAGCGGTGAGCAGCAGCGCGAGGGCGAGCGCGGTGACGGTGCGGTGGCGTCGTAGGAGCGAGCGCATCGCCGTCGTCGGGGTCGCTGGGCGGCTCATCGTCACCGGTCCTTCGCGGGGGCGGTGGGGGCCGCGTCCCGGGAGTCTGCCACCGGGTCGTGGAGGGGGGCGGGTGACGGGCCCTCGGGGTCGAAGCGGGGCAGGATCCGGTCGAGCCGCCGGGGAAGCCACCAGTTGGCCCGGCCGAGCAGATACATGGTGGACGGCACCAGGACGAGCCGGACCAGCGTGGCGTCGATGACGACGCTGACGCCGAGGCCCAGGGCCAGCATCTTGATGACCACGTTGGTGGAGAGCAGGAAGGCGAGGAAGACGCTCGTCATGATGAGGGCGGCGCAGGTGATGACCCGGGCGGTGCCGGCCAGTCCGGCGGCGACGCTGCGTCGGTTGTCGCCGGTGTGCAGCCAGGCCTCCCGGATGCGGGACAGCAGGAAGACCTCGTAGTCCATGGACAGTCCGAAGACGATCGCGAACATCATCATCGGGACGTAGGACTCGACCGGCACGGGCTCCGGGACGCCGAGGAGTGCGGCGCCCCAGCCCCATTGGAAGACCGCTACGACGACGCCGTAGGCGGCGCCGATGGACAGCAGGTTGAGGACGGCCGCCTTGAGCGCGACGACCGGGCTGCGGAAGACGGTGAGCAGCAGCAGGAAGGCCGCCGTGACCACGACCGCGATGATGACCGGCAGCCGGTCCACCACTACGTCCCGGAAGGTGAGTTGGGCCGCGGTCGTGCCGGTGACATGGCCCACCGCGCCGGAGTCGGCGAGCGTGCCGGGGAGGACGTCGTCCTGCAGCCGGTGGAGCAGATCGGAGGTGGCCTGGTCCTGGGGGCCGGTGGTGGGAGTGACGGTGGCGACCAGCAGGGTCCGGTCGTCGGTGGCGACGGGGGTGGACACCTGGGCGACGCCGGGGGTACGGGCGAGGGCGTCGTGCAGGCTGGCGGACAGGGCCCGGATCGTGTCGGGGCTGTCGGTACGGTGTCGGCCGAGGGCGGCGACGACGGTGAACTGGCCGTTGGTGCCGGGCCCGAAGCCGTCGTCGATCAGGTCGTAGGCGCGGCGGTCGGTGTAGCCGGTCGGGTCGGCTCCGTCGTCGATGTGGCCCAGGCGCATGGACGCGGCGGGAACGGCAAGCACCGCCAGGACCAGGACGCCGCCGACGAGGAACGGCCAGGGGCGGCGGCCCACGAGGCCCGCCCAGCGGTGCCAGGTGTCGGCGGTCCCGTTGGGCTCGTCGACCGGCGGGCGCACCCGCCAGCGGTCGATACGGCGGCCCGCGATGCCCAGCAGGGCCGGGGTGAGGCTGAGCGCGGCGACGGCGGCCACGACGACGGTCAGACCGGCGGCGATGCCGAGGGTGCCGATGAAGCCCACGCCCGACGCGTAGAGGCCGCCGAGCGCGAGTGCCACCGTCGCGGCGGCGACGATCACCGCGCGGCCGCTGGTCGCCACGGCCCGGCCCGCGGCCTCGGCCGGGTCGTCGACGTCGTGCAGCAGCCGTCGGTGGCGGGTGACGAGAAACAGGGCGTAGTCGATGCCCACGCCCAGGCCCATCATCGTGGCGAGCGTCGGCGCGGCGGTGCCGAACGTCCAGGCGGCGGCCAGCAGACCGAGGAGGCAGACGCCGGTCAGCAGCCCGATCACGGCGGTGAGCAGCGGGAGTCCGGCCGCGGCGAGACTGCCGAAGCCGGTCAGCAGGACGACCACGGCGGTGACGAGACCGATCGCCTCCGACAGCCGGTCCGCGGCCTTGGGCCGCGCGAGCCGCCCCAGGGGACCGCCGTACTCGACCTCGACGCCGTCCGCGCGCAGCGGGCGCACGGCGTCGTCGACCCCGTCGAGATACGACGTCTCGAAGCGGACGGGGTTGCGGGCGAAGTGGACGGTTGCGATACCTGTGGAGCCGTCCGCGGAGACCGCGCCGGGCGTCGCGAGCGGATCGGCCACGGCTGTCACCTCGGGCAGCTTCCGCAGGGCGGCGACGGCCTGTTCGACGGCCGCCCGGTGAGCGGCGAGTGATCCGTGGTCGGGGTGCAGCACGACGGGTGAGGCGGTGCCGCGCACGGCGGCCGAGCCGTGCGCGTCCAGCAGGTCGGCGCCGGTCTGCACCGAGGTGCCGGGCAGCGAGAAGTCGTCGTCGTACGAGCCGCCCCAGGTCCGGTCGGCGCCGAGCGCGGCCAGGGTGACCAGCAGCCAGGTGCCGAGAACCCACCACGGCCGGCGCGCACACCAGAAGCCGAGCCGGTGCAGGCGGCCGACGGCCGGCCGGGGGCCGGTGGTGTCGGCGGGCGGGCGGGTACGGCGGGTGCGGAGGAGGAACAGCGTCACGGCCAGGAGCAGTGCGGCGGCCGTGACGATGCCCAGGACGAGGAGCGCGCGCGTTCCGGAGCCGGTGCCGGACGCGGCCGCGTCGGCGAGGTGCGCGGTCTGAGCGGGGGCGGTCGGACCCGGTCCGGCCCACAGATGTGGAAACGCCATGCTCAGCTCTCCCTCCCCGCTGTGGCCCCCCGTACGGGCGCCGGTCGCGCCGGTGCGCCGGCCCGGGCGGGTATGCGGTCGTCACGCGCCGGACACGGCGTCGGGCGGGGCGGGGAGGCGGCGGTGCCGCTGCTGTTCACGTGGTCCTCCGGTCGTTCGATCTCGGCCCCAGCGTGACGGAGGCGTACGAGCGGGAGGTTCGGCGATTGTTCGGGCGACGTAAGGATCGGCTCCGACCGAGGTCCGCGCCGACGGCGCTGGTTAGCATCGAGCGTCCCGCGTTCCCGGGTCGGCCTTCGGGTCCGGGTGCGGGGAGAGCGCGGCCCCCGGGACCGGGGTGCGAGGAGAGAGGAACATGCCGGAGAACAAGGGCCTCGTCCTGGTCGTCGAGGACGAGCCGCACATCGCCGAGCTGCAACGGCGCTATCTGGCCCGGGAGGGCTTCGGTGTGCACGTCGAAGTCGACGGCGACGGGGCGCTCACCGCCGTCCGCCGGATGCGTCCGGTGGCGATCGTGCTGGACATCGCCCTGCCCGGTATGGACGGCATGGAGGTGTGCAGACGGCTGCGCGAGGACGGCGACTGGACTCCCGTGGTGTTCGTGACCGCCCGGGACGAGGTCACCGACCGCATCCTCGGGCTGGAGCTGGGCGCCGACGACTACCTCACCAAGCCGTTCTCCCCGCACGAACTCGTCGCCCGGGTCAAGAGCCTGCTGCGGCGCGCCGCGGGGCCGGAGCGCGACACCGTGCGCCGGGTGGGCCGTCTCGCGCTGGACACCGGGCGCCGCACCCTTCAGGTGGACGACTGCCCGGTGGAGCTCACGACCACCGAGTTCAATCTGCTCGCCGAACTGATGCGCCACCCCGGGCAGGTGTTCTCCCGCGACCAGCTCCTCGCGCGGGTCTGGGGGTACGCCGGCTACCGGGACACGCGCATGATCGACGTCTACGTCTCCCAACTGCGCGCCAAGCTCGGCGACGCGAGCCCGATCCGCACCGTGCGCGGGGTGGGGTACGGCGTCGCGGACACCGGCCGGTGACTCCGGTGCGCCGCCGCGCCGCCCTGGCCGGGAGCGTCGTGCTGCTGACCACCGCCGTGGCGGCGGTCGCCGTACTGGTGACGGCTCTCTTCGCCTGGCGGACGATCCGCTCCACCGCCGAGTCCCAGGAGCGCGACCAGCTCTCCCGTCAGGCGGAGGTCATGGCCCGCACCCCCGCCCTGGCCTCCCTGATGCTGGACCGGCAGCAGCTCATCGCGGGCCCGAACGGCACCGAACTCGCCCTCGTCGGCACCACCGGCGCGGCGCGGGGCCCGGCGGCGCCCGTGGTCGGCGCCGCCTGGCGCACGGTGCTGCTCGCGGGGCGGGACGTGTCGGGCACCGGGTTCCTGGACGGGCAGGAGGTGCTGGTGGAGGGGGTTCCGGCGCGCACGGGCGGCGGACTGGTGCTGACCCGGCCCATGAGTTCCGTGGACGAGGCCGCGGACCGGATGCGCGGTGCCCTGGTGCTGCCCCTGGGTCTCGGACTGTCCGGTGCCGCCCTGGCTGGGGCGCTGCTGGCCCGGCGTCTCGCCCGCCCGCTCGTGTCGGCCGCCCGCACCGCTCATCGGCTGTCCGAGGGCGAGCGCGGCCTCCGGGTGCCGGCGGAAGGTCCCGCCGAGGTCGCCGAACTGGCCGCCGCCCTGAACCTGCTGGACGCGGCGCTGACCCACAGCGAGCAGCGGCAGCGGGACTTCCTGATGTCGGTCTCGCACGAGATCCGCACCCCGCTGACCTCCGTACGGGGCTATGCCGAGGCGCTGGCCGACAAGGTGATCATCGGCGACGAGGTGCCCGAGGCGGGCCGGATCCTGGGCGGCGAGATAGAGCGGCTGGAGCGGTTCGTGGGCGATCTGCTCGCCCTGGCCCGCCTGGAGGCGGACGACTTCCGGCTGGACACCGACGAGGTCGACCTGGACGCGCTCGTGGCCCAGGCCGCAACCGTCTGGTCGGCCCGCTGCACCGGGCACGACGTCGCCTTCCGCGCCGAACGTCCCGGACACCCCGTACGGATCACCACGGACGGTTTCCGGGTACGCCAGCTCGTCGACGGCCTTCTGGAGAACGCGCTGCGGGTCACCCCGGCCGGTCGGCCCCTGGTGCTGGCCCTGTGCCAGGAGGGCGCCGGGGCACGGTTGGAGGTCCGCGACGGCGGCCCCGGCCTCACCGAGGAGGATGTGGCGGTCGCCTTCGAACGCGGCACCCTCACCACGCGCTACCGGGGTGTCCGCCCGGTCGGCAGCGGCCTCGGCCTTGCCCTTGCGCACCGTCTGGCCGCGCTCCTCGGCGGCACCGTCACCGCCCAGGGCCATGGCCCGGAAGGCGGCGCCTGCTTCACCGTACGACTGCCGGCCGACCCGGGCTCGTCCCCGCGCTCCTGACACGGGGCCACCGCTCGGAAGGATCTGCATGTCCCCCCGGCCGGGGCCGCTCACCCGTCCTGGTGTCTCGCCCGCGCGTCGCCGCTCTCCCGTGCCGTCGGTGCGCGACCGTGGGCGGATGCGCCGCACGTTCCTCTCCGTCGCCGTCGCGTTGCTCGCCGCCGGGTGCGTGACCGTACGGCACGACTCCGGCGGTCGGCAGGCCGCGGCAGCCGACGCCCATGCGCCCGCGCCCATCGCTCCGCGTCCCTCGGCGCCACGGCCCCCGCGGGGCGCGGCGGCGCTCGTACGCACCGGTTCCGTGTCTCGTCCGTGGTCGGCGCCCTCCTCGCCCGCGGGCCTCCGCTCCTCCTCCCAGGAGCGCCGGCCCGTCCCCGCACCGCGGCCGGCCGTTCCCGACGCCCGCCGCCTCGGGGAGCCACAGGAGCGGCGGGCCACCCAGGTGAGGGCCGGGCGGCGCCCCGCCGCTGCGTCCACGCCGCGCCAGGCGCCGTACGCATCCGGTCACACCACGTTCGCCAGGCCCGCCGCCGCACACGGGCTGATCGTCACGGCGCGCGAGGGCGGCGACCCGTTCGCGGTCTGCGGCCTGGTCGAGAACATGGGCCTGACCGAGGCCGCGGCCGTCGTCTGCTGAGACCCGGCCCGGACCCGCCCGGCCCGGACCCGCCCGGCCCGGACCCGCCCGGCCCGGACCCGCCCGGCCCGGACCTGTCCGGCTCAGACTTGTCCGGCTCAGACTTGTCCGGCTGAGACCCGTCCGGCCGCGGACCGGCGACCCCTGAGGCGTCCGCCCGTCACCACACTGCGGATGGGCCTGCTCACCACCGAGCAATCCTATGAGTCAGCCCGCCATCACCCTCCGTACAAGACCGCCCACCCACCGCGTTCCGGGCTGGGCACGGCCACACGGCCGGGGGCAGCATGGAGGTACGGGAAGCCGGACCTGGGTGTGACCGACACCGGCGAGTGGCCCCCGCGCCTCGCCGGCAGGCGGAGGGAGATCTGGGATGACAACCGAACCCTTCCAGGCCGACGGCGACCGAACCGACCCGGCCCGGCCCCGGGTCGGCAGTCTGCTGGATCTCCTCAGCATCGCCGCGGTGGTGCTGGACGCCAAAGGCCGGATCGTGTTCTGGAGTCCCCAGGCCGAGGATCTCTTCGGCTACTCGGCGCAGGAGGCCCTCGGTGAGTTCGCGGGACGGCTGATGGTCCGCCCGGAACACCTGCAGACCATTCTCGGTCTGTTCGCCGAGGTGATGGAGACGGGCCGCAGCTGGTCCGGCGCCTTCCCCATCCTGCACAGGGACGGCAACACCCGCCTGGTGGAGTTCCGCAACATGCGGCTCCTCAACGGAGTCGGCGACGTCTACGCGCTGGGCATCGCCGCCGACCACGGCGTGATGCAACGCGTCGAGACCGATCTGGCCCTGTGTCAGCGGCTGATCGACCAGTCCCCCATCGGACTGGCCCTGATGGATCCCGATCTGCGCTATCTCCTGGTCAACCAGGCGCTGGAGCGCATCGACGGCATACCCGCCGCGGAGCACATCGGCCGCCATCTGCGGGAGACTGCCCTGCCGTTCCCCGACATCGACACCGTCGAGTCCGCCCTGCACCAGGTGCTGGCGACCGGCGACCCGCTCCTCGACCAGTACGCCGTCGGTCGCACACCGGCCGATCCGGACGCCGACCACGCCTGGTCCCTGTCGTTCTACCGCCTGGAGGACCCCGGCGGCCGGATCCTCGGCGCGGCCACCTCGGTCGTCGACGTCACCGAGCGGCATCGCGCGGCCATCGAGGCCGATCGTGCCCGGCGGCGTCTGGCCCTGATCGCGGACGCCTCCGCCCGCGTCGGCACCACCCTGGAGGTGGAGCAGACCGCCCGCGAGCTGGCCGAGGTCGCGACCCCCGATCTCGCCGACGTGGTCGCCGTGGACGTCCTGGACTCCGCCCTGGCCTGCCGCCGCACAGGGCGGCCGGGAGGCGGCCCCGAGCTCTTCCGCGCCCTGGCTCTCAAGGCGTCCCATCCCACCGTGGCGCTCCGCGCCGCCGACCCGCCCGGTGACCTCGCCGCCTACGACGGGGACCGGCTGGTCACCCTGTGCGTGCACTCCGGCCGGCCGGTTCTGGTGCGTCAGGTCGCCCCCCAGGATCTGCGGCGCATCGCCCGCGATCCCGAGGCCGCCTCCCTCCTCGCCGGCGCCGGCGTCCACTCCTATCTGGCGGTGCCCCTGATCGCCCGCGGCGAAGTGCTCGGCGCTCTCGACCTCAAACGCACCCGCAATCCGCACCCCTTCGACCAGGACGACGTCGTCCTCGCCTCCGAGCTGGCCGGTCGCGCCGCCGTGGCCATGGACAACGCCCGCTGGTACCAGAGCGTGCGCAACACCGCCCTCACCCTCCAGCGCAGCCTGCTCCCCGAGCACCCGCCCTACCACCCCGGCCTGGAACTCGCCTACCGCTACCAGCCCGCCCAGGCCACCAGCGAGGTCGGCGGGGACTGGTACGACGTCATCCCGCTCGACGACGACAAGACCGCGCTCGTCGTGGGCGACGTCATGGGCAACGGCATCGACGCCGCCGCCACGATGGGCCGGCTGCGCACCGCCACCTGCGCCTACGCGGACCTCGATCTGGCCCCCGGCACCGTGCTCCAGCATCTCGACAAGATCACCTGCGATCTGGAGCACTACATCGTCACCTGCGTCTACGCGGTGTACGACCCCCACAGCAGACGATGCCACCTGGCCAATGCGGGCCATATGCCGCCCGCGCTGGCCCGTCCGGGCAGGGAACCCGCGCTGCTGGACCTGCCCCCCGGCGCACCGCTCGGCGTGGGCGGTGTGCCGTTCACCACCACGACCGTCGAGCTGTTCCCGGGCGACGTGCTGGTCCTCTACACGGACGGTCTCGTGGAGACCCGTCACCACGCCATCGACGACCGGCTCAACTCGCTCCTGGCCCTCCTCGACAAGCCGGAACGGCCCCTGGAGGAGACCTGCGACCTCCTGCTGCACGGGCTGCGCCATCCCGACGACCACGACGACGTGGCCCTGCTCGCGGTCCGGACCGGGTAGGCCGGTTCTCGTACGGCACCCGGTCAGCGGCGGAGGGCGGCGAGGTCGGTGCCGGGCAGATGGATCCAGCCCTCCCGCCGGGCCGCCTCGCGTTCCTCCGGGGAGTGCGGCCACCGGGTGTCCCCGAGGAGGACGGCACGCGCGACCAGGGCGCAGACGAAGGCGTCCAGATGGTCATGGCTGTCGGTACAGACCGCGCGCACCGGCTCGGGCAGGGGCGCTCCCAGGCCCGCTTCGAGTGAGCGGACGATGTCCTCCCGGACGGAACGCGCCTCGGGGGTACCGCTCTTGTAGCTCCGGGCCGGACGGATCCCCCACCGCCGCAGCGCCGCGGCGGGATAGACCTCGGCGACCGGTCCTGATCCGTCCCGGGGCACGGCGGCGCCGTCGGCGGCGAGGCGGTCCAGCAGATGTGCCGCCCTGAGCGCCACGACCCCGAGAAGGTCGGTGGACACCGACAGCGGAGGCCGCGTCGCCGTCGCCTTCCAGGTCAGGTCGTCGGTCAGCCGGAACCGCAGCGCGTCCAGGCCCGCTCTGCCGTCCGTCCGCTCCGTGAACCTGGCGGGCGCGGGCAGCCGCTCGCCCCGGTGATGGGCCGCGACCGTGGCCACGAAGTGCGACGGCCAGCCCAGCGGGCAGTCCAGGCCCGTCTTGTCCGCCGTCCGGACCAGCTCCAGCAACTCCCCGTCGGCCCGTGGCACGACGAACTCCACCGTCAGGCCGCCCTCGTCCGGCCACAGCACCCGGCACACCGCCGTACGCCGTGCGTTCGCGGCCAGGTCGACGCCGACCGTCACCGCCCGCCCTCGTGTCATGCGCCCATTCTCGACCGTTCAGATCGGCTGCATCTCGGGCGTGAGCGGGAGTTCGGCCCAGATGGTCTTGCCGCAGCGGTGGTGGCGGCTGCCCCAGCGCTGGGAGAGCTGGGCGACGATGAGCAGGCCGCGGCCGCCCTCGTCGGACAGGCGGGCGCGCCGCAGATGGGGTGCGGTGCTGCTGGCGTCGCCGACCTCGCAGATCAGGGCCGTGTCGCGGATGAGCCGTAGATGCACCGGTGGGGAGCCGTAGCGGATCGCGTTGGTGACCAGCTCGCTGACCACCAGTTCGGCGACGAAGGCGGTGTGCCCGAGCTGCCAGGTGGACAGCCGCTCGCAGGCGAGTTCGCGGGCCAGGGCGACGACGGAGGGCTCGCACGGCAGCTCCCAGGTGGCAACGCGGTCGGCGCTCAGGGCCCTGGTCCGGGTCAGCAGGAGCACGACGTCGTCGGTGCGGGCCTCGGGCAGCAGACTGCCGAGCGCCCGGTCGCAAGTCTCCTCCAGCGGACGGCCGGGGTCGGCGAGGGCCGCGCACAGCAGATCGCAGGCCTCGTCCACGTCGCGTGCCGGTGACTCGATCAGTCCGTCGGTGTAGAAGGCGAGGACGCTGCCTTCCGGGACGGCGAACTCGGCGGCCTCGAACGGCAGGCCGCCTAGGCCCAGCAGCGGTCCGGCGGGCAGGTCCAGGAAGCGGACCTCGCCGTCGGGGGTGGCCAGTACGGGCAGCGGGTGGCCTGCTCGGGCCATGGAGCAGCGCCGGGAGACGGGGTCGTACACCGCGTACAGACAGGAGGCGCCGACCTCGCCCGAGCTCGGGGCGGAGCGCCCGCCGGGGCCGGCCTCCTCGTTGCGGTCCATGAGCAGCACGAGGTCGTCGAGGTGGGTGAGCAGTTCGTCGGGAGTCAGGTCCACATCGGCCAGGGTGCGTACCGCCGTGCACAGCCGGCCCATGGTGGCCGAGGCCGTGATGCCGTGGCCGACCACGTCCCCCACCACGAGGGCCACCCTGGCCCCGGACAGGGGGATGACGTCGAACCAGTCGCCGCCGATGCCGGCACCGGCGTGGGCGGGCAGATACCGGGAGGCGGTCTCGACGGCGGGGTGGTGCAGCGCGGGGTGCGGAAGGATGGTCTGCTGCAGGGCGAGCGCGGTGGCGCGTTCCTGGCTGTAGCGGCGGGCGTTGTCGACGTGGACCGCCGCACGGGCGCTCAGCTCTTCGGCGAGCCGCAGATCGTCCTCCTCGAAGGGCGCGGGGTTGCGGTGGCGGAAGAACAGCGCCAGCCCGAGCGTGACCCCGCGGGCCCGCAGCGGTACGGCCATGAAGGAGTGGATCCCGAACTCGCGGATCTTGCGAGCGCGCGCGGGCGAGCTCTCCGCCCACCACTGCGTGATGTCCTCGGCGCGGTGCAGGGCGCCCCGGCCCGCGGCCAGGGCGCGTCCGGGCGGGGAGTCCTCCGGATAGCTGTAGGTGCCTCCTATGGGGACCACCGACTCGGGACACCGCGGCAGGACCGAGCGTTGGGCGGTTCTGCGGAACACCAGGAGGCTGTGCGGTCCGGTGACCGTGTCCTCGCCCTTGAGGACGCTGTCGAGCAGGTCCACCAGCACGAAGTCGGCGAAGTGGTCCGTGCCGACCGCCGCCAGCTCGTCGGCGGTGCGGCTGAGGTCGAGGGTGGTGCCGATCCGCAGCGCCGCCTCGTTGAGGACGGCCAGGCGTCGGCGTGCGCGGTACTGCTCGGTGGTGTCCACGGCCGCCGCGGACATGCCGCAGACCTGGCCGCCGGGGCCGCGTACGGGATACAGCGACAGCAGCCAGACCCGCGCCACGGCGGTGTCGGAGCCGGGCGAGTGTGCCTCGCACATCACCGTTCGTCCGGTGCGCAGGACCTCCGTCATGGCCTCGCCGATGCCCTGCAGCTCCAGCAGGGTGTTCCCGCACCTCGACTCGCCGATGGGCCAGCCGAGGAGTTCGTGGTCCTGCCGGCCCGACTCGCGCCGCATGGCGGTGTTGACCTCCAGCCGCACTCCCCTGCGGTCGTAGAGGGCCATGGGCAGGGGCAGCTGGTCCAGCGCCCACTGTTTGAGGAGCGCGGTGTCCGGTTCGCCGACGTTCCCGGTCGGGAGTCCGGACGGCTCGACGCCCTCTGCGGTGAGGAGCCAGTACGTCTTACCGGTCGCGTCCCGCAACGGTTCGGCCCGCAGGGTCCACGCCAGCGGGTGGCCGTCCCGGTGCCGGAGGGTGATGCGGCCGCTCCAGGTCTCCCGCCGGGCGTGGCTGCGCAGGACGGCGGGCGGCGGGGGCTCGGCGAGCAGTTCCGTCGCGGCCCGGCCGACCAGGTCCGCCGGCTCGTAGCCGAGGAGCCGGCAGATGCCCGGGCTCAGCGCGGTCACCGTGCCCCGTGGATCCACGATGACCCCAGCGTCCTGCGCGGGCTCCCGCCTCGTGGAACGGTGCCTGTCCGGTGTCGCGGAGCCCTGCGCCATGTCGTCGCCCTCGTTCTGTCGTCCAGGCCCCGCCGGGAGTCGTCGACGGGCCCATCCGCAGCACTGCGTCCAGGCTGCTCCCGCGCTGGGCCTTTCTCAACCGCTGATCACTCCGGGGCGGGGTGCCGGAACGCGCGGTCCGGCCGTGCGGTGGGCCGTCAGGGCGTGGGGGCCGTCCGCCGGGCCCGTGGCCCGGCGCCCACCTCGGCGAGCAGTGCCCGGGGGGCGGGGCAGGACTGGAGGCCGGGGAGGAGCAGCAGCCAGAGATCGGCCAGGCGGTCCTCGATCAGTACGCGGTCGTCGAGGGCGTCGGAGAGGGTGTGCAGTCCGAAGAACGCGGCCACGAGGGTGGGGGCGTCGCGGCTGGGCTCGGCGTGCGGGGCGAGATCTCCTTCCACCCGGGCCTGGGTCAGCAAGCGCTCGACCGTGGCGATCCAGTCGACGAAGGGCGGGGGCATCTCCACGGCGATGGATCGGCGCTCGGCCCAGAGCCGGGCGCCCGCGCGGACGAGGACGTCGTCCCGGAAGGCACGGGCGACCGCGAAGCTCAGGCGTACCAGCTTCCGGAGGGTGGGTTCGAGGGCGGCCTCGTGGCGCGCCACCAGCACCGGCCAGGCGGCGAAATGCGCTTCGACCACGGCCAGGGCGAGCTGTTCCTTGTTGGTGTAATGGAAATAGATCGCCCCGCTGGTGCGGCCGGACCGTTCGCTGATGTCATTGATGCTGGTCGCCGCGTATCCCCGTTCGAAGAACAGGTGAGCCGCCGCCTGCAAGACGGCTCGGCGGGTTTCTTCTGCCCGATCCTGCACGTGTGTTCCTTTGTCTGTCGGTGGAGCGCGAGAGGAATGTAGCCCTCCTGTCGCCCGGACACGAGGCCGCGCATGCGGAACCCATAATTGTCTTATTAGCTGTATTACATGGACTCTCGGCAGCCGATACGGGGCGCGCAGAACTCGCTCGGCGAATGCACCCGGGGCGCCTCCGGGGCCTGTTGCCCCGCGCTGAGTTGGTCCAGGACCGTGGCACGCGAAAGCGTGCACCGGGTCTCGGTGGCCGAGGTCCTGCTCACGGATGTCCGCCGCTGTGGACCGCTCAGCTTCTGCGCGGCAGCCGCCTGGACGCGCTCGCATCCCACGTTCCCCCGCGGGCGCGACGACCGCCACAGCCCGTGGATGATCGTGGAGACACTGCGCCAACTCGGCATCTACCTTCCGCTGCGCCACTTCGACGTGCCGCCCACGGCCCGCTTTCTGATCCACGACGTGGCCTACGACCTCGACCCGGCGACCGAGCCACGGGCGCCCCACGGCGCCAGCGAGATCACCTGCCTGGCATCCGTCAGCGACGTACACACCGACCGGAGCGGGACCAGGATGACGGGCCTGCGGATGCGGGTCTCGTTCCTCGCCGGGGACCGGGCCTTCGCGCACGCGGCGGGCGGGGCGCGGTTCCTCGACGCCGGGCGGTACGCGGCCCTGAGGTCCGGCGCCGCCCCGGCCGAGCGCGGGGACCGGCGACCTCGGCCCGAACCGGCCCTGCTGGGGCTCGAGTCGGCGTCGGACGTCGTCGTCGCCCTGGAGGGCGGCGAGGTCCTGCTGGATCCCGCCGACCCCCGTCACCCGTTCCTCTTCGACCACGGCACGGACCATGTGCCCGGGATGGCCCTGCTGGAGGCGGCACGGCAGACCGTCGCCCTGCGCAGCGGCGGACGTCTGGTACGGCCGGTCTCCTGCCTTATGACCGCGCTGCGGTTCACGGAACACCGGCCGCCCGCCGTCATTCACTGTTCCGAGTACGGCCGTTCGGTCCTTTTCCATTGCCGTCAGGGCGGCGTGCAGACCGTCACGGGAATGCTGCGCTATCGCTGAGATGTCACCCACACGTGGGTATTGCGTCGGCAATTCTCCCCAACGTGTCAATCAGAGCGTAGCGTTCATTATGTTTCTGGTTCCGGATGCGCCCGGGACCACGGCGGTGCGCGGTGTGCGACCACCGCACGAGTGAACGGGCCACCGTCGCACCGCGTTTCACTCTTCTCCGCAGTGAATCGACCCCCACAGGCGCACCGGAACCCCCCACCGGCGGATCGTGCCGCCCCTTCGGCAGTTCCGTCCTGCACCAGAACGGCAAGCACGCACATGACCACCCATCGCATCCTCGACTGGACACCCCAGGCCGTCGTCTTCGACTGCGACGGCACCCTGGTGGACTCCGAACGCCACTGGCAACAGGCCCGCGACATCGTTCTCCGCGAGAACGGCGCCGCCCCCGACCCGGAGTTCACGGACAGCAGCAAGGGCCTGCACTACACCGAGTGCGGCGCCCTCATGGCCCGCCTCATCGGCAAACCGGACAGCAGCGAGGAGATGGCCGGGCAACTCCTGGCCGCCTTCCGCGCACTGGTGGCGCGGTGCCCCATGGCCATGCACGGAGCACCGGGCCTGGTGACAGGTCTGGGCCGGTTCACTCCCCTGGCCGTCGCCAGCAACTGTCCCGCCGACGTCGTGGAGTTCAGCCTCCAGTCCGTGGGCCTGAGACAGCACTTCCGGCATATCGTCGTGCCGGAGCCCGGAGTCGCGCCGAAGCCGTCTCCCGACACCTATGCCGAGGCCGTACGGCGCCTGGGCGTGGCGTGCGGCGACGCCCTGGCGGTCGAGGACTCGCTCAACGGCCTGAAGGCGGCCGTCGGTGCGGGACTGCGGGTGATCGGGGTGGGCCGGAATCCCGGCCCCGAGGCCCTGGACCTGGCGGATCTGTGGGTGGACACCCTGGCGGACCCGGAGCTGGTGGCCTGGGTGGAGAGCCGGTCCACGCCCCGCGGGGAGGAGACCGGCACGCTGCGGCCCGCCCCGCCGCGGCCGAGGGTTCCCCACCAGGGCGGCCGGCCCCAGTCCGAGACCAGGACCGCTCACTGACGTCGCCGGGCGCACCACGGGCTCTCCGGGCGACGTACGCCCCCTCACCGGCCGACGGGCCGTGTCAGTCCGGTGCCGCGCCGGGCACGCCGGCGGTCAGCGGCTCGTGCGCATGCAGGTGGTAGACACGAAAGGCCCGCCCGATGACCGGCTGGGCCACGTTCCGCACCTTGACGCCACCGCTCGTCATGCCGTGTTCCGTACCAGCATGGGCATGCCCGTGCACCGCGAGGTCCGCGCCGGCCGTGTCGATCGCCTCGGCCAGCAGATAGCTGCCCAGGAAGGGGTAGATCTCCGGCGGCTCCCCGGCCAGCGTCTCCGGCACGGGGGAATAGTGGGTGAGGGCGATGCGTACATCACAGCCCTGCTCGTCCAGTTCCTCCAGCGCCGTCCGCAGGGCGTCGGCGCACCGCCGTGAGCACCGTACGAACTCCTTCATCAGCGGCTCACCGAACTCGCCGGCGCTACGACCGACGAATCCGCCGCCGAATCCCTTGGTCCCGGCCACGCCGACCCGGGTGCCGCCGACGCTCAGGACGGTTCCGCTCCCTTCGAGGACCCGGGCGCCCGAGTCCTCCAGGACGGCCGCGACCTCGTCCGGCCGCTCGTCGTGGTGATCGTGGTTGCCCAGCACCGCCACGACCGGCACCGGCAGATCCCTGACCTCCCCCGCCACCGCCCGGGCCTCCTCCAGGGTGCCGTGGCGGGTCAGGTCACCGGCCAGCAACAGCACGTCGGCGCACTCGGGGAGGGACTCGAAGGCGGGGCGGAGCGCGCCCCGGGTATCCGGCCCCATATGAATGTCCCCGACCGCCGCCACCCGGATCATGCGAGCTCCTCCGCCTGGCCGGGCGCGGAGGTCTCCGCCACCACGATGTCGCTGTGGACCGGGACTCCCGCCAGTTCCTCCCGCACCATGCCCAGGATCTCCTCACGGGACTGTGCGGAGGCGACGGTGCCGGTCAGCTGCACCGCCTCACCGCGGACCTCGACCCGTACGCCCAGCTCACCGGGGTGACCGGCGGCGAGACGTTCGAGAAGGTGGGCGACGCGGTACTCCGTGTTCCCGGCAGCCGGAGCACCGGACCGCGCCCGCCCTGCGTCGTGGTTGCTCATGGCGCCTCCTTCGGCGGGGCGATGACGTTCAGGCGTTCGAGGAGAAAGAAGAAGGCGGCAGGCATGGGATCCTCGCCACAGTGCCGCCGCACCTGATCCCAGTCGACCTTCTCGCGCAGCGCGCGGGCGACGGGAAGGACCGCGCCGAAGTCGCAGTGGTGCTCGGAGAAGGCCGCGACGAGGCTCCACAGCAGATCCGTGGGCGACAGCACGGGCATCCGCACCGAAGCGACGGGGAGTTCCTGTGCCCGCCCGAGCATGTCCGTGGAGACGGGGCGGTGTGCCAGTTCGAAGATGACGTCGATGTCCTGGTCGAAGCACTTGGCCTTCATCAGCCAATCCTCCGGCGGTCGGTACACCGTGAGTCCCGCGTCTTGCAGCGTGGCCGCGACCGCCTCGGCGTCCTCGGGTCGCACGCAGAAGTCCGCGTCGTGCTGAAGATGCTCGCTTCCCCCGTGGGCGTAGACCGCGACGCTCCCGGCCAGGGCGAACATGTGCCCCTCCCGTTTCAGGAGGGCGCCCACGCGTTTGGTCGCCTCCAGGATCGCCTGACTGTGATCGGGGGGCAGGCCCTGCTCGAGCGGCTCGGCGTGACGCCCCGGTCGCTGCTCCGCCGGTGTCGCCGCCAGGCGGAGTTCGGACGTCCCGGAGGGCCGGGCCGGCGTCACGTCGTCCCCGTTCTGCGTCATGACCACTCCATGTGCCGCACCGGGCAGCTCCCTGACCTGTGCTGTCCGGTTCCGGACGACTTCGGTGCTCACCTGAGTACCCGATGCGCCCTCTTCGACACAGCACATCCCGACCGGGGCGCACAGCGACGGCCGGCGCGCGACGGATGACGTGGGGTGGGAGCCGCTACGTGGGCTCGATCCGGTGGAGAAGCTGGTCCCGACGGCCGGCAGGCCGGTCGCGGTCCACAGTCGGGCCCTGGAGAACGCCGCGACGGCGGCGGGGCGGCGACGAGGAGTGAGGCCGAGTGGCCGCCGCGGTGGGGGACGGAGTGGGGCCGAAGGCCCCCGGCAGTCACCCGGAGGTCAGTGACGGGTGGCGTGCCCGGAGAACTGGTTCACCTGGTCCATGATCCAGGTGTCGGACGCCACCGACCGGTGCGCGACCGAGTGGCCGAACATCGCCACCTGGTCCGCGATCCAGGCGTCGGACTTCACAGTGCGGTGCGCCGCGGTGGGGGCGAACATGGCCAGCTGGTCAGCGATCCAGGGGTTCATACGGCCGTTCACCGTGGTGTGCTCGGCGGCTCCGGCGTGGCCGCCCTGGACGACGGCGACCTGGGTGGTGACGTGCCCGGCCGGATGGGGGGCGGCCGCCGCGGCGGGGCCTCCGGCAGCGAAGACGGCGCCGCCGACGAACGCGGCGGAAACCGCCGCAGTGGCCATACGCCGCACGAGCTTGTTCATGGTCATTCCTCCTTGCACCCCCGGTGTTTCACGGTTGCGAACACCGTGGCCATCGCCGTTGTTCCGGCACCGCTCACGCTACGCCGCGGCATGTAGTTGAACAATGAACTACATGGGTGAGCCGCGTCACGCACCGGCCTCACCGGGCGCCGGCCCGGGCCTCACCGGGCGTCGATCATGCGCCGCCGAGCGAGCGGCGCGAGCGCCTGTCAATCTGAGAGACGTACCGGTCGTCCGGCACGCGTCGGGCGACGCGCGTCACGGGCGGACAGCACGGACCACCGGGCGAGTGGAGGGTTGCGATGACCACTCCAGACAAGGTGCCGGGCAGCGCTGACGTACCGGCGACAGCGCCGGCGAGAATCCTCCTGGACACCGACGGTGTGATCACCGAGTGGAGCGAGGAGGCCCAAGCCCTGCTGGGCTACGGCCCCGAGGAGATGGTCGGCCGCCCGTTGTGGCCGCTCCTCGTCCCTCCCGACCCGGCCGCCGAACCGGACACGCCGGCCGAGGACGAACGTCCGGTGCGCCTGCGCGACCGGTCCGGCCGCACGGTCGACACCGAGTGGCGGATGTGCCCGCGCCTCACCGCCGAGGGGGCGGTGACCTGGGCGGTCCTTCTCTCCCGAGCGGAGGGGACACACGGCGGCGAGTTCGACCGGGCCGTGCTCGACGCGCTGATGACCGAGTCACCGATCGGACTGCACCTGCTCGACACCGACTTGAGGGTGGTGCGGTTCAACACCGCGTCACCCGGCATGCGCGGCGTACGCGCCGAGGACGTCATCGGACAGCCCGGCACCGCCATCGCGCCCAGCGTGGTGACCGACACCGTCGAGGACGCCCTGAGGCGGGTGCTGCACACCGGCCGGCCGTTCATCGACCTCACGCAGCCGGGATACCCGCCCGCCGACCACGCCCACGAGCACATGTACTCCCTGTCGGCCTTCCGGCTGCGCGACCGCACCGGAAAGGCCCTCGGGGTGGCCACCCTGGTCCTCGACGTCACGGAACGCCACAAGTACCGAGGACGCCTCGAACTGCTCCACGACGCCAGCATGCGCATCGGAACCACCCTGGACATCAGCCGTACCGCGGACGAGCTGGTCGAGGTCGCGGTCGGCCGGGTGGCCGACGCCGTCTCCGTGGACGTGCTCGACTGCGTCTGCCGGGGGGAGGCGCCCGGACCGGGCCCGATCGCAGGGGAGATAACGTTCCGGCGCGTGGCGTTCCGGTCGACCGAGGCGGCCGCCCTCCAGCCCGCCTACGCGGTCGGCGAGACGGCCACGTACGCCTTTCCGACACCCCTCACCCAGACCCTGACCGATCTGCATCCCCGGCTGATACCGCGGATCGACGAGGACGGCGAGTGGCTCGCACACGATCCGGTCAGGAGGGACCGCATCCGCGCCGGCCGGGTGCGTTCGCTGATCGTGGTACCGCTCGCCGCGCGCGGGGTCGTGCTGGGCGTGGTGACCCTCTACCGGTCCGTGACACGCGATCCCTTCGACCGGGACGACCTGACCGTCGCCGCCGAACTCGCCGCGCAGACGGCCCTGTGCGTGGACAACGCCCGCCGCTACCTGCGCGAGCGCAACACGGCGCTCACCCTCCAGAACAGCCTGCTCCCCCGGCAACTGCCCACCCAGAGCGCCGTCGACGTGGCGTTCAGCTATCTGCCGGGTCACGCCGGCGGAACCTGGTACGACGTCATCCCGCTCTCCGGTGCGCGGGTGGCGCTGCTGGTCGGGGCCGTGGCGGGCGAGGGCCTGCGCGCCGTCGCCACCATGGGCCGGCTGCGCGCCGCGAGCCACAGCCTGGCGGCCCTGGACCTGGCGCCCGACGAAGTACTGGCCCATCTGGACGATCTGATGCTCCGTCTGGGCGAGGAGGCCCGGCCGGAGGCCGCCAACGATCCCGTGGAGACGCAGTCGGCCACCGCCCGCTGCACCTGTGTGATCTACGACCCCGCGAACCACCGGGCCGAGGTGGCCTGCGCCGGACATCCGCCCCCGGTCCTCGTCCATCCCGACGGACATGTGCAACCGATCGACGCGCCCTCCGGGCCTCCGCTCGGCAACGGCAGCGCTCCGTTTGCCGCTTGGGAGACGCAACTGCCCGAGGGAACTCTGATCGCGCTCTACAGCGAGGGTCTCGTCGGCAGTCCGGCGGCCGACGGGATCGCGCGGTTGCAGAGCATCCTCGGCCAGCCGCACGCGAGCGTGCAGGAGGCATGTGACGCGGTGATCTACTCCGAGTTGTCCGGCCGGCAACCCCAGGACGTCGTGCTGCTCCTCGCGCGCACCCGCGTCCTGAGCGAGGACCGCGTGGCGTCCTGGACCTTCCCCAGCGATCCCGCGATCGTGGCGACCGCCCGCACCCTGGTCGACCGCCAGCTCGCCTCCTGGGGGCTGGGCGACCTGTCCTTCACGACCGAACTGGTCATCAGTGAGCTGGTCACCAACGCCATCCGGTACGCGCGGGGCACCATCCAGGTCCGGCTGATCCGGGACCGCACGCTGATCTGCGAGGTCACCGACGGCAGCAGCGCCGCCCCGCACCTGCGGCACTCGCGCGCCACGGACGAGGGCGGCCGCGGACTCCTGCTCGTCGCCCAGCTCGCACATCGCTGGGGCACCCGCCGCAACGACCGGGGCAAGACCATCTGGGCCGAACAGACGCTGGATCCCGAATCACAGACGCTGGACCCCGAATCGGACGACGGGCCGCCCACCGCCTCGGCCCCCTGACCCCGAGTGCGGTGCGCCTACGCCTCGTCGCCGGAGCCGTGCCCCCGGTCCTCGGCCCCGCCCTGCGTCTCGTCCCCGGGGCCCTGCGCCGCGCCCTTGTCGCCGTGCGGCGCGCCCCCGGAGCCTTGCGCCTCGCCCGTGTCGCCGTCTGCCCCGTCCCCGGAGCCCCGCGCCTCCGGCATGTCCTCGTCACCGAAGTCCTCGTCGCCGAACGCCAGGAAGGCCTCGGCGGCCAGTGTGCCGTGCCCGTGGTCGGACGGGAGCGCCTGCTCGGCCCAGATCACCTTGCCCTGCGGCATGTACCGGGTGCCCCAGCGCTCGGTCAGCTGCGAGACCAGGAACAGGCCCCGGCCTCCCTCGTCGGTCGTCGCGGCGTAGCGCAGATGCGGTGAGGTGCTGCTGCCGTCGGCCACCTCGCAGATCAGCGTGCGGTCATGGATCAGTCGTACATGGATCGGCTCGGAGCCGTGGCGGATCGCATTCGTGATCAGCTCGCTGAGGACCAGCTCCATGATGAAGGCGAGCTCGGACAGGCCCCACTCGTCGAGCTTCTCGGACACGGCCCCGCGCATCCGCGCGACGGCCGCCGGGTCGACCGGCACGTCCCAGTCGGCGATCCGGTCGGGCGACAGCGGCCGGGTGCGGGCGATGAGCAGTGCCACGTCGTCCTTGGGCCGGTCGGGCAGCAGCTCGTCCAGGACGGCCTGGCAGCTCTCCTCCGGCGGCCGGTCGGGGTGGCCGGCCAGAGCGTCGCGCAGCAGTTCCATGCCCACGTCCAGGTCGCGGGTGCGGTCCTCGATGAGGCCGTCGGTGTAGAGAACGAGCTGAGTGCCGTCCGCCACGTCCAGCTCGGCCGTCTGGAACGGCATGCCGCCGAGGCCGAGCGGCGGCCCGGCCGGCAGATCGGCGAAGGTGACGCTGCCGTCCGGGTGGACCAGCGCGGGCGCCAGATGACCCGCGCGCGCCATGGCGCAGCGGCGCGCCACGGGATCGTAGATCGCATACAGGCAGGTGGCGCCCACCACGCCCGCGGCGCTGTCGGTGCCCGCCTCGTCCTGGTCGATGCGTCCGACCAGATCGTCCAGATGGCTGAGCAGTTCATCGGGCGGCAGGTCCAGGGTGGAGAAGTTGTGCACCGCGGTGCGCAGCCGGCCCATCGTGGCGGCGGCGTGCAGGCCATGGCCGACCACGTCCCCCACGGCCAGTGCCACCCGGCTCCCCGACAGGGGGATCACGTCGAACCAGTCGCCGGACACCCCCGACTGGGCGGGAAGGTAGCGGTAACCGACGTCGAGGGCCGTCTGCTCGGGCAGGGCCCGCGGCAGCAGGCTGCGCTGCAGCGTGACCGCGAGGGCGTGCTCGCGGGTGTACCGGCGGGCGTTGTCGATGCTGACCGCGGCACGGGCCACCAGCTCCTCCGCCAGCGACAGCTCCTCGTCGTCGAACGCGTCGTGCTGCTTGGAGCGCCAGAAGTTGGCCATGCCGAGCACGACGCCCCGGGCCGCGATCGGGGCGGCGATGAGCGAGTGGATGCCGTAGTCCAGGATGTCCTTGGTCCGCCGGGGGTCCTGGGCGTGCCAGCCCTTGGCGGTGGACAGATCCGTCACCAGCACCGAGCGGCCCGTGCCGTACCCCCGCGCCTGGGGCGTGGAGGGCAGGAAGTCGATCAGTCGGCCCTTCTCGTACAGCGGATGGTCGTCGCGTACGCCGGCCACGGCGACACGCCGCATGTCCGTCGCCGTGCCGGCCGGCTCCTCGCCGTGCAGTACGGCGTCGGCGAGATCCACGGTGACGAAGTCGGCGAAACGGGGGACGGCGACCCGGGCCAGCTCGTCGGCGGTGCGGACGACGTCGAGGGTGGTGCCGACGCTCAAACCGGCGTCGTACAGCAGTTTCAGCCGCTCGCGTGCGACCTGCGCCCTGCCGGACAGGGCCTGAAGCTCGGTCGTGTCGCGCAGCGTGACCACGGTCCCCTTGGGGCCTCCGCCACGGTCCGTGGGCCGCTGGTTGACCGCCAGCAGCCGTTCCCCGGCGAAGTGGACCTCGTCGGTGGCCTCCCGGCCGGAGGAGAGCAGCGCCACCGTCTCCGGGTCGAGGCCAGACAGCCCGGACAGCTCCGACACATGGTGTCCCTCGACGTCCGGGGGCAGCTCCAGCAGCCTGCGGGCCTCGTCGTTCGCCAGCAGGAGCCGCCCGTCGTCGCCGATGATGAGGACCCCTTCGCGTACGGAGTGCAGCACCGCGTCGTGGTGCTCGTACATCCGGGTCATCTCGTCCGGGGCGAGGCTGTGGGTCTGTCGTTGCAGCCGTCTGCCCATCAGCGCCGTCCCGCCGGTGGCCAGCGCGAGCGCTCCCGCACCGGCGCCGAAGATGATCGGCAGCTGGCGGTCCACCTCGCTGACCACGTTCTTCACCTTGAGGCCCGCGGAGACCAGGGCCACCACCTTTCCGGCGGGATTCTCCACGGGGACGATGGCCTGGACCTCGTGCCCGAGCGGGCCGTGCACGCTCTCGGTGTAGACCTTGCCCGCCAGCGAGGGCCCGATCGTGCCCACGAACCGCTTTCCGATCTTGCTCGGCAGGGGGTGGGTGTAGCGGATGCCCTGGGTGTTCATGACCACGATGAAATCGACGCCGGAGGCCTTGCGCGCGACCTCGGTCAGCGGCTGGAGCACTTTGGACGGATCGGGTGTCTGCAGCGCCGCCAGCAGGCCCGGGGAGTGGGCGAAGGTCTGGGCCACGGCCACGGAACGGCGCTTGGCCTCGGCGCTGGTGTCCCGCTCCGACTGCAGCACAAGGGCGAACACGGCGCAGGCCACGAGCAGCACGACGAGCGCCACCTGCAGCACGAAGACCTGCCCGGCGACGCTTCGCGGGCTCTTGCCCATCAGTGACCGCGGCGACACGCGTCGAAACCGGGCGAAACGGTCCGCCATGGACCCTTTGTAGCACTGGTGATCCCGGGTGGCCATGGCCGCGACGGCCGGGGAGGGCCCCTCCGACGCGGGGGTCCTCCGGGCGGGTCCCGGCCCACGGGCGGTCAGGGCGCGGCCTCCTCCAGGAGGCGGGGGCCGTCGTTGTGCACGTCGTTGACGGCCGTGGAGACCGGGCGCGCGTCGAGGTGGCCGTCCGCGGGCCGGGTGAGCAGGGCGCGCAGTCCGTCGGGGTCCTGACGGCGGGGGTCGAGCCAGGCGTCGTAGTGGTCCGGGGCGATGGCGAGCGGCATACGGGGGTGGATCCGGCCGGCCGCGTCGGTGGCCTCCGTGGTGATGATGGTGCAGGTCGTCAGCCATGCCGCGGGATCGTCGTCATGCTCCACGGCCGGGTCGCGCCAGTAGGCGTAGAGCCCGGCGAGCGCCATGACCCGACCGTCCTCGGGGTGGACGAAGTACGGCTGTTTGCGGGGTCTGCCGGTGTCCGGGGCGCGCGTCTCCTGCCACTCGTAGAAGCCGTCGGCCGGGAGCAGGCAGCGGTGCTTGGCGAAGGCACGGCGGAAGGCGGGCTTCTCGTGCACGGTCTCCATCCGTGCGTTGATCATCCGCGCGCCGATCCTCACGTCCTTCGCCCAGGACGGCACCAGTCCCCAGCGCAGCGGCCGCAGCTGCCGCCGTACCGGCGCCGCCTCGTCCGCGGTGCGCGGGGCACGCTCCAGGACGACCCAGACGTCGTCGGTCGGGGCGACGTTCCAGCTCGGTGCCACGGCCTCCGCGGGGCCCCAGTCCGTGACGTGGAAGAGCCGCACCAGGTCCTCGGGGCCGCGGCTGGAGACATAACGGCCGCACATACCGCCACTGTCCCACGGCAGCGCCGGGCCGGCCGGTCGCGGCACACGCCGCCCGTGGCACACGGCGTGTCCACAGGGCCGACGTCGGGCGGCGGAGATCGTGCGGGCCGCCGTGCCGATCAGTACGGTGGCGTCCTGCACGCCCGGCTCCCACGCCGACCGGGCGGGAGGGACGACGCACATCCTCGACCTCGGGAGGCGCCATGGCCGGCAACAGTACGGCGACGCTGCCGCGCAGGACCTACGAACAGGAACTGCTGCGGCTGCAGACGGAGCTGGTGAAACTCCAGGGATGGGTACGGGCCGCCGGCGCCCGGCTGGTCGTGATCTTCGAGGGACGTGACGCGGCGGGCAAGGGCGGCACCATCAAACGGGTCACGGAACACCTCAACCCCCGGGTGGCGCGGATCGCCGCGCTGCCCACGCCGACCGAGCGCGAGCGCACCCAGTGGTACTTCCAGCGCTATGCGGAGCATCTGCCGGCGGCCGGGGAGATCGTGCTGTTCGACCGCAGCTGGTACAACCGGGCCGGTGTCGAGCACGTCATGGGTTTCTGTACGCAGGAGGAACACCGGCTCTTCCTGCGCCAGTGCCCGATATTCGAGCGGATGCTGGTGGAGGACGGGATCCTGCTGCGCAAGTACTGGTTCTCGGTGAGCGACGCGGTCCAGCAGGAGCGCTTCCGCCGCCGTCTGGAGGATCCCGTACGACGCTGGAAGCTCTCGCAGATGGACCTGGAGTCGATCACGCACTGGGAGGCGTACTCGCGGGCCAAGGACGAGATGATGGTGCACACGGACATCTCGGAGGCCCCGTGGTACGTCGTCGAGAGCGACGACAAGCGCCGGGCGCGGCTCAACATGATCGCCCATCTGCTGGCCTCCGTCCCCTACCACGAGGTGCCGCCGCCGGTGCTGAAGCTGCCGGAGCGGCCGCCGTCGACCGGCTACCAGCGCCCGCCGCGCGATCTGCAGACCTACGTGCCCGACCACGCGGCGAGTCTGTGACGGGTCGGACCGCCGCAGCCCGCAGGCCAGGTCCGGCCCGCCGGGGCATGCTGGAGAGGTGATCGTCCTCGCAGCGGTGTTCGCGGTCACCGGGGCGGCCAGCAACGCGATGGGCACCGCCTTCCAGCGCAAGGCGGCGTCCACGGTCTCGCGCGGCGGCGGCCTGCGGCTGGTGATCGCGCTCGCGCACCGGCCCGCCTGGCTGATCGGTGTCGCCGGAGTCGTCGGTGCCGCGCTGTTCCAGGCGCTCGCCCTGGTGAACGGCCCGATCGCCCTGGTGCAGCCCCTGTTCGTGCTGGAACTGCCGTTCGCCCTCATGATCGCCGCCCGCCTCATGCAGCGGCCCCTGCCGAACAGCGGCTGGTGGGCGATCGCCTGCGTGGTGGCCGGTCTCGCGGCGGTCCTCGCCGCCGCCGCCCCTTCCGGCGTCCGGGACCAGGCGTCCATGGTGCGCTGGATCCCGGCCCTTGTGGTCTGTCTGGGCTGTATGGCGGCGGCCGTCGCGCTGGCCCGCCCCGGGCGGCCGCCGCTGTTCCGCGCCGCCGTACTGGCCACGGCCTCGGCCATCGGCAACGCCCTGACCGCCGCGTTGCTCAAGTCCGCGACCGGGACGTTCGCGGCGGCCGGGCTGCCCGCGTTCCTGACCGCCTGGCAGACCTACGGCTTCGCGGTGACCGGTGTCTGCGCCATCCTGCTGCTGGAGAACGCGCTCCAGGCCGGCTGGCTCGCGGCCTCCCAGCCGGCCCTCACCATCGGGGACGCCACGGTGAGTCTGCTGCTCGGCATCACGCTGTTCGACGAGCGGATCCGCACCGGCTGGTGGGTCCTGCCGGAGGCGGTCGGGATCGCGCTCATCGTGTGGGGTGTCGTGCGGCTGAGCCATGTGGTGCAGAGCATCCATGAGGGGGCGCAGGACGCCGGCGACCGGTTGAGCCGTACCCCGCCCGTGACGTCCTGACCGTGCCCCGCGCCCTCGGTTCTGCTTCGCGGCACGGCCGGTCCTCGCTCCGCGCGCATCACCCGGATGCCGTACACCACCGAGCCTCCGGCGCCCCGGCGGCAGACGCTGTTCGGGTACCGGACGGCCTTCCGCACGACCGGCGGTCCCCGTACCGGGTCGTCCGTGTCGTGACGGGTGAGCGGCCCGAGGTGCTCGCCGACCCGCCCCGGACCGGGGCGGGTCCGAGACGGGACGAGGAGCAACGGTATGAACATCCTGCTGTGGCGTGTGCACAGCTCCTGGACGACGGCGTTCGTCCAGGGCCCCCACACCTACCTCGTCCCCGTGACACCGGGCCGCGATCCGAACGCAGCCGGGCGGGCCCGTACGGACGCCTGGCCCGCCTCGGTGCGGCAGGTGACAGCGGAGGAGCTGGCGGCCACGGAGGTGGATCTCGTCCTGTTGCAACGGCCGCACGAGCCGGAGCTGGCCGAGCGGCTGCTCGGCGGCCGCCGCCCCGGCCGTGACCTGCCCGCCGTCTATCTGGAGCACGACGTGCCGGACGGAGACGTCCCCCGCACCCGGCACCCCTTCGCCGACCGGCCGGACCTGACCCTGGTGCACGTCACCCACTTCAACCGGCTGTTGTGGGACTCCGGCCGCACCCGCACCGAGGTGATCGAGCACGGCGTCGTCGACCCGGGCCACCAGTACACCGGCCTGCTGGCCCGCGCGGCCGTCGTCGTCGACGAACCCGTGCGGCACGGCCGTGCCCTGGGCACGGACCTGCTGCCCGCCCTGGCCGAGGCCGTGCCGCTGGACGTCTTCGGCAGGGGCACCGAGGGCCTGGCCACCCACCTCGGCCTGCCCGGGGAGCGGTGCCGGAGCGCCGATCTGCCCCAGGCGGAGCTGCACCGGGCCATGGCGGAGCGCCGGTTCTATCTGCATCCGATGCGGTGGACGTCCCTCGGACTGCCGCTCGTGGAGGCCATGCACCTCGGCATGCCGGTGGTGGGGCTCGCCACCACCGAGGTGGTCGAGGCGGTTCCGCGCGGTGCCGGCACGCTGTCCACCCGCCCCGACGTCCTGGCCCGCACCGCCCGGCACTATCTGCACGAGCCGGAAGCCGCGGCGGTCGACGGCGCCCGCGCCCGGCAGGCGGCCCTCGGCCGGTACGGGCTCAAGCGCTTCCTCGCCGACTGGGAGCGGGTGATGAGGGAGGCCTGCTCATGACGTCGTCCATGGACGCCCTCGGCGCCTTCACCCCGGACGCTCCCGGCTCCCTGGCCGTCGCGCTCGTCTCGGCGCATCCCGGCCCACTCGGCGGCGCCGGTACCGGCGGGTGGCACGCACAGATCGCCGATCTCGCCGGTGCGCTCGCCGGTCGGGGCCACCGGGTGACCCTCTACACCCGCCGCGACGACCCCGCCCTGCCGGACCGGGTGGCCCTGCGCGACGGGGTCGAGTTGCGGCGTGTCCCGGCAGGGCCGCCCGAGCCCCTGTCCATGAACGAACTCCTCCCCCACCTCTGGGAGTTGGGACGCCATCTGGCCGGAGCCTGGCGGGTGCGGCCCCCCGACGTGGTCCACTCGCACGGCTGGCTGTCCGGGTTCGCCTCCTCGCGAGTGGCGCGCGAGCTGGAGCTGCCCCTGCTGCACAGCTACCACTCGCTGGGAACCGTGACGCGACGGCATCCGCAGCCGGCGGGAGCCCGCCATCCGAGGCGCATCGCCCATGAGAGGGAGGTCGGCCGGGGCTGCGACCACATCATCGCCACCTGCCGGGACGAGGTCGTGGAACTGTGCCGCATGGGCATGTCCCGCGGCAGGATCAGCGTGGTGCCGTACGGAGTCGACACGGGGGTGTTCACCCCGCACGGGCCGGCCGCCGCGCCCGGGACCGCGTGCCATCGACTGCTCCAGCTGGGCAGCCTCGGCCCGCACGGGGACTCGGTGGTCCCCATCGCCGCGCTGGCCCTGCTGCCCACCGCCGAACTCGTCGTCGTCGGCGGGCCCCCGGGCGCAGACCGGCTCGACGGCGATCCTGAGGTGTGCCGACTGCGCCGCGCCGCCGCGGACGCCGGCGTCGCCGACCGGGTCCGCTTCCTCGGCGGGGTGCCCGGCCACGAGGTGCCCGCACTGCTGCGGGGCGCCGACGTGGTGGTGTGCCCCGGGGACCACGAACCGTTCGGCATCTCGGCGCTGGAGGCGACGGCCTGCGGCAGACCGGTCGTCGCCACCGCCGTGGGCGGCCATCTGGACACGGTCGCGGACCCGGGCACCGGACGGCTGGTACCCCCTGGTGACCCGGACGCCCTCGCCCGCGCCGTCGGCGAGCTGCTCGCCGACCCCGAGGCCCGGCAGGCGTGCGGCGCGGCGGGCCGGCGCCGCGCTCTGCGCAGGTACGGCTGGGAGCGGGTCGCCGCGGCTACCGAGGAGGCGTACTGCGCCGTCCTGGACGCGCAGTGCGCCGTCCTGAGATGGTCCGCGACGGCGGCCGCCGCCCGTCGGGGCCGGGCACCCGGCAATCCCGTCGGTCAGGTCCGGGTGTCGTCCGCCGTAGCGCCGGTGTCCTCCTCCTCGGTGTCGTAGTCCTCGCCCTCGGCCTGCGAGGGGGTGGTGCGTGGCGGCTGGTCCGGGGCGTCCGTCTCGTCCGGGAACCGCTCGCCTTCCGCCTGCGAGGGTGTGGTCTCGCTCATCCGTGCCTCCTCCGGTCCGTGTCAGGTGGCCGACAACGCCTGCTGTGACTGCCGCAGCCGCAGGTCCTCCAGCACCCGCGACTGCCGCTGCGCCCGTTCGATCAGCTGGTCCAGTCGCTCCGGGTCGAGACGCCTCTCGCTGTCCGCGATCCGGCGCAGCGACCGCCATGCGGCGGCCTTCCCCTCGACGCCGAGGCGCAGCAGCTCCAGTTCGAGCAGCGTGGTGAGCGGGGAGCGGCCGATGAGCCGTCCGTTGCTCTTCAGACGCCCGGCCAGCTCGAGCGCACCTCCCGCCAGGACCTTGTAGCGGCGCGCGGGCACCCCGAGTTTCCTCATCATCGCGAGCAGCGTCGCGCGGTCCTCCGCGATCTCGGCTGCGATCGTCCCGAGCGCCGCCTCGTACGGAGAGCCGCGCAGCGACCGGGCCAGGTGGGCCGCGCGCCGGGTCCCCACGGTCGAGCCCGCCAGATGGTCGTTGAGGTAGATGCCGAGCAGGTCCGACCGGCCGGCGCCGGCCCGGCGCGCGGCAGCACTCCGAACGTGGTTCATCCCGCCTCACCCCTTTCCCCACGCCGTGTCCACGGCAGGCCACGGCGCCCGACGAGTACCCGCGCGCCCTGTGCCCCACCCGCCCCCCGGGCCCGCTCGTCGGACGTCCGCTCGTGCCGGTACGCCGGTCCCGGGCTCCCGCGGTGATGCTCCGTTCGCGGGAAAACCGACAGGTCACGCGCGGCGCGCGCGCTTCGGACCACAAGAGCGGCAACCGTGTCAGGGACTGCCGTCGGTCGGTGGCCCGTGGGGAGAGAGGAAGTGTCCGATGGAACCGGTCTTCGTGCTGCCGCGAGCACTCGCCGCGGCCGTCAGGCCGGCCGACCTGAACGCCGCCCGGGCCCAGATGGGCTTCTCCCTCGCCTGGCACATCGTGCTGGCCTGCCTCGGTGTCGGACTGCCCCTGCTGACCCTGCTCGTGGAGTGGTGGGGCTGGCGCACCCGGGACCCCTCGTGCCGGCTGCTGGCACGCCGATGGGCCCGGGGCATGGGGGTGCTCTTCGCGGTCGGCGCGGTCTCCGGCACGATCCTCAGCTTCGAACTGGGACTGCTGTGGCCGGGGCTGATGGGGACCTACGGTCAGGTCATCGGGTTGCCGTTCGCCATGGAAGGCGTCGCCTTCTTCATCGAGGCGATCTTCCTCGGCATCTACCTGTACGCGTGGGACCGGCTGTCGCCCCGTCTCCATCTGCTCACCGGCGTCCCCATCGTCATCGCCGGAGTGGCGTCGGCGTTCTTCGTCGTGTGCGCCAACGCCTGGATGAACCAACCCCGCGGTTTCACCCTCCGCGACGGCAAGGTCGTCCACGTGGACCCCTGGGCGGCCATGTTCAACCCGGCGACACCGCCGCAGACCACGCACATGATCCTCGCGGCCCTGATGGTGGCGTCCTTCCTCACCGCGAGCGTGTACGCGGTCGCGATGCTGCGCGGCCGCCAGGACCGCTACCACCGCCTGGGCTTCACCGTGCCGCTGGCCCTGGGCGCGATCGTCGCCCCGGTCCAGCTGGTCGTCGGGGACTGGGCCGCCCGCTTCGTCGCCCACTACCAGCCGATGAAGCTCGCCGCGATGGAAGGGGTCTACCACACCGGGAGCCATGTCCCGCTGACCCTGGGCGGCATCGCCGGCCGGGGCGGTCTGCAGTACGGGCTGGAGATCCCCAACGGCCTGTCCCTGCTGGTCGGCTTCAGCCCGAGCACGGTGATCAAGGGCCTCGAACAGGTGCCGCCCGGTGACCGGCCCCCCGTCACCGGGGTCCATCTCGCCTTCGACCTCATGGTCGGCTGCGGCATGTTCCTGATCGCGGTCGGTCTCTGGCTGCTCGTGCTCGCGCTGCGCCACCGCCGCCGTCCCGGCCCCTGGCTGGAGGGAACGAGCCGTCCGTTGCGGGTCTTCCTCGCCCTCGGGGCCCTCAGCGGTCTCGCGGCGGTCGTGGCCCTGGAGTGCGGCTGGACCGTGACCGAGGAGGGCCGTCAGCCGTGGGTGGTCGTGGGTCTGATGCGCGTGCACGAGGCGGTGAACGTCGCTCCGGGGCTGCGCATCGGGCTGTGGCTGGTGCTCGCGGTGTACGCGCTCATGACGGTCGCCACGGTGTACGTCCTGCGCCTGCTGACCCGCGAGCGTCCCGTCCCCGTCGCGCCCCAGGAGAGCGACGTCGAGGAGTACCCCATTGTCTGACCGCTCACCCGCCGGGTTCCTGGGCCGTGGTGGATCCTCCCGCACGGCGGACACAGGAGGACGCTGATGCTCGCCAACACGGCACTGGCCGTCATGTGGATCGGTCTGACCTGCTACGCCCTCTTCGGCGGCGCCGACTTCGGCGCGGGCCTGTGGGATCTCCTCGCCGGCGGCAGCGCGCACGGCAGACCGCCGCGCCGGCTCATCGAGCACAGCATCGGCCCGGTCTGGGAGGCCAACCATGTGTGGCTGATCTTCGTCGTGGTCCTGCTGTGGACGGGGTTCTCCCCGGTGTTCGCCGCCGTGATGTCCACGCTGTACATCCCGCTGACCCTGACCGCCCTCGGGATCATCGCGCGCGGCGCCGCGTTCGCCTTCCGCAAGGCCAGCGCGGAGGTGTGGCAGCAGCGGCTGTTCGGAGGCTGCTTCGCGCTCTCCTCGGTCGTCACGCCCTACTTCCTCGGCTCGGTCGCCGGGGCCGTGGCCTCCGGCAGGGTTCCGCCGGGGCTGGCGACGGGCGATGTGATCACCAGCTGGCTCAATCCGACCTCGGCGCTCGGCGGCGTGCTGGCCGTCCTCGCCTGCGCCTATCTGGCGGCGGTCTATCTGAGCGGGGACGCCGCCCGGGCCGGCCAGCCGGACCTCGCGAACTACTTCCGGCACCGGGCCCTGGCCACCGGAGTGGTGACCGGGGTCGTGGCACTGGCCGGCATCGCGATCCTGCACGCGGACGCCCCTCAGCTGTTCCACGGGCTCACCCACCGGGCGCTGCCCCTGGTTCTGGTGTCCGCCGTGCTGGGTGCGGCGAGTCTGGTGCTGCTGTGGCGCGCCGAGCTGACCTTCGTACGGGTCACGGCGGCCGCCGCCGTCGCCGGCATCCTGTGGAGCTGGGGACTCGCCCAGTACCCGGTGATGCTGCCCCCGTCGGTGACAGTCGGCGCCAGCGCGTCCCAGACCTCCGTGCTCGGCACGAGCCTGGCCGCGCTCGCGGTCGGCGCGGTGCTGCTCGTCCCGTCGCTGTGGTGGCTGTACGCCCTGTTCCAGCGCCGTCCGGCGACCGCGCACACGGAGGACCGGCGAGGCTCCTGAGGCGGCGGACGGCCCCGCACGGCCTCGGGCCCCTCGCATAGTCCGTACGGGCGCCTTGCCGGGACGGGCACGTTAGGCGGACGTGGGCCGGGGCACCCGGCGTGCGGAGCGGCCCGGTCGCAGGGCCGCCGTCGTATGCGCATATCGCAGTGGAGGTGCGGAACATGGGACACGGAGGAAACGTCATCGACGAGCTGGTGACGGATCACCGGGAGGTCGAGGAGCTGTTCGGCCGAATCGAGGCGCTGACGCCCGGGGACAAGGACCGCAAGATCTACGCCGACCAGGCCACCATGGAACTCGTGCGCCACTCGGTGGCCGAGGAGGCCTATCTCTACCCGGCCGTACGCGAGCATCTGGCCGACGGGGACACCGTCGCCGACAAGGAGATCGAGGACCACTCCGACGCCGAGCGGATCATGAAGGAGCTGGAGGGTCACGAGGCCGACGATCCGGAATTCGACCGGCTCATCGGGATGCTCATGGCCGAGGTCCGCTCGCACATCGCCGACGAGGAGGAGAACCTCTTCCCCCGGCTGCGGGAAGCCGCCTCCCCGGAGACGCTGGACGAGTTGGGCGACAAGGTACGACGGGCCAAGAAGACGGCTCCGACCCGGCCGCACCCGGCCGCGCCCGACACCCCGCCGGCGAACAAGCTGCTCGCGCCCGGGGCCGGACTCGTCGACCGGATCCGCGACGCGCTCACCGGCCGCGGACAAAAGGACTGACCCCTTCCGCATCGTTCCGCCGGGGCATGGGTACTCATGCCCCGGCGCTTTTGTCGCCGCCGATCCAACCGGAAATCAACCGTCTCAGCGCCTGGGAGGAACCACCCCACCGACCTGCAGAAGGCACTGTCGGGCGCGGATCACCCGTGGGACGCCCAGCAGCTCACGCAGGTTGCACAGAACAACCACGCGCCCAAGGAGATCACCGAGCAAGGCCGTCTTCCAGAACGAGTGACCCTGCGCGCCGCAGACGCGTGACGCGGCGGCCCGGGGACCGATCCCGGCCGCCGCGCGGGCTCGAACCACCCGCCCCGCAGAACTCCCCCGCAACGGAGGCATGATGAGTTCCCGGGCCGCCCCGGGGGATACGCCCGGCAGCCCGGAAGGATCCGGAGCACCCGGAAGGAGACGAGGCGTGCCGACCACGGAGGGAGCCGCCGCGGCCCGCTTCACCGGATCGCCGGTGACCGGTGAACGCCCGGTGTCCGGATCGCTCACCGAGGTCACCCTGGACCGGGGACGGGTCGTGATGGTCAAGCGCGGCGACGACCCCGGCGCACTGCGGGCCGAGGCGGCGGGGCTGCGCTGGCTCGCGGACGCCGGTACGGTCCGTGTCCCCGCCGTGCACGGCCTCGACCGGCACCTGCTGGTGACCGACCGCGTTCCGCCCGGCCGGCCGAGCATCCGCGCGGCGGGCCGCTTCGGCCGCGACCTCGCCGCGCTGCACGGGGCCGGGGCGCCCGCGTTCGGCGCGCCGCCGCCCGACGGCCCCGAGGACGCGGCCATCGGTCTGGCGCCGATGCGCAATGTTCCGGGCACCGACTGGCCGACCTGGTACGCGGAGCACCGGGTACTCCCCTACCTACGCGCCGCCGTCGACTGCGGCACACTGCGGCCCGGCGAGGCGGCGGTGGTCGCAGACGTGTGCGAGCGGCTGCCCCGGCTGGCGGGCCCCGCCGAGCCACCGGCGCGACTGCACGGCGACCTGTGGAACGGCAATGTGCTCTGGGGCGCCGACGGACAGGTCTGGCTGATCGACCCGGCGGCGCACGGCGGTCATCGGGAGACCGACCTGGCGATGCTGCACCTCTTCGGATGCCCTCATCTCGGCGAGATCCTGGACGCTTACCAACAGACGGCACCCCTGGCCGACGGCTGGGCGGACCGCGTCTCGCTGCACCAGTTGTTTCCGCTGCTGGTCCACACGGTCCTGTTCGGCCGCGGCTACGGCGAACAGGCACTCGCGGCGGCACGGGCGGCGCTGAGGGGTGTCTGACCCGGCTCCGGCCCGGCGTGTGTACGGTCGGCTGATCACCGCGCCCGAGGAGCCGCCATGTCCCGTGCCGCCGTACCGTTCGAGTTGCTGCCCGGTGCAGACGACTCACCCGTGATCCTGCATGTGCCGCACTCCGCACGCCGGATACCGCCCGCCGTACGCGCCGGCATCCTGCTCGACGACACGGCCCTCGCCCGGGAACTTGACCACATCACGGACGCGCACACCGCGGAACTCGCCGCTCACGCCGCCGATGCCTGCACGGTCACGCCCTGGCGGTTCGTCAACCGGCTGTCGCGGCTGGTGGTAGACCCGGAACGGTTCCCGGACGAGCGGGAGGAGATGCTGGCCGTGGGCATGGGCGCCGTCTACACGCGGACCACGCACCGTCGGGCCCTGCGTGCGGCCGGGACCGATCCCGAGCCGTTGCTCAGCGACTACTTCCACCCGTACGCCCAGGCGATGACGGCGGCGGTGGCGGACCGGCAGGCGGCCACGGGGCGCGCGGTCGTCCTCGACGTGCACTCCTATCCCACCGCACCCCTCCCCTACGAACTCCACGGCGAGGGCCCCCGGCCGCCCGTCTGTCTGGGCACCGACTCCTTCCACACGCCGCCCGAGCTTCTGGCCCTGGCGCGCGAGGCGTTCGCGAAGTTCGCGGAGACCGGCGTCGACAGTCCGTTCGCGGGCGCGTATGTGCCGCTGGAGTTCTACGGCACGCGGCCCGAGGTGTCCGCCCTGATGCTGGAGATCCGCCGCGACACCTATATGGCGGAGCCGGGAGGGGCCGCGGGAGCGGGACTGCCCCGCCTCGCGTCGGCGCTCGCCGCCCTTGTCGACGCCGTGTCCTGACGCGCTGGGGGAATCCCTGACGGGGCCGGGCGCCCGCACCACCGGAGGCCCCGGGTACTGCCGATCGAGTGGATGCCGCCGCCGACCGCGCGTCGGCGGCGCGGACGAGGACATCCTCCTGCCTACGCTCCCGCTGACGGACCGTCATTGCAAGTCGGCACCTCGGGCCGGGCGTCACCCGCCCGGCCGCACGGCTCTTCTGGGGAGAGATGTGTTCGGGCCCAAAACTCGTTCTCCGCTGATCCGCTCGGTGGTCGGCCTGGCCCTTGCCTCGGCCTGGCTGGCCGGCTGCACGAACGGGTCCCCGACCGAACAGATCGAAGGACCGCACGAGCCAGCCGGGCAGGACGGTCCCGCGGCCGCTGGCCTGGGCCCACGGCTGCAGGACCCCCCGGAACTGGTCAGCCACGACGGCCTCCTGAAGGTCAACCTCGTCGTGGAACGACGCAGGGTCCAGGTCGGCAACCGCCGGTTGTACGCCACCACCTACAACGGCGCGTACATGCCGCCCACTCTGCGCGTGCGGCCCGGCGACCGCATCGACCTCACCATGACGAACAACATCGACGAGGACACCAATCTGCACACGCACGGCCTGCATGTCTCGCCGCGCGCGCCCGCCGACGACATCTTCCTCGCCATCAAGTACAAGCAGTCGTACCACTACTCCTACCGGCTCCCGCTCAACCAGCCGATCGGCACCTACTGGTACCACTCCCACGCCGACATGCTCTCCGCCCCGCAGGTGGCCGGCGGCGAGTCGGGCATCCTCATCGTCGACAGCCTGCAGCAGTACCTGCCGGCGTCGCTGCGCGGCATCACCGAGCACACGATCGCGCTCAAGGACTTCCAGGTGCAGGGCGACTCGGTGAAGACCCGCCCCCTGAGCATCGGCGCGCCCACCCAGCGCACCGTCAACGGCCAGCAGAATCCGGTGATCACCATGCGGCCGGGTGAGACACAGCTGTGGCGACTGGCCAACATCGGCGCCAACATCTACTACCGGCTCCGGCTGCCGGGCACCCGCTTCCATGTGATCGCCCAGGACGGCATTCCCGTGCAGAGGATCTACTCCCAGGACACCCTGCTCATCCCGGCGGGCGCCCGCTTCGACGTCCTCGTCCAGGGCGGCGGTGCCGGCACCGTCCGGCTGCAGACGCTCCCCTACAACACCGGCCCGGCCGGGAACAAGTTCCCCCAGGCCGACCTCGCGACGGTCGTCACCAGCGGCACGCCCATGCCGCGAGCCGTCGTCCCGACCGCCTTCGCCCCGCACGAGGACCTGACCCGGGCGAAGATCGCGGCCCGCAAGACCATCCTCTTCACGGAGAACAAGGCGGGCACGAAGTTCTTCATCAACGGCCGGACCTACGACCCCCGCCGGACCGACTTCATCTCCACCCTGGGCACGGTCGAGGAGTGGACGGTCCGCAATGACTCGGACGAGGCCCACAGCTTCCATCTCCACACCAACGACTTCCAGCTGATGAGCATCAACGGGAAGGCCCAGCCGGCCTCCCGGGCCTGGTACGACACCATCAACCTGCCCGCGCGGGCGTCCGCGGTCCTGCGTGTCCACTTCACCGACTTCATCGGCAGGACCGTGCTGCACTGCCACATCCTCAACCACGAGGACGGGGGCATGATGGCCGTGCTCGACATCGTCCGGCCCCGGCCCGAGAGCCTCAGGCCCACCGCGCGATGACCGCCACGGGCCGCCGGTGCGTCAGGGCAGCAACGGAAGCTTTCCCACGATCTTGCTGACGCGGTTGCGCGGACCGACGATGCTCACGGCGCAGTAGCGGAGGTCGTCGGCCGGGGTCGTGCCCAGCGCGGCCCGGTAATCGGCGTACACGATCGTCTCCTGGGCGAGGACCGGCATGTCGGCGACGAAGGTGTCGGCGTACGAGGCCGCCTTGGTGCGGATGGCGCGCAGTGTCGCGGCGTCCGCGGCCAGCACCGAGCACCCCGCCCAGGGCAGCCCCGGGTGGACGGCACCGTCCGCGTCGACCCCGTCCTCGCCGAGCAGGCCGGTGACCGCGGACTGCGTCGCCGCCGCCGCGCAGATCGCCGCGTTCACCGCGCGCCCCGGCGGCAGCTCCCGGTCCACGACGACGACCCACTTCAGCCGGGCGGCGCGGGTCGAGACGGTCGGGTCGACCTCCTCGGGAGCGAAACCGACGGGCGCGCTGATCGTGCTTTCAATGGTCATATGACGTCTCTCCTGAGCGTTTCTGCGGTGAGGCAGTGTGAGCCTAGGCAGATGTGTGCCAGGAGGACAGAGCGATCGAATTCATGCCTGCGTGGGCGGCTCGGCGACCGGCGATGGCGCACTTCATTCGGCGATCCCCGGAATCGGGCATCGGATGTGCGGAAGCGGGGTCCGCCTCCTCACCGGGTCCTTCCCCGGTCCCGCGGGCGGTCGGCCGCGGGCTCGACATGACGGGACCGGACATGCTCGTAGGCCAGGGTCGTCTGCACATCGGCGACCTCGCGGCGTTCGGTCAGCCGGTCGATCACGAAGGCGTAGACGCCGTTGACGTCCGGAACGGCGATGTGGATGAGGAAGTCGTGCGCGCCCGAGGTGACGAACAGGCCGATGACTTCGGGGAGCCGGGCGGCCCACTCGCGGAACCCCTCGATGACGGGGCGGGCCGGCGGCCGGATGCGGACGGAGATGAGGGCCTGGACCGGGCGGCCCACCGCTTCCAGGTCGACGGCCGCGTGATAGCCCGTGATCACTCCGCGCTCGCGCAGCAGCCGTACCCGTTCCAGCGAGGTGGACGGGGACACGCCCGTGCTCGCGGCCAGATCCCGGTTGGTCCGGCGGGCGTCGGTCTGCAACTCCCGCAGCAGCGCGCGGTCGAGGGCGTCGAGGTCCATGTAGTCCACGGTACGCCGTACGACATTCGGCCGGACCCTGCGCGGCCCGTACGGATGGCCCGCGCGAGGGGTGCGACCATTGCGTCGCCGTACGTACACACATCACAACTACCCGTACCCGACGGCCGGGTGCGGGGATTCGGTCGCCGTCTGTCCTGGGTTCCTCGGGATGCGCGCGGCGTCATCTCGATGAAAGGTGAGGGAAGAGTGTGGTGTCCTGCCCTCGGACGACCGCGGGTGCCACCACTGCGGATCGACACGCATAGGAGACACCATGTCGACGTCACAGCCTGATGCGTCGCGTCGTCCGTCCGATGACCGTGCCACGCCGGACGAACTGCTGCATGAGCTTCCGGCGAACGCCACACCGGAGGATCTGGTCCTCGCCTCGGGCAGGGACATCACCCCCCGCACGCTCGCGTGGGCGGAGCGCAAGCTCGCGTCCGAGGGGCGAGCCGCGTTCGACAAGCTGCTGCCCTAGGACCTGTCGTCAAACTCCCGCCTGCCCCGCGACGCCATGCACGCACTCTCGGCGGGCTGGGCTCGGGTCCGAGCCCAGCCCGCCGAGAGCACGCACCTGACGACGCAGGGCCGCCCTCCGGGCGGCGACGCGAGTGTGACGACAGGCCCTGGGTGTATTGATCACGAGCGTCGCAATCCGGTCCGAGTCCCCGCGCCAAGGACGCGGGATCCCGGTGGGGTGACTCCGGACCGGCCCGAGCCGGGGCCCGGCCGCGGCACGCAGCGCGACGCGGGTCAGACGGCCACCGGCAGCCCGCTCTCCCCGTCGGCCTCCCGCGAGTTGACCTGCCCGCTGCCCGCCGTGAGCAGCGCGTCCGCGGCCTCCACCGCCTCCTGCACCGTGCGGGTCCCCATCATGACGCACAGCGTGTAGCTGACATCCTCCAGCTCTTGTGCCCCCTCGGGCGTGTCCCTCTCGGCGAGTGCGATCCGCAGGGACGCGTACCGGGTCAGCAGTCCTCTGACCACCTTCAGATCCGGAACGAGCACAGTCCAGGCCCTCTCTCTCGATTTTCGAGCCGTGTGCCCTATCCTCCGTAAACCATGCGCAACTCCTCGCACGCGGGGATTTTTTTGGCACGTTTCCTACGCCCCGATCGGGGCGAGGGCCCGAAAGCGCCGGGAGGAGGCGGCTACCCCACGTTCCAGAGGAAGCGGTGGGTGTGGATGCCGAAGTACGGGAAGGCCTGAACGCGCTCGACGCCCTCCACCACGCGGACCACGTCGCCCACGAAGTCGAGCAGCTCGCGCGGCCCGCCGCAGACGACCTCCACGAACAGATCGAAGCCGCCCGACGTCAGGACCGAGTAGACGACCTCCGGGTGGGCGGCCAACTCGTCGGCGACGGCCCGCGGATCGCCGTCCACCGTGACGCCGAGCAGGGCCATCGCCTGGCCGCCCATCCGCATCGGATCGGTGACGCCCACGACCTGGACGACCTTGGTGTCCAGCAGCCGTTGCAGACGCTGGCGGACCGCCGAGGCGGAGAGCCCGACGCGGGGGCCGAGATCGGCGTACGCGATACGGCCGTCGGTCTGCAGCTCCCGCAGAATGGCCCGGTCGATCTCGTCCACGCTCTTCCTTCCCGGTGATCGCCGCCCAGCCTACCGACGCCGGTCAGCCGACGAGCTCGGCCAGGGCGGCGTCGAACAGCCCGGTGTGGGTGTCGACGTCCTCCTCGGTGGTCGCGGGGCACATCAGCGCCATGTTGTGGAACGGGGTGAGCAACACGCCCCGATTGGCCAGGAAGAGATGGAGGTAGTCCTCCAGTTCGGGGTCGGCGGCGGCCGCCGACTCGGTGCCGGTGCGCGGTGCGGGGTTCGTGAAGCGGTACTCGGTACGGGCACCGAGCCGACTGACCGACCACGGCAGCTCCCACCGCTCGATGCCGGACCGCACGCCGTCCTCGAACCGCTCGGACAGCTTCTCCATGTGGGCGAACGCCTCGTCGATGAGGACGTGTTCGAGGGTCGCCCGGGTCGCGGCCACCGAGAGCGCGTTGCCCGCGAGGGTGCCACCCACCCCGCCCATGTCGACGAGGTCCAGGTCCTCCCGGCCCAGCAGCCGCTGCGCCAGTTCGGCGGAGAGTCCGTAGGCACCGGCGGGGATGCCGCCGCCGATCGCCTTGCCGATGGTGAGCAGGTCCGGCTCCAGACCCCAGGCCCCGGTGCAGCCGCCGGGGCCCGCGGAGAAGGTGTGCGTCTCGTCGTTGATCAGCAGGGTGCCCGTGCGCCGGGTCAACTCCCGTACGCCCGCGAGATATCCGGGTTCGGGCAGCACGATGCCGATGTTGGTGAGGGCGGGCTCCATGAGGACGGCGGCCACATCGCCGTGCGCGAGTTCGCGTTCGAGCTGGTCGAGGTCGTTGAACTCGGCGACCCGGCTGGTCAGGGTGACGTCGCAGGGCGCGCCGACGTTCCCGGGGCGGGCCGTGCCGCGCCCGTCCGGTCCCACGACGATCAGCGACTCGTCGACACTGCCGTGATAGCTGTAGCTGTTCACGAGGATCTTCGGACGGTCCGTGACCGCCCGCGCGAGCCGGATCGCCCAGCGGTTGGCGTCGGTCGCGGTGAGCGAGAAGCTCCACCGGGTGAGTCCGAAGCGCCGGGTGAGTTCCGCGCCGACCCACTCGGCGTCCTCCGTGGGCAGCATCGCCGTGGCACCGCCGAGTTCGGTGAACCGCCGGTGCACGGCCGCGGCTACCGGGTCCGGGGAGTGACCGGCCATCGCGCCGGTGTCACCGAGGCAGAAGTCGATGTAGTCGTGGCCGTCGAGGTCCGTGACGCGGGCGCCGCGGGCGGCGGCGAGATAGCGCGGGAAGGCGCCCGCGGTCTTGTTCATCCAGGTCATCGGGACCCGGCCGAAGAGATGGTCGGCGCCCGCATAGGCGGCCCGCGAGCGCGGGTTGAGCCGCTCGGCCTCGGCGCTCTCGCGGGCGAGGAGCTGACGCAGACGGGCGCGGTCCATGGCGTACCCCTATGTTCGGCAACACATGATGGCCAGGACTGTACGACTGAATCGCGCGTTCCAACAACACTTGGCCGCAGAATCAGCTGTTTCAGCAATCGATTCATGCGTTCCTGTGGCTCCGGGAGATTCGGTGCGGCGATGCGGTGCGGCTCCGCCGCCAGCGGGGGCATACGGTGGGAACAAGCGATCTTGACCCCGACTCCACCCCCGTCCCCGGCCCCGCGACGGGCGCGACCACACTGGGAAGCGCACCCGTCCCGATCCCTCGCAGAGTGACCTCATGGCAAAGTCCCCCATCGCCCCTGCCGCGGCTCCCGACACCGTGTGGCCGGCGCGCGGGCGCCACCTCGGCCCGGGCGCCGAGGACACCGTCCGGCACCGGCTGCGGGAACTGAAGAACAGTGCGGTCATCCAGGACCACCTCGAGTTCGAGGGCTCCCGTGACGGCGTGCCCCATCGCGCCTTCGAGGCCCGTTGGCTCGTGACCGACGACGTCGTCGTGCGAGCCCGCCTGAACATCGAGGCACCCGACGAGAAGGACGGCTCACAGGAGTGGGTGCTGGTCGCGGAGGCGGACCGGACCTGGGACCTCGAGTGGCCCTCGCCCGCGACCGTGTTCTGGCCGAAGGACGCCGACGCGCCCTGGGACCACGACGTGGTCGGGGATCTGCGCTTCCGGGAGATCAACCCGCTGCCCGCGGAGGACCGGTCGCTGCGTCGCCTGCTGAAGGACTGCGCGCGCAACTCCTGGAGCATCCATGTGATCGTCCACGAGGCGATGACGCCCGACGAGCGCGGGCTGCGTCCCCTCGCACCGCTGCTGCCCTCCGGCCTGCGGCACCGGATCGTGGAGCACCGGGCCGCGCCCGAACAGTTCCAGGTGGTCAACTGGGCTCTCTACGACCTCGGGGCGCGGGTGCCCCGCGGTGGCGCCGTGGTGCTGCCCTCGGCACCGGCCGCCCCCGGCGTCGGACACGACGACTTCGCCGTACGCACCGTGTTCCTCGACGGTTCCCGGCCGCAGGAACTCCTCGACACGGTCTGCCGCTACGCCCTGGAGCCCCGGCCACTGCCCGAGGGCGCGGCGGAGGCGCTGTCCGAGCTGCGCGCCCAGTGGCATCTGACGACCCTCGAAGAGGAACTGGCCGCGGCGCGGCTCCAACTCGCCGCCTACGCCGAGGCCCTGGACGCCATGACCAAGTCGCGCGACCTGTACCGGGAGGCGGCCGAACTGGCCCATGAGGCGCTGGCGGCCTACCGGGACTCGTCCGGCGCGCTGCCCCCGCCGCGGCAGGAAGCACGCAAGCGGGAAGGTTTCTCCCTGCGCGCCCTGACCAAGTCGCTGGAGCGGGTCCGGGACGGCGCCAAGCTGCTCCGCCCGCCGGACGCCGAGGATCTCCGCGCCACGGACCCCGCGAAGGAGACGACCCCGGACACCTCCGTGCCCGGCGGCAGGGAACAGGACGCGGGGCGCTGAGCTCCTCCCCCGCGCAGCCGTCCGACGGACGGACCCGGGAGTAACCGCAGCGGCGTTCCGGCGGTGCGGGTGCCCCGCGCGATGCCGGCGCCGCCCCCCGATCCCGTACCCACATCTCCAGGGTCCGCTGGTGTGGAGAGATGTCTGAGGGGTACGCGGTGCCGGACTCGCCGCCGGGGCACCGCTCCGGCGGCGAGAGGTTGATCACCTCCGAGGCGCGGCCCGCGGTGCATCCGCTGTCCGGCCCGGGGTAGGCGAGTTACGCACGCCGTACGTATGGGAGGACATTGTGTCGACTGAGCAGACCCCCCTGTCCATCGAAGTGACGATGCCCCGAGAGGATGTCGCGCTGGTCGTCGTGCAGGGATTCCTGGACGTCGACACCGCGACGGAGTTGCATCACCACCTCGCCAACCAGACCCACCACGGTCGCCGCCATCTGCTGCTCGACCTCTCGGCGGTGCCGTTCATGGACTCGTCCGGGATCAACATCATTCTCAAGGCCTACAAGGAGACCCGGCAGATCGGCGGCTCGGTCGGCCTCATCGATCCGGCCCCTGCCGTGCAGCGGATCCTCGATCTGACAGGGGTGAGCCTGACGGTCCCCTCCTACCCGACCGCGGACGAGGCGCTCGACAAGGTCGGTGACTCCCTGAGCCAGCCGTAGGGGAGGACGCGGAGGCGTCCCGGGCCGCGCCCGCACGGCGGGCCTCCGGGGTACAGCGAGCCCACGCACGGGCGGACGCCCACGCGGGCGGCTCCGCCGGCCCCAATACTTGCCGTTTGACAACTGTAGCCGTCAGGCAACAAAGTTGGGTCAGTAAAAGTACGGAAGGAACTGGGATGTGGCGGTGGGCGGAGCCGGCTGCGCGCGCCGACCGACCGCGGCAGGCGTCCGGCACACCTGCGGGGCGCGCCTGCCCGCCCGCGGCTCAGGCCGTACGGGCGTCGGGTCCCTCGGCCTCGTGGAGCTGTGCCGCCGCGGCGACGCAGAAGGCCTCCAGGCCCTGCAGGAGTGCGGTCCGCTTGGCCGTGGGCATCTGGGCCAGGACGGACTCCAGCGCACGCTCACGGCGCTCGCGCAGTTCGGCCAGGAAGGATCTGCCCCGACGGCTCAAGTACAGGCGCAGCTCGCGCCGGCTGGTCGAGCTGGCGGCGCGCTCGACGTACCCGACGGCCTGGAGGCGGTCGCACAGCCGGCTCGTCGACGGCGGGGTCGACCCGAGAGCGTCGGCGAGCGTGCGCAGATTGATGCCCTCGTTGTGCTCGAGTATGAAGAGCACCCGCAGCTGGGAAGCCGAGACGGGGGCCGTCGAGGCGCGCCCCCACAGGACCTCCAGCAGCTCCGCCGCCTCTGAGGTCACACGCGCCACTTCGCTGGGCTCGGGACGCGGGCTGGAGGAAGTCACCGTCTCATTCTCCCAGGCTTCTCGAATCCTGTCGGCCTGCCGGGGCGACAGCTCACGCATAACGATAGATACGTGCACGGGCGCGGAGTCCCTCAGGGCACGGGTCCGGAATCGTACTAGTGGAAGAATGGCGTATCCGACATCGTGAACAGACTCGTCACAGCCGAGAGGGCGCTCCGGAACGCGGCTCCCCACCGGTTGGTGGAGGCGCTCCGGGACGTGTTGCGCAGCCAGTACGCGGCCGAGTCCGCCGAACTCCTGATGGCGGACTACGGGCTCACCGTGCTGCAGCCCGTCTCCGCACAGTTCCCCGTCACCGAGTCCGTGGCGATGCACGGCACCACGGTCGGCCGGGCCTTCAGTGCGCAGGACCCCGTCGTGGAGGAGACCGGCGAGCTGGCCCGGGCCCATCTGCCGGTGACGGTACGCGGTGACCGGCTCGGCGTACTGACCGTCACGCTGCCGTCCGCGACGGCCGCCGAGGTCCTTCCCGAACTCGTCGACATCGCCGAGGTCCTCGGCCACGAGATGCTCGTGGCCGAGCGGGACACGGACGTGTATCTCCAGGCCCGGCGCCGGGACCGGCTGACGCTCGCGGCCGAGATGCAGTGGCAGCTGCTGCCGGGCCGCTCGTGCGCTCGGCCGGAGTACGCGCTCGGGGCCCAACTGGAGCCCGCCTACGCGATCTTCGGTGACAACTTCGACTGGTCCGCCGGTCCGGACCGGCTGATGCTCTACATCACCAACGGCATGGGCGAGGGCATCGAGGCGTCGCTGCTGACCAACCTCGGCATCAACGCGCTGCGCAACGCCCGGCGCGCCGGGATCCCCATCGAGGACCAGGCCGCCCTCGCCGACCAGGCCGTCTACGCCCACTACCGGGGTGCCTGCTATCTGTCCGTGCTCCTGCTCGACTTCGAGCTGTCCACCGGCCGGGTGAAGGTCGTGGACGCCGGCTCCCCGCAGATGATGCGGATGCGCGGCCGGACCGTGGAAGCGGTCGACTTCGACGCGCAGCTGCCCCTCGGCATGTTCGAGGAGACCGACTACGTCGCGCAGGAGATCGACGTACAACCGGGCGACCGGCTCGTCTTCGTCAGCGACGGCGTCTACAGCGTCCTCGCCCCGGGAGGCGAGACCTACGGCGAGAAGGCGCTGGCGAAGGCGATCGCGGCCACGCGGCTGCTTCCGGCCGCCGAGGTGCCCCGCGCGGTCCTGAGGGAGCTGTCGGACCACCGCGGCGGGCCCACCGCGGAGGACGACGCGCTCGTGGTGTGCCTGGACTGGTTCGGGCGGCAGCCGCGCTCCTGAGGGGGCTTCCGGCCACGGCGGTCGCGCCCCGCGGGAAGGGCCGCACACCGTCTCGGTGCCCGGCTGCCGTCGGCGCCTTCCGCCTGGGCGGCGGCGGCCCGGATACGGACGGCAGTTGGCCGGGTCCCCCGTTCGTTGGACGACCGTCCGGGAGGCCACGGGTGCCCGGCGGGATCTCCCATGATTACAGTTGTCGCGCGACAATGAACCGCGCTCTCCGAGGAGGCTCCCTGGCAGCCGGGGGAGCAGACGTGCAAAGGAGACAGGGACGTGACGGACCAGGAGTCGGCAACCAACCGAGGAGCGTCGGCACGAATCGTCGGGGACTTCCTGCAACGCCGCCGGGAGCAGATCTCCCAGCGCTGGGCCGACGAGACTCTGTTCCGGACGGTCTTCACGGTCTCCCGCGACGAGGCGGTGGAGGCCGCCGGTGCCCTGGTGGAGGCGCTCGCCGTGGTGGCCGCCACCGAGCGGATCGAGGACGTCCGGGCGCCGGGTTTCTTCGGGGTGCGCGAACAGCTCGCCCGCATGGCCGCCTCCCGCGCGCGGGCCGGCTCCAGCCCCGGCCACATCGCCGAGGAGGTGGCGGCGCTGCGTCCCTCGGTCAGCGAGCTGCTGGCCGCCGATCTGGCCGAGGCGGACGGGGAGGCGGCCGGGCCGCACCTGGTCACGCTCACCGTCCTGCTCGGCACGCTGCGCCTGGTCGTCATGGAGACGGCGCTCAGCGCCGGTGAGGACATCATCGAGCGGCAGCGTCTGCAACTGCTCGAAGTGGCCACGCCCGTCATCAAGTTGTGGGACGGCATCGTCGCCGTCCCACTGATCGGCACCCTGGACAGCGCCCGCAGCCAGGTCGTGATGGAGAGCCTGCTGGAGGCCGTCGTCGCCCAGCAGGCGCGGTTCGCGATCCTGGACATCACGGGGGTGCCGACCGTCGACTCGCTGGTGGCCCAGCATCTGATGAAGACGGTTGCCGCGGCCCGCCTCATGGGGGCGGAGTGCATCGTCTCCGGCATCCGGCCGGCGATCGCCCAGACCATCGTGCACCTGGGCATCGACCTCGGTTCGGTCGTCACCCGCGCGACCCTGGCCGACGCCCTCGCCCACGCCCTCCACCGGCTGGGAGTCGTGATCGTCGACCGGGCGGCCACCGGCGGGGGCACACGGTGACCGGGGATCTCTGGGCGCCGGACGGCGCGCACATCCCCGTACTGAAGCTCGGTGACGTCCTGCTCGTCACGCTCCAGGGCGAACTGCACGACAAGGCGGCCGAACAGCTCCAGCAGGACATCGCGGCGGCCATCACCCGCAGCCCGGTGAACGGGGTCGTCATCGACGTCTCCGGAGTCGAGATCGTGGACTCCTTCCTGGGCCGGGTGTTCGCCGAGATCGCCGCGAGCGCCACACTGCTCGCCGCACAGACCGTCGTCGCGGGCATGCGCCCCGCGGTCGCCATCACCCTGGTGGAACTCGGCCTCACCCTGCCGGGCCTGCGCACCGCGCTCGACACCGACGAGGCCCTACGGATGCTGACCCGGGCGTCCGCCCCCCTGTCCCACGTCCCAGAACGCCAGGAGAACGCGTGACGGAGACATCGGGCCGCCTCGCCGCATGCCTGCCCATCCGCTCGGACATGGATCTGGCGTGGGTACGACAGCATGTGCGGCGGGCAGCTGCCGAGATCGGTTTCGGCCTGGTGGAACAGACCAAGCTGATCACCGCGGCGAGCGAGCTCGCACGCAACACACTCGTCCACGGCGGCGGCGGACAGGTCGAGTCCGCCGTCCTGGACCACGGCAGGGCCCGTGGCCTCCGGCTGACCTTCACCGACCAGGGACCGGGCATCGCCGACGTCGAGCGGGCGCTCACCGACGGCTACACCTCGGGCGGCGGGCTCGGCCTGGGGCTCGGCGGAGCCCGGCGGCTGGTCCACGAGTTCTCGATCGACACACGGCCCGGCGGGGGCACCTCGGTCACCGTGGTCTGCTGGACGGCCGGAGCGCCACGCCCGCGCGGGGAGGCGCGATGACCCGGGTCTGGGACGTGCCCGTGCACGACACGACCCGGCTCCGGGACGTCCGGCTGGCCGCCGAGGAGGCCTGCGGCCACGCCGGATTCGGTGCGGACCGGCAGGCGGCCACCGTGCTGGTCGCCACGGAACTCGCCACCAACCTGCTCAAGCACGCGGGCGGCGGCCAGATACTGCTGGAGACGCCGGCCGCGCCGGACGGTGCCGCCGCGGACGGCGAGCGGGCCGCTGTGCAGATCGTCTCGATCGACCACGGCCCCGGCATCGCGGACCTGTCGGCCGCGCTGCACGACGGCTTCTCGACCACGGCCTCGCTCGGGGCCGGGCTCGGCACCTGCCGGCGCCTGGCGGACGACTTCGACCTGCACAGCTCGCCCGGGCGCGGCACCGTGGCCCTGGTCCGGATAGGCCCCTCGGACGCGCGCCGGAGGGGCGAGCGGGACCGGCGCGCGCCGGCGCCGGTGCGCGCCGGAGGGATCAACATCCCCCTCGTCGAGGGTCATTCGGGCGACGCCTGGGCCTGCGTACGGTCCGGTGAGCGCCTCACGCTGCTTCTCGCCGACGGCCTGGGACACGGCCCGCGCGCGGCCGAGGCGTCCGACGCCGCCGTACGACAACTGCGGGGAAATCCTCGGCTGACGGCACCGGAGCTGCTCGCCGCGCTGCACACCGCGCTCCACGACACCCGGGGCGCCGCCGTCGCGGTGGCCCAACTCGACCTCGCCGCAGGGCATCTGGAGTTCTCAGGCATCGGCAACATCGGCGCGCGGCTGCGCACCGGCGACGGCTGGCAGCCGCTTCTGTCGCATCCCGGCATAGTCGGCGCCCACGTCCCCGCGCGCCTCCCCCGCCATCGGCTGCCCTGGAGCCCCGACTGCCTCCTCGTCCTGCACAGCGACGGTCTGCCCAGCCGGTGGTCGCTCCGCCCGGAGGTGCCCGCCGCGACCCTGGACCCGGGGGTGACGGCCGCCCTGATCGTGCGCGACTCCAGCAGTTCGGCCCGGCCCGTCCGGGACGACACCACGGTGGCCGTGCTGTCCCCCACACCGCCGAATCGTGAACCATGACCCACACCTGGCAGATCACCACCGTCGTCGACGCCGCCCGGGCCCGGATCGCCACCGCCCGGCTCGCGGCCGAGCACGGCGTCCCCGCACTCGACCGCACCCGGCTGGTCACCGCGCTCACCGCACAGTTGCGCCAGTGCCTCACCAAGGGAGGCGCCTGGCGGCTGACCCTCAGGACCGCTCCCGCGTCCCCGGCCGGGGACCGGCGGCGCCTGTGGCTCACTCTCTGCCCGCATCCGGACGACAGTTCCGACGCCGACCTCACCTGGCAGGCCTCGGTCCCCGCCTCGGAGCGGGCGGCCGGCGCCGGCACGGCCGTGGTCCCCGCCCGTGCGGCGGCCCTCGCCGAGGGGCTGTTGGGCGCCGACGACGACGCGGCACGCGTGCTCGACGCCCTGGCCGAGCAGGAGGCGCTGGTCGCCTTCCACCGTGAGGAGCTGCACCAGACGAACCAGGGCGTCCTCGCCCTGCACGCGGAGCTGGACGCCGCGGGACGGGCGCAGCAGGAGCTGTTCGCCGCCGAACGGGCCGCCCGCACCGAGGCGGAGGAGGCACGCCGGCGGCTGACCTTCCTCGCCGACACCAGTGCCGCGCTCACCGCGTCCCTCAACCACGGGGAGATCGTGCGGCTGCTCCCCGAACTGCTGATCCCGGCGTACGCGCGCAGCGTCGACGTATGGCTGCTCGGCGACGAGGAGGAGCAGGCGCACGGACACGCGCCCCGTCCCGCCGCCGCCGTCGTCGCCGCCCGCACGGGACGTCCGCAGTACGCGGCCGCCCACCCCGGCGGCCTGCCCGGCGTGGACGACCGGCCGCCGTCCGCTCTGCACCCCACCCGGCCCCTGCTGTGCGTTCCCCTGTCGGCCCGGCGGACGGCCCTGGGCGTGCTGATCCTCACGCCGCCGGGCGACCGGTGGAACCCGGACGACGCGGTGATGCTGATCGAGCTGGCCCGCCGGGCCGGCATCGCGATCGACAACGCCCAGCGCTTCGAGCACAACCGGGACATCGCCGAGACACTGCAGCGAGCGCTGCTCACCGACCTGCCCACCACCCCGGGACTGCGACTGGCCGCCCGCTACCTGCCGGCGACCCACGGCCTCAACATCGGCGGAGACTGGTACGACGCCTTCCGCCAGCCCGACGGAAGCGTGATCGCGGTCATCGGCGATGTCACCGGCCACGGACTGCACGCCGCGGTGATGATGAGTCAGCTGCGCACCGCGCTGCGCGCCTACGCCGTCGACGGAGGCACCCCGGGCCAACTGCTCACCCGGCTGCATCTGTTCCTGCACCATCTGCAGCCGGATCTGTACGCCACGGCGGTCATCGCCCGGTTCCGCCCCGGCGAACCCGTCCTGACCTGGGCGGCCGCCGGACATCCGCCCCCGATGCTGCGCACACCCGACGGCCTGGTCCACACCCTCGACGACAAACCGGGGGCCATGCTGGGCATTCCGCTGCGGCAGGCCATCGAGGACCACACCGCCCCGCTGCCGGCCGGGTCGACCCTCGCCCTGTACACGGACGGCCTGGTGGAGCGGCGGGCCCAGGGCATCGACCCGGGCATCCGGCGGCTCACCGAGGCCCTGTCCGCGCTCGACCTGCCGAAGCTGGCCGACGATCTGGAGGGCGCCGCGGACCGGGTCCTGGACCCGATGCTGCGGGACTCCGAGGGCGACGACGACGTGTGCCTGCTGCTGTGCCACTACGACAGCTAGCAGCGGACTCCGAGAACCCTGCCGGCCGCCCCGCCGCCTCCATCGCGATGAAGGCGCCGCTCGTCGGCCGCGGCGTACCGGAGACGCGGGGCTACGCCTCTTCGTCCGACTGTGCCGTCCGGGCCGCCCGGAAGGCGTGCAGCCCGTCCTCCAGCGCGGCCTGCTGGGCGGGGGTCATCGCGGCCAGCACTTCCGCCAGCCTCGCGGACCGCCGTTCCGCTATCTGGGCGAGCGCCCTGCGTCCATGCGCGGTCACCCTCAGTTGGAGCTCGCGCCGGTTGCGGGGATGGATCACCCTCTCCAGCAGTCCCGCGGCCTCCAGCCGGTCGCAGAGTCTGCTGGCCGCGGGCAGCGCGATGCCCAGCGTCTCCGCGAGCGCCGTGAGATTGAGCTCCGAGCGCTGCCGGACAGCGGTCAGCGCGTTCAGCTGATGGCTGGACAGCCGTGGAGTGACCGCCTCGGCCGCCCCGGTCCACAGCGCCACCAGGCTCTCCACCGCGTCGGCGACCTGCCGGGCCAGCGCCCGGGGCGTCCCCCTGGTCTCTTCTGCCTTTGTCACCTCACGGTCATCTCCCACCGCGCTTCTCTTGCCCGCCGCGCCGTCCGCTCCCCCGCACTCGCCCACGACCGGTTCACCCTTCGCCTCGGCCGACATGGTCGGCCCGACCGGCGCCCGTACCCAGCACGCCCCCGGCTACGCCGCCGGACCCGGCCATCTTCACGAGATCGCTGCACGACGCCCCCGACCGGAGGGGGTCACGGTGGCCCGGGCGAGGGACCTGTGATCCGGGATGCGTAGCTCTCGGCGTTCTGGCAACCGTGTTAAGGGGGGCCGGGCGACAGCGCGACGGATGACGAGAACCGGCCGGTACGACGGCCGGGGGAAGGACGGCATGGCAACCGAGCCGCAGTGGGACAAGGCCTGGCCGCTCGAGGCGGTCGAGAACCTCGTCGCCGACTTCAAGGGCGAACTGCACGACGTGACCGACGCGCGGCTGGCCGCCGAGGGGTTTCTGCGCCGGCTGGCGCGGGCTTCGCCGCCGACCAGTCCGGAGCACTGGAACGACGTACTGCTGGTGGTGGACGAGCTGGCCGCCAACGCCGTCCAGTACGCGCCGGGCCACTTCGCGCTGCGGATGCGTCCGACGTACGACGGGATTCATGTGACGCTGCACGACACCAGCACGATCCCGCCCACCCCGCGGCCCTTCCGGCCCGGGCGCCCGGGCGGGATCGGCTGGCATCTCGTGCACACGCTCTGCGACCAGGTGAGTGTGATCATCCAGCCGGAGGGCAAGGACGTGCACGTCTTTCTCCCCTGGTAGGGCACATGGAGGTGTCCTCCCTCGGCGGGACACGTTCGCGGGACCAGCCCCGCCGGTCAGACGGCCCGGCGCGGCGTCCCGGAGCCGATCGGCCTCGTCCGGGACCGGCCGGTCCGTGACCCCGGTTCGGACACGACGCGCAGCCGCCGGACGCCGGACGCGGCGGGCGCCTCCCCGGCGTCCCCCGGGCCCGGCACGCGGGGCCCTCATCCAGTGGGTTCGGGTCCGGTGCCCAGGGGCACGACCACGCTCACGGCCTTGCCGCCGTCCGCACACGGCTCGATGACGATGTCGTACGCGAGCTTGATGATCAACGGCCACCCGTACCCGCCGCCGTCGTGCCCCACGGGCAGCGCTCCGGAGCCGAAGGCGACGGTGGGGATGTCGGGACTGCGGTCGTGCACGGTGAGCCTGATACCGTCCCGCGCCGGTGTCGCCTCGAAGGCCACGACACCGCCGCCGTGCCTGATCGCGTTGGACACGAGCTCCGAGGTGACGAGCAGCAGATCGGTGACGGCCTGCTCGGCGGGCGGACGGCCCGAGGCGTCCCAGTGGCCCCGGACGACCGTCAGGACGTGTGCGCGGGCCGAGGCTGCGGTCATCGCCTCCCCGAAGGTCCGCTTCCCGTCGTCCTGGGCCGGCAGCTCGGCGGGTCTCATCGCTCGCTCGGACAGTCGCGCGTTCCCGTCAGGCCCCGGCGAACGGACGGAAACGGCGGGCCCGGCGCGCACACCGGCAGGCGCGGGGCGCGGAGGCGGGCATCGCCCGTACGGTCGGAGATCCCGCCGGGACGACGGCAGCGGTCCCGGCGGGCACGGGGTGGCGTGGCGTGATCTCGTACGTTCATCACCCCTTCCTCTACCCGGCCTCGCCGAGGCCATGGTTCCGAACGCCGCCCGGGGTCGTACCCGGGGACGCGACGCCCGTCGGCGGTGGCCGGCGGACGGGCACCGCGCGCCCGTAGAGCCGTCCTCGCGGCCTTCTCGGGCGCTTCCGCCGTCAGCCCGCCCCGGGCTGCTCCCCGGCGTGGCTGTCCTCGAACGCAGCGGTGAGGTGTTCCAGGGAGCCCGTGATCTCCAGAAGCCGCTGGAGAGCGGGGGGACGCTCGTCGAGCCGGAGGTCGATGGCCGCCGCGTCGGTCCGCCGGCGGATCGTCAGCAGGGCGGACAGCCCCATGGAGTCGACGGCTCCGAGCCCCGCGAAGTCGAGGCGCAGCGCGGTCAGCGCGGGGCCGCCTCGGGGCCACTGGGCCAGCTGACCGTCGACGGTGCTCACCAGTTCGTCGCACGACTCGTAGTCGAGGTCCCCGGCGACGCGTACGACGATCGCGGTTCGCTCGGTCTCGACCGTGAGCGTGAGGGAGGGTGTGTGAGAGGTCGTCATCTGGACTTTCCGGGGCGGGGATGTTCGGTGCTGCTGGTCGGGTCCTCATCGCGTCGTGTACCACGCCGAGAGTGCGGCAGTCCCGCTGGCAGTCCCCCAGCCGGCCGGGCGGTTCGCCGCGGTGTTCGGGATGGTGGGCGAGTGCGGCGATGACCAGGTCGTGCACGGCGGTGACCGCGTGCTCCTGTACGACGGTGAGGCGTCCCGGCCAGCCGGTCGTGGACCGCGTCCGGGCCGGCCGTCGTGGTGGGGCGGACGGGCGTCGTGCTCACGCGGTGTACCTCCCCCGGGTACGTCCGTCGACCGCGCTGAGGTGCGCGTGGTGCGGCGCGGTGACGGCCACGACCGCCATGTCGTCGTGGCGGCCGCCGCCGACCCACTGCGCCGCCAGCATCTGCACATGGTCCACCACTGCTTCGGCGGGCATCCCGGCGCACTCCGTCACCGCCGCCATCAGCCGGTCGACGCCGAACAGTTCGTCGCCCCAGGGGCCTCCCCTGGCCTCGATGATCCCGTCGGTGAACAGCAGACAGGTCTCGCCGGGCGCGAGTTCCAGATGGGCGGTGGTGGAGGTGATCTGCGGGAAGACGCCCACCAGGGTGCCGCGGGTGTCCGCCTCCTCGACGCGGCCGTCGGCCCGGACGAGCAGGGGGGCGGGGTGTCCCGCGCTGGTGACGCGGAGCCGTACCGTGCCGCCGCGGCGGATGACGGACGCGAGCGCGAGGGTGGCGAACCGTGTGTGATGCGAGTTGAGCAGCGCGCCGTTGAGCAGGCCGAGGACGCTCCGGTGGTCGGCGGCCAATGGCAGCAGCGCCTGGAGGGTGTTGCGGATCTTCCCGGTGAGCACGGCCGCCTCGAGTCCCTTGCCGCACACGTCGCCGAGGACGACGAGGGTCTCCTCCTCGTCGGTGGCGCCCGGGTGGACGTCGTAGAAGTCGCCGCCGACGCGGTCGTCCTGGCTGTAGGGCCGGTAGCCGCCCGCGAACTCCACGCCGTGCACGCTGTGCAGCTGGGGCGGCAGCAGTTCGCGCATCAGGGTCGTGGTGATGGCGGCCTGGTCGGCGTACATCCGCGCGGCGGAGATCGCGGCGCCGGCCCGGGCGGCGAAGAGCCGCGCGAGGACCTCCTCGCTCTCGCTGAACGTCCGGCGGTCCTCGGTGCGCAGGAGGATGAGCGCTCCCGCCGGTACGCCGTGTCCCGGCAGCGACGACACCACGACGGAGCCGACCGGTCCGGCCAGCCCGGCGGGCACCGCCCAGTCGGGGAGCGCGGCGGGGTCGATCCAGCGGGAGGGCACCGGCGGAAGACCGCGCAGCGCCTCGCCGAGACCCGGCACGTCCTCCGGATCCGCGCGCACCGTCGTGTGCGTGACCTCGCCCGAAGGGCCGCAGAAGGTGACGGGGTTCCCCCGGCGTCGGGCAGGGGCGACGGTGACGGCCGCGTCGGCGAGGTGTTCGACGGCCAGCCGGGCGGTGGTCTCCATACAGGTCTCGACATGCAGCGAGGCCAGCAGTGTGGTGGAGGCTCTGGTCAGGAAGGCGGTGCGCGCTCGCTCGCTGCGGAGGGCTTCCTCTGCGAGACGGCGGTCGGTGTCGTCCACCAGCCACCACACGACGCGGTCCTGCGCGGAGCGGGCCGGGTGAGCTGCGAACGAGCGCTCTCCGATACGTCCGGAGGCAGGGGTCGCGACGGTGCGGTCCGGTCGGGCCGCGTCCGAGGCGAACCGTTGGTGGGCCTCGAACAGCCATGCCGGTACGACGTCCCGCAGACACGAGCCGTGCCCTGCCTTCGGGAACAGGCTTGCCGCGACGGCGTTCAACTCCACCAGGCAGCCGCTCCGGTCCGCGACCATGACCGGACAGGGAGCACTGTCCCATGCCGTGTCGTGGCCCTGGGGATCGGCGAAAGTCCGCTGGGAGGTGTCCACAGGCAGGGGGTCGCGTCCGCGACCCGTTCCCTTCTCTGTCGCACAGGCGTCTCGGCCGCGCGAGCGTCTCCGTTGCACGAGCGACGAGACCGTTGTCCTACGACAACCATCTCGCGTCCGGCGGCCATCCGCAAGCGACCGGCCGCGGCGCGCGGCGGGAGTCGAGGACACTCAGGCGGCGAGTGCGGACGCCAGTTCGCTTGCGGCCTCGGCGAGTTCGATGTCCGACTCCGAGAGCAGTTGCCGCAGCGTGCCGTGGTCGGCGCGGACCGCACTGCGGGCCTGGCGCTCCCAGCCCACGTAGTCATGACGGTGGTTGAGCAGCTTGGGGTACACGGAGGCGGTGCTCTCCCACTGCCGTGCGGCGGCGATGCTCTTGAGCAGATGGACTATCTGCACGCGGCACGTCACCTGGGGAAGCCGGGCCAGCTCCCACAGGAAGGGAACCGTGGCGGCCGTCGCCTGGTCGACGACGAAGCCGTACTGACAGATACGGGTCCGCAGATCGCCCAGTGCCGCTCTCGCGGCGGACTCGTCGCCCCGCACGAGGGTGCGAAGCAGGAATGGGATGGCCTCCGCGGATCCGCTGGAGTCCTTGATCGCGCCCCAGGGCACGCGTTCCAGGCCTTTCAGTGCTGTCGCCATATCCACTCCCCGCAAACAGTGTGGAGCCGGGCCCTCGTCGTCCCTGCTCCGCGCACGGCCCCGACGAGTGGGCCTGACGTCCGGTACCAGGGCGATGACGTGACATTTTCCTGATGTCACGTCATCAGGTGGCGTACGCCGTGCGATTGACGCCGCCGCTATTATCCACGCAGTCAGCACCGTCGTGCAATTGCATGGGAAATTGCACGACGGGTAGAAGAGCCCCGGGAACCGGCCGGTGCACCCCACCCCGTGCACTCCGATGCCCCCCCCGTGGCGCAACGTCAGCGAGGAGACTGCGGTGTCATCAGAGCAGAACGGAGTGCGGGCCAGTGTGTTGGACGCCCGCTGGATCAAGAGCCGGCACAGCAGCGCCGAGGGCAACTGCGTGGAGTTGGCCGCCCTGGCCGACGGGAGCGTCGCGATGCGCAACTCCCGGGACCCGGACGGGCCCGCTCTCGTGTACACCGCCGCGGAGGTGGCGGCCTTTCTGGCCGGCGCGAAGGACGGCGAGTTCGACCACCTCGCCTGAGCACGGACCGGAAAGTCGTCTCACCGGCGTATGCGGCGGAACCCGTTCGAATGCGATACTGCGGGTCTGCTTTTCTGTCGGCCAGCAGGGAGCCACGATGTCCGCCGAGTCGCACCGCATCTCCCGCCTCGAACCGTATCTGACGCAGACGCAACCCGCTCCGACTCTGCTGAAGATGCTGGTCGGCGTGCAGTTGGCGGGCATCCGGGAGGATGCCGGCCTGTCTCAGGAGCAGGCGGCGCGCGCCCTCGGCTTCAGCCCCGCGAAGCTGTCGCGCATCGAGGCGGGCAAGGGCCGCAAGCCGCCCACGGAAGGCGACGTCCGCGCCCTGCTGCGACTGTACGAGGCCGACGAGTACGAGGCCGCGGTCCTGGTCAAGCTGCTGCAACGCGCCGGTGAACCCGGCTGGTGGCAGCGCTACGACAAGCGCCTGATGCCCGAGTGGTTCGACCGTCTGGTGGGGCTGCAGGAGGCGGCCGCCGCCATCCGTACCTTCGAGATCCAGTACGTTCCCGGGCTGCTGCAGACCGCGGCCTACACCCGAGCCGTGGTGGAGCGCGGACTGCCGACCGCGTCGGCCGCCGAGGTGCAGCGCCGGGTGGAGCTGCGGATGCGCCGACGGGAGCTGCTGTCACGCCCCGACGCCCCGCAACTGTGGGCGATCCTCGACGAGTCGGTCCTGATGCGGGTGCTCGGCAGTCGCGAGGTGATGCGGGAGCAGCTGGAGCATCTCATCGAGACGGCGGAGCTGCCCCATGTGACCGTGCAGATCGTGCCGTTGGACGTGACCAACGCCTCGGCCCCCTCGATACCGGTCACCTATCTGCGCTTCGGCGGTCTCGAACTGCCGGACATCGTCTACCTGGAGCACATCAGGAGCGCCAACTTCCTGGAGGACCGCGACGAGACCGAGGAGTACCGGGTGGTACTGGACCGGCTCGCCGACGAGGCCCTCGACCCCCGTGCGTCACTCCGGCTGCTGCGCAGGACTCTCGAGGAGCGCTACCAGGGCACGTTTCGAGAGTAGCGTCGCGGGCCGGACGGGACTTTCGAAACACTCCCCAGGCCCGCTGACATCGGGGTCAGCGGGCCGACGGGCGACGGGGAGCGGCCGCGTCAGCGGATCCGGCCCACTCCGCCGAACTCGATCCACTCCTGCGTGAGTTGGCGCGGCGCCACCTCGTTGTCCGGCCGCCAGGTGGACACCTCCACCAGGCCCGGTTCGAGGATGTCCATCCCGTCGAACCAGGCCGCGACGTCCTTCTCCTGGCGCACGCGCCCCCAGTGCCCCTGGGTGGCCTGGTCCATGAAACCGGTGACGAAGTCCCGGACCTCGGCGTCCTCGCTGACCAGCTGACACATCACCAGGCAGCTGCCGGGCACCAGACGCTCGGCCACCCGGCGGACCAGGGCGGGCGGGCCGTCGGTCTCGCTGTCCGGGATGCAGTGCATCACCGAGTTGAAGAGCACGGCAACCGGCTGCGAGAAGTCGATCAGGCGCCGGGTGTCGGGGTGGGCGAAGATGGCCTCGGTGTCCCGCATGTCGGCCTGGATGACCGCGGTGCGCTCGTCCTGCTCCAGCAGCGCCCGGCCATGGACCAGGACCATCGGGTCGCTGTCCACGTAGACCACGTGGCTGGCGGGGTCGACCCGCTGTGCGACCTGGTGGACGTTGTTCTGCGTGGGCAGTCCTGATCCATGGTCGAGGAACTGCCGGATGCCGTAGTCCTCCGCGAGTGTCCCCACGACGCGCTGCAGGAACCTCCGGTTGTTCAGTGCGAGCGCCCGCGTGCTGGGCACGACCTTGTCAAGCTCCTCGCAGGCCGCCCGGTCGACCGCGTAGTTGTCCTTGCCGCCGAGATAGTGGTCGTACATGCGGGCGGCCGTCGGCACCGTGGCGTCGATGGACGTGGACAACTGCCTGCCTGGCTGCATCGCTCCCCCAGATCCATGCCGTGCCGCCGGGACCGGCTCGACGGGCACCCCATCCTAGGGAAGGAACGTTTGCGGTTGCCAGCCCTTCGGCGGAGGACAGGGGTGCGATCGCATGGTTCAGGGGTGCCGTCGACTCCCGTGCGGACGGGGCCCCTCGCGAGGGAACGTCCACCCGGAGTCGTACCGTCCAGTAATATGCGCCCGGTCAGGCCCTGGAGGAGGAACGGTGTCACGGTCGGAACGCTCACCCCTGTTGCTCGCGGGCCTGCTGGCCACCGCGGGCGTCACTCACTTCGTCGCGCCGCGGCAGTACGACGCGATGGTCCCGCGCGCCCTGCCGGGCTCGGCTCGGGCCTGGACCTATGCCAGTGGCGCCGTGGAGCTGGCGCTGGCGGCCGGAGTGGCGCTGCCCCGGACCCGCCGTAGGGCCGCGCGGGCGGCGGCGGCCTTCTTCGTCGGCGTGCTCCCGGCGAACGTGCAGATGGCCGTGGACTGGCGCGACCGCCCCGCACCCCTGCGGGCCGCGGCGCTGGCCCGGCTCCCGCTCCAGGTGCCGCTGGTGCTGTGGGCGCGCGGTGTCGCGAAGAACGCGGAGGAGCGGTCATGACGGATCGCGTCGAGGTCGGAACCGAGGTCGAGGACTTCGCCCTGCCGGACGAGACCGGGACCCAGCGGCGACTGTCCGAACTCCTCGCCGAGGGGCCGGTCGTGCTGTTCTTCTATCCGGCCGCCCTCTCCCCGGGATGCACCGCCGAGGCGTGCCACTTCCGGGATCTGGCCGCCGAGTTCACGGCCGCCGGCGCAACCCTGGTCGGCGTCAGCGGTGACGCGGTGGAGCGGCAGCAGGAGTTCGCCGGACGTCACACCCTGGGCTACCCGCTGCTGTCGGACGAGGACGGGTCGGTGCGCGAGCGCTTCGGCGTCAAGCGCGGCTTCTCCCTCGCCCCCACCAAGCGGGTCACCTTCGTCATCGGCGAGGACCGCACGGTGCTGGAGGTGGTGCGCAGCGAACTGCGGATGAGCGCGCACGCCGACCGGGCGCTGGCCGCACTGCGGGCCCACCGCGCCTGACGGTCGCACACCCCTCACCCACGGGCCCGGACCGCTCGCCGTCGAGCGGTCCGGGCCCGTTCGTGTCCCCGTGTGCGCGAGGATCTTCACACCGCCGAGCGGGTGAGGCGCAGGGTGGCGTTGACGCTGGTCAGGCCGCGCATCATGCCCAACTGGTTCCAGCCCATGCCGAACTGCTCGCGGTCCACGGTGAACTCCGCCTCCAGCGTGACGGCTTCCGCGTCGGCCCGCACGATGCGCGCGGTGAGGTTCTGGGGCCTGCTGACACCGCGCACGGTGAGCCGGCCGGTGATCGAGGCCGTGTCGTCCGGGCCCGCCGCGGCGCTGCGCACCACGAAGGTGATCTCCGGGTGGTGGTCGGTGTCGAAGAAGTCGGCCGAGCGCAGATGCTGGTCGCGCTTGGTGTGCTTGGTGTCCAGGGAGGCGGCGTCGAGGGTGATGACGCCCTCGACGGAGCCGTCGGGCCTGACCTCGCCCCGACCGCTCAGGGTGGTGAAGGCCCCCTTGACGGTGACGAGGCCCCACATGGTCCGGTGGCGCAGGGCGACGGTGGAGGCGGTGGGGTCGAGTTGCCACAGTCCGGTTTCGACGGCGACGGTCATGAGTGGGCTCCTGGCAGGTACGTGGAGAAGCGGATGCCATGGGACGACAACGAGGTCATCCAATATTGGATGACCTCACGCTACCCTCTTCTCCAATTTTGAACAACAAGCTGGTTCAACATTGGATGACACCCGCGAGCCAGGGCCGGGGACCGTCCCGCGCCCGGTGTCACCGGCTCCGGTGCGAAGGAGACGGTGACACCGGACGGACCGGGGATCAGGAGTCGGGACACTCCTTCCAGGCCAGGTGGTAGATGGTGCTCAGGTCACCGTCCGTCGAGTCCATCGTCATGAAGCTCGTGCTGCCGGGCGCCGACGTGCCGGCATTGACCCGCAGTTCGGTGTTGATGTTGAAGTTGCGCTGCACCCCACAGGGCGCCCACACCAGTTGCGCCCAGTCCGTGGTGTCCGTGGCCTGCCAGTTGTCGTTGTACGGACCGGAGAACGGGTGGGTGAGCGCCGCCGTGCTCGACGAGCCCTGGAAGTAGTACGAGGCCTTTTCCGTGCTGCCGGCCCCGCGCTGGAGGGACGCAAAGCCCCGGTAGTCCGCGCTGGCGATGGCGTACGTGAAGCCCTGCGGCACATGCACGATCAGGTTGAGCTGGCAGTTCTTGCGGAACGCGGTGGGATCGGCGCCCCCGCCGACCTGGGCGAGGTAGTTGCTGTAGGTCACCGTGAAGGCGGTGTTGTCCGGCGAGACGGCGATCGCCGCGGTGCCCCGGGGGCAGCCGGAGCCGTTCACCGTGGCGATCTTGATGACGATCTTGTCCGGGGGCGGGTCGGTGAAGCCGCCCGACGGGTCCTGTACGGGGAATGCGGTGGCGAGGAGCGCGGCTAGCGCGCCACCGAGGAACAGTCCACCGGCCATGGTTCTCCCATCCGTTGCATCGGTTCTCCGGCGGCGTGACACCGCCGGCTCTGGGGGGTGCGGCCCCTCACCGGCGGGACCGTCGCGGACCAGGTGCGTTGGATCAGGTACCGAGCTGGTCGATCATGCGCATGCCAAATTGGGGCAGGCGCGCCACCCGGCCTGTGAACGAGCTGTGAAGACCGGGAGCGACCGCATCGTATGTACTGCGTCATCAATCCGGAACGGCCATCTCCGGCCAATCGTTCACCGTGTTCGGCCGACGGGCCGCCGGGTGAACGCGCGGAGGCCCGCCGCCCCGGGCCCTTCCGGAGGCGGCGGGCCGGGCCGGCCCGGTCAGTGGGCGGGCCAGCCGTCCAGGTGGCGGTGGAGCGTCACGGTGGGCCGCTCGGCACCCTTGGGCGCCTTCGCGACCGCGTCGTTGAGCACGGTGTTGACCTCGGCGGCCAGCGCGTCGGCCCGCTGCTTCAGCTCGGTGGCCGGAAGGGTCGAGCGGGTCAGGGCGTCCAGTCGACGATGGATGTCGTCGAGGCGCCGCCTGGTCCCCTGGTCGAGGTTGAGGGGGCGGGGCGTGGAGACCACGAACTGATAGGCCCCGGCGAGGGTCTGGCAGCCGTCGCAGTGGTTGTTGACCGCGTCGCCGCGGTTCAGGGCGTTCAGATGGGTGTGCTCACCGGCCATCGTGACGATCTGGAAGGACAGGGCGACCGAGCGGCAGTGGTCGTCGACCGAGCAGCCCACCCCGACGGCGTTGGCCTGGTTGCGCACGGTGGCGGCGTTGACCGTGCCGAACTGGCGCACCGTGAAGGAGTCCCTGGCCTGCGTGTGGTGATGGAAGTCGGCGCGGCTGAAGGTCTGGTCGGTGACGACCGCCGTGTGCTGCGGTGTCCCCGTCGCCGCCTGTGCGGGAACCGCGGTCGCGATTCCGGCCGCGCCGGCGGCGAACAGCCCGACGCGGACGGCGCGTTGGGTGAAGGCTGAATGTGTACGTGGTTTGCGGTGCTGGTTCACTTGGGTCTCCTGCTGGAGTGGTGTCGACAAACGGGCGCCGCCGGACCGGGGTGCACGGCACTCCCGGCCGACGGCGGGACCGGCCCCGGGCCCAGGGCCGGTCCGCACGACCCCCGGGGCGTGGCCCGGGGTGTTCAGGAAGCGGACGGCGTGGGCCCGGCGGGCGACTCGCTCACGGGGACCGACGGGGACGAGGTGACGGTCTCGGAGGGCGGCGGGGACGGCGAGGCGGAGCCGGGATCCGCAGGAACGGACACCGAGGGACCGCCCGCGGCGGGACTGCCGGTCGGCTTGCCGCCGGGGGCCCCGGACGGCGTCGTGGAGGCGCTCGGCCCGGGACTCACGGAGTCGGACGGGCTCGCCGAGACGGTGGGAGCGGCCGAGGCGGTCGGGGACACTGCGCCCGAGGGCACGCCGGTGGCCGTGGCCGACGGTGTGGCGTGCTGCCGGTCCGATGGGGTGGCGACCCGTGCGGGCGGGGCCGAGGTCGACACACCGGGCTGCAGGATCGGAGCGATCGGAGGCCGCTTCGGCAGCGGCTCCGGCGTCAGACCGGAGACCCAGGCGTAGCTGAGGCCGCCCAGTGCGACCAGGAGCACCCCGCACAGCGCCATGCGCAGACCCGGCCGCCCGGCCGTCGACTTCGCGGCGCCCCGCCAGAGACGTCCGCCCAGTTTCACGGACAGATAGACCACGCCCGCCATGGGGCACAGCAGCATGACGCAGCCGACCACGCCCATCAGCCCGGCCGCGATCTCCCCGTGCGCGAACGCGCCGCCGGTGCCGAGGACCTGCTCGGTGAGCGAGCGGACCATCGTGGTGGTGAGCCGGGGCAGGTTCCACAGCGCGTAGCCCATCTCGCCGACCAGCAGGGGCACCATGGTGAGCACCCAGGTGGCGACGATGACCCGGGCCGACTTCTTGAGCGCGGCGACCTCGGCGCGGGCCTTGCGTCCCTTGGCCCCGGGGACCAGGCTCAGCAGGATCGGCTTGATCTTGCCGTAGAGGTCGGGCACACCGGCGAGGTCGCCGAGGATGTAGTAGCCGTCCAACCGTACGGCCGGCATCAGCTGTTCGAGGATCTCGAAGTGCCCCAGATAGACCGCGGCCAGGAAGAACGCCTGACCGCTCACGGCGTAGGCGCCGGCCATGGCCAGCATGAAGACGACGTTGAAGTAGACGCCGCCGAGGTCGGTGCGGAGCCGGCCGGCCCGTCCGATCCGGTAGACGTCGGTGACGTCCGTGTACATCGAGGGCCAGATGAGGAACAGGCCGCAGCCGATGCAGCCGGGCCGGGCGCCGCCGTAGCGGCAGGCCGAGGCATGGCCGAACTCGTGGAAGACCAGGGAGGCCACGGTCAGCACGAAGACCACGAGCAGCAGCACCGGCTGGTCCAGCACCTCGAGCACGGGTGTGATCGCGCCGAAGAACGCGAACAGCCAGACGTCCAGCACGGCGATGCCCACGAGCACCGCCGCCACCACCAGGGGGCGGTGCAGCCAGGCCAGCGCCCGGGCGATCCTCGCCACTCGTCGTTCGTTGAACAGGACGCGATGGCCCTTGAGGGCGAGGAGCAGGTCCGATCGGGGCGCTACGACCTCGTCCTCCTCCTGGCCCTCGGGGACCGTCACCCCGAGCGGGTCCAGCTTGTTCTCGACCAGATAGCGGATGTTCTCCGCGCTGACCTCGCGCCCGAACCGGGCGCTGACCCGGTGGGCGATCGTCTCGATGTCGCGGTGGCCGTCGACCGACGACGCCACCAGGTGCAGCAGCCGGGACAGCTGCACGACCTGCCCGTCCCCCCGACGGGCGATGTACTTGGGCTCGGTGAAGCCCGATCCCTGATACTCGCCGTGCAGTTGCAGTCCGGCGCTGAGCCGCGGCACGAGCGGTTTCTCGAAGCCGACGACGGTCGGGTTCGCCGCGGTGACCTGCTCGTAGGTCACCGGCATTCCCCCGGGCCCAGGTACGGGGCCGGTGTCGTACAGTGCCGCGGTGTTGTCCCCCAGCAGCGTCATATGCGCCTTTCCTCCCCCCAAGGGCGGACCGCGCCTGCCCCGTGCGCGGTCCGCCGGACATGCCCTCGTTGTACGGGGGTTACTGCTTGATGTTGATCGACTGGGTGGCCTGGGACTCGGCGACCGACCACGCGGAGTGGTCGTTGACCGCGGCCGACTCGTTGTGCGCGGAGACGTTGGCGACGTGCTTGGTGACGTTCACCGTCTTGCCGAAGCTGAACTTCAGGCGGCCCAGGGCCTCACGGCCCGGCAGCAGCTCCGCGGACTCGGCGTCCAGCTCGTACGCGTTCATGCTCATGGCGTGTCCTTTCCTAAAGACCTTCGTTGACAGGCTTGATGGGTGCCGGGCGGTGCAAGGCACCGCCCGGCGAGAGGTGGTGACGTGTCGTCAGACGACGAGACCAGTCGGTGGTACCGTCGCGGCGGGCGGAGGTGTGTGGTGATGCGTCGCCGCGGCGATACCGAGTGCCGCACGACGCCGGGGCGCCGGCCCGTGCGGCACAGGATCACTGGCCGATGTTGATGGACTGGGCGGCACCCGAGTCCGCCACCGACCACGCGGAGTGGTCGTTGAGTGCGGCCGACTCGTTGTGCGCGGAGACGTTGGCGACGTGCTTGGTGACGTTCACCGTCTTGCCGAAGCTGAACTTCAGGCGGCCCAGGGCCTCACGGCCCGGCAGCAGCTCCGCGGACTCGGCGTCGAGCTCACGAGGATCCATCATGATCGATTCCCCCTCAGGGTTCGTGTCGTGTTTCCGTCGGACACGGTCAGGTCCCCCCGGATCGCGTCCAACTCCGTCGGACGGGCTGTCCAACGAGATTGGACACTACGGGCCGCGATCGGTGTGACGCAAGCGGTTCAGGAGAACACCTTCCGTCACACGCCCAAGTCGCCCCTAGAATGATCCGACACGGAAGAGTTCCGCCCGGCGGCGAGCAGGAAGTGACCATCAGTGGCCAACGCACTGCAGCAGATCATCCGCGACCGACTGGACAGCGAGCACTGGTCCTACGGTGACGTCGCCCGCCGCGGAGGCATCCCGCGCTCCACGGTCCACCATCTGGCCACGACCGAGCACATGGCCCGCATGCCCCAGCCGGCCACCCTCGAAGGGCTGGCCCTGGGCCTGGGACTGCCCCTGGGGTCCATCCGTCAAGCCGCCGCGGAGGCGTGCGGCATCCACTTCTACGCCCCCGCCGGTGAACCCGCGCCCGTCTCCGGCACCCCCGGCGACCCCGAGGTCGACGTGCTCATCGCCAGCGTCCAGCGACTGTCGACCGAGGACCGCCGCCATGTCGCGGCGCTGGTCGAGTCGCTGCTGAACCGCGGTTCGGACGCTTCCTGACCGCGGACGGCGGCGAGCGCAGCGGTTTCGCACCCCGCCTGCCACTTCCGCAAAAAGTAGCCACTCCCGCCCAAAGGCCCATGATCCGCCGCTAGTCTCTCCTCCTGCCCGGGACCCGTGAGCCGCACGCCCCGGGCCGACTGGGGGGAACTTTGCTCTTCGTACACGGCGGCCCCACCACCGCCATCGTCAAAGGGCCCACGGGAGAATCCGTGGTCCTGCTCTCCGGCGAGTTGCCGGCCGACCTCACCGACACGGCCATCGGAGAACTGCTCGACCTCGCGGCGGCCGTACTGAGCGAGGACGAACTCGCGCTCTTCGACCAGTGCCTCACCATGCTCCGCCGTGGTGAGGGCCCCACTCCTCAGCGCATCGAGGTCAACGGCGCCGTACTCACCGTCTACCGCGAGTGACCGCGGGCCCGCCGCCGGGCGCGGGGCAGACCTCGTACGCAATTCCGGACGCCGGGACCGTGGCTACCAGCCCCCGGGCAGGGCACCATCACGGCCATGGGAAAGACCGCACCTGAGCACCACCGCCCCGCCTTCCGGGCGGCACCATGAACCCGGCCCGCGTCCCCGGCATGATCGTGCCGCTCGTCTTCCTGATCGCTCTCGTGGCCGGTGCCGTGTGGTACTGGCGGCACCGTGGCGAATAGCCCCGGCGCGCCGGGTCAGCTCGGCCCTCGTTCCGCCTGCTCACGCAGGAACGTGCTGATCTGTCCGGCCAGCATCTCCGAGACGTCGTCGGGACGGGCACCCGCCTGCGGCATACCGTCCGGCGCGCTCAGATCGCCGGACCACAGGTACCGGTCGGCCCATTCCTCGCCGGCTTTCACCTGCACCTGGATGTCGACGAGATGCAGACAGGCCTCCGGGGCGGCGGCGTACAGCACCGCGGTCGCGCGGCGCAGCGGATAGAGATCGAAACCCTCGATGAATTGCGAGTTGCGCCAGTCGAGGAACGCGCTCTCCCCGTCGGAGCCGGTGCGGATGTCGAGTTGACCGTCCTCGAGATGGATGTCGACGACGTCCCCGCCGCGATTTTCGACGGTCACCCGGAAGCGGAAATACGTGAGGCCCTCGGCCGCGTCGTCACGCCCGCGCGGCGGCTCCGCCTTTTCCAGGCGGTGCACGCGAATACGCAGACCGGCATGCTCGTCCGAGCATTCCTGCCAGTCACCGATCACATGGGGCTCGCGCACAGTCCACCTCTCCACTTCCGCGCCTTGTTTCCTATCCGCGCACGCAACAAAGTGTCAAATGCGGAGAACACCGCGTGGTCAGCGGATTTTCCCCGCTTGATCACCGATCAAGCGATGCGCAGCAAGGATCCCCCGAAGGCCCCGAGGGGGACCGTCGTGCACGTGTCGCACATCACGCCCGCCGCCACCCGCGGCACGGCGGAACCGGGGCTCCCGCCTGGGGCCGCTGTGGCGGCTGGCACACTGCACGCCATGGCCCCGATCACGCCCGCCCGCGCACTGCGTCTCCTCGTCACCGGGCTGGTCTGTCTGACCACCGCGAGCGGCGCTCTCCTCGGCGCCCTCTTCGGCGGGGCGCGGATCGCGCTCGTCGCCGCGGCGGGCACCGGCGCGGCGACCGCGCTCGTCACGTTCTTCTTCCGCCGCCGGGCGCTCACCCACTTCGCGGCGGCCCGGCGGCAGGCCGGGGTGCGCGGCTACGCCGAGGGGATAGCCCACGGCGTGCTCCTGCACATCGCCGTGTACGAGGCCGCGGTCTTCCCGCGCACGGGGCCGGCGGGGGTCACCCCCGAGGAACGGGCCGCGCGGCGCACGGTCGCCTACCGGATGGCCGCACTGGACGAGGTGCCCCGGCCGGTGCGGGAGGCCGCGGCCGACGCGCTCGGCGCGCTCGACGACGCCGACCGCACCCGGGCCGAGGACGCCCTCGCCCATCTCGCCTCCACCGTGCGGCAGGAGTACGTGCGGCCCTGACGGGCCCGGCACCTGCGGTGTCCCGCTCTTCTCCTCCGGTGCTCGCACGCGTGGCCCGCCGTGCCCCGTGCCCCGTGCGCCGTTGAGCAAGGTCCTGCCGTTCCGACGTAGCAGAGGACATGATGACGTACGAACAGCAGTCGCTCCTCGCAGCCGACGACGGGCCCGCCGCGGCCCCCGGTGCGGCGCCGGCCGGCGGTCGGCGGGGCGGCAGCCACCGGGAGCGGCTGCGGCGCCACCGGCGGCCGCTGCTGGCGCTGCTGGTGGTCGCGCTGCTGGCGCAGATGGCCGTGGCCATGGTCACCACCGCCGTGCGGCAGACGCCCACCATCGACGAACCCGTCTACGTGGGCACGGCGGTGGTGTACGTCCGGGAGCACAGTCTGCGGTTCAACCCGGAGCACCCGCCGCTCGGCAAGCTCGTCGTCGCGGTCGGCACGGTGTTCGCGCATCCGCATCTGAAGGCCGGATTCCACGGTGACCAGGGGCAGTTGGGGCGACGGCTGCTGTACGAGTCGGGCAACGACCCCTGGCGGGTGATGTTCTGGGCCCGGCTGCCGGTGATGGTGGTGACGCTGCTGTTCGGGCTGGTCGTCTTCGGCTTCGCGCGCGATCTCGTGGGACGGGTGGGCGGCCTGGTGGCGCTGGCCCTGTACACGTTCTCCCCCGATCTGATCACCAACGGCTCGCTGGCCACCCTCGACATGCCCGCCGCGGGGTTCGTGGTGACCGCGACTTGGATGCTGTGGCGTGCCCGGCGCCGACCGCTGCCGTATCTGCTCCTCGCCGGTCTCGCGACAGGCGCCGCCGTCGCCACGAAGATGAGCACCCTGCCCGCGGTGCCGGTCCTGCTGGTGCTGGCCGCCTGGTCGTACTGGCGGGCGACCGCCGGCACCGTGCCCCGGCGGCGGCGCGCGGCGGGAGCCCTGGCGGCGGCCGCCGGTGTCGCACTGGTGCTGATCGCGGTCGTATGGGCCGTGTATCTGGCCGTGGATCCCCGGCTGCGGTGGACGACGCCGGCGAACGTACCAGCGGTGCACGGCCTGCGGAGGCTGCTGATCGACGTGCTGCCGTTCCCCGACGCGTACCGCGACGGGATGCGGATCCAGTTCGGCTTCGAGAGCGCCACCTGGCACGGCTATCTGTTCGGCCACGTCTACGCCGGCGCGCTGTGGTACTACCTGCCGGCCGCGCTCCTGGTGAAGACACCGCTCGGCATGCTGGCGCTGTGGCTGCTCGGTGCCGGGGTCATGGCGGCGGTGCCCCCGCTGCGCGCGGCCGTGCCGTATGTGCTGGTGGTGCCGGGGGTGCTGCTGGCGGCGGCCCTGCAGGGGTCACGTGACCTCGGGGTGCGCTACGCGCTGTTCGTGCCGGTGTTCCTGGCCGTGGCGGCCGCCTGTGTGGTCGCGCTGCGGCGGCGTGGGGCGTACGCCGTGACGGCGGTGCTGCTCGCGTTCGTCGCGGTCAGCTCGCTGCGCACCTACCCGTACTACCTCCCGTACTCCAATGAGGCCTTCGGCGGTCCCGCGAAGACCCGTCTCAGGCTGCACGACTCGAACGTCGACTGGGGCCAGGACCTCGGGCGGCTGGCCGACCGGCTGCGTGAGCGCTACCCGCGGGAGCGGGAGGTGTGGCTGGTCTACAAAGGCAGCGGCGTGCCCTCCTGGTACGGCATCCACGGCCGTGACCCGCTCAAGGTGCGGCCGGAGCGGGTGCACGGGCTGCTGGTGGTGTCCGACTCGTCGATCGCCAAGGCGCAGGGACCGCTGAAGCGGCTGATCCGCGGCAGCAGGGCGGTCGACGACGTCGGACACTCCATCACGATCTTCCGGCGGCCGTAGATCAGGGCGCGGTGGGCTTGCCCGCCGTGCCGATCCAGGTGTGGAACAGCGCCCCGAGGTCCTTGCCCGACAGACGCTCCGAGAGCCGTATGAACTGGGCCGTGGTGCCGTGGCCGCCGCGGTGTTCGGCCGCCCAGGTGCGCAGGATGCGGAAGAACACCGCGTCGCCTACGGTCGTGCGCAGCCGGTGCAGGACCATGGCGCCCCGGGCGTAGACCGGTGTGTCGAAGATGTGGGCCCCGCTGCCGGGGTCGGCGGGTGGGAAGGCCCACAACTCGTCGCTCGCCGGGCGGGCGTAGAGCGCGTCGAAGGACTGCTGTGCCGTCGTGCCTCCGTGCTGCTCGCCGTAGAGCCACTCGGCGTAGGTGGCGAAGCCCTCGTTGAGCCAGATGTCCTGCCAGCGGGTGAGGCTGACCGAGTCGCCGAACCACTGGTGAGCGCTCTCGTGCACCAGGGTGCTCAGATCGGGGGCCCGGTCGTAGACCGGCCGGGTCTGTGTCTCCAGCGCGTAGCCGACGTTCGTGGCCTTGTCGACGATGGCGCCGCCCGCGCGGAAGGGGTAGGGGCCGAAGAGCTTGCTCTCCCAGGCGAGGACGGAGGGCAGCTTCTTGAGCACGGGGGCGGCGGCGGACGCCTCGCGCGGGTCGACGGCGTTGAAGATCTTGATGCCGTCCCGGGTGGTGTACTGCTCGACGTCGAACCTACCCACGGTCGCCGTGGCCAGGTACGCGGCCATCGGCTCGGACTGGCGCCAGTGGAACGTGGTGTGCCCGTGGGCGGTCTTCCGGCTGACCAGGACGCCGTTGGAGACGGCGGTGCGGTCCCGTGGCACGGTGATCGTGATGTCGTACGACGCCTTGTCCCGCGGGTGGCTGTTCACGGGGAACCAGGTCATGGCGCCCTGCGGCTCGCCCGCCACGAACGCGCCGTCGTCGGTGGGCATCCAGCCGTCGAGCGAGCCGTCGGGGTCGGTGACCGGCTTGGGCGTGCCCTGGTAGCTGACGGCGACACGGAAGTCCTGGCCCTTGCGCAGCGCGTGCCGCGGGGAGACCACGAGTTCCTGCCCGTCGCGGCGGAAGGACGCCTTGTGGTGGTCGACGGTGACCGCGGTGACCTTGAGGCCCTGGAGATCGAGGTCGAAGCGGGTGAGGCGCTGGGTGGCCCGGGCGTGCAGGACGGCCTGGCCGTCGAGGTGGCGGCCGACCGGGGTGTAGCCGAGGGTCAGGTCGTAATGGCACACGTCGTAGCCGCCGTTGCCCTCGAGCGGGAAGTACGGGTCGCCCGCCCCGGACGCGCCCACGGTGCCGGCCGCGGCGGGGCCCGCGGCGGCGAGCAAGGCGGCGAGGGCGACGGGGACCGTTCCTGCGACGGCCTGCCGGGGAAGGACGGTGCTGCGTCTGCGGGTGTGCGGACGGGGTGGCGTCACGGTGACTCCTGTCGAGGGACGGATGATCAACGGCCGTCAGCTTAGGGTGCGGCCCGTCCCCGGAGTCATCTGTGTTCGGTCAAGTTCCCTGGTATCGGGCGGGGGTTGGACCGGTACGGGAAGCGGTTCTGTTCAAGTCCGTGGAGACGTGATGGAGTTCGTGCCATGACTGATCTGTTGCCGCCGTGGACCGGGGAGCCCCTGCGGGTGGGGCTCGTCGGGGCGGGGCCCTGGGCGCGCGCCGTGCACGCACGGGTGCTCGCGGCCGGGCCGGAGACCCGCCTGACGGCGGTGTGGGCGCGCCGCGAGGAGGCGGCCGGCGAGACCGCGGCCCCGTACGGCGCGAAGGCCACCGACCGGTTCGAGGAACTCCTGGACTCCTGCGACGCGGTGGCTTTCTCGGTCCCTCCGGCGGTCCAGGCCGAACTGGCCGGGCGGGCCGCACGGGCGGGCCGGGCCCTGCTGCTGGAGAAGCCGCTCGGAGGGGATCTGGCCTCGGCGCGACGGCTGGCGGACACGGTCGGGGAGGCAGGGGTCGTCTCCCAGCTCGTCCTGAGCAACCGCTACCACCCGGCGGCCCGTCGGTTCCTGGCCGCCGCACGGGGGACGGAAGTCGTCGGCGCACGCTCCAGCGGACTGAGTGGCGCCTTCCTGGGCGGCGACTTCGCGACCCCGTGGCGCCTGGAGCACGGCGCGCTGCTCGACGTGGGGCCGCATCTGCTCGATCTGCTGGACGCGGCGGTCGGACCCGTCGTCCGGGTACGCGGCACCGGGGATCCCCGCCGCTGGATCGAGCTGACCTGCGAGCACACCACGGGCGCGATCAGCCAGTGCTCGCTGTCCGGCTCGGTGGACGTCCCGCGGGGCGGCACCCGCGTCGAGCTGTTCGGACCGCGGCCTCCCCTGGTCTACGACACCACCGGGCTCGACTACGAGGAGGCCTGGCCGGTGCTGCGCCGCGAGTTCGCCACGGCCGTGCGCACCGGGGTGTCCGGCGAGCTGGACGTCCGGCGAGGGCTGCGGTTGCAGGAACTGATCTCTCAGGCCGCGCTGACCTAGTGTCCTGCGCCTGAAGTTCGTAGGTGGATTCGCACCCCGTCCCGCCGGGTAGGTTGGCCGCCCGCTCGGCCCCCAGCTTCGGCGTACTCGGGGAGCCGGCAGCGCTGCGGCACCCAAGAACTGACGACGAATCAATGGCGCAGGGCACTTGTGCCCCGGCAGGCAACGTTCGCCCGTCGAGGAGCGGCGTCATGGGCTCCCCCTGCTCGAGAGGAGCCGAGAGCTTGGGGCAGCCGGGCACTGATGCTGCGGCCGGGAAGGTTCGCCCGCGGCAAACCTTCCCGGCCGCAGCGACGGCTCCGGCGCCGTTCAGGGGAAAACGCCGGGACGGGACGCCTGCCGGTGCCCGGCGGCGTCGACAACTGACTCGTGAGACTTCCGCTGATCGCCCCCATGCTCGCCACGCCCGGCGTGCTGCCGCCCGCCCGGCAGGACGACCGGTGGGCGTACGAGACCAAGCAGGACGGCCAGCGGGCGGTGGTCTATCTGCCCGGTGACGGCAGTGTGGAACTGCGCGCCCGGTCGGGGGAGATCATCACGGGGGCGTATCCCGAGTTGCGTTCGCTGGGGGGCGTCCTGGGCGCGACACCCGCCGTGCTGGACGGGGAGGTGGTGGCACCGGACGAGCGGGGGCGGGGGGACTTCCAGCGGCTGCAGTCCCGGATGGGACTGGCCCACTCACCGGCGCTGGCGGCGCGCCGTGCGGCGCAGACGCCTGTGCATCTGGTGCTGTTCGACGTGATGTTCCTGCGGCACGACCTCACGCGGCTCCCCTACGCGGAGCGTCGGCGGCAGCTGGAGGCGCTCGCGCTGGGCGGGCCGCACTGGTCGACGCCGGGCGCGATCGTGGGCCACGGCGCCCAGGCCCTGGAGGCGACGCGGGAGAGCGGTCTGGAGGGGCTGGTGTGCAAGCGGCTGGACTCGGTGTACGAGCCGGGGGTGCGGTCCCGGTCCTGGATCAAGATCCGCAATGTTCGGGCGGTGGATGTGATCGTCGGCGGCTGGCTGCCCGGCCAGGGCCGGCTGTCGGGGCTGCCCGGGGCGCTGCTGGTGGGGCAGCGGGAGGCGGGGCGGCTGCGCTACGTGGGCCGGGTCGGCACCGGCTGGAGCGAGGCGGAGCGGGAAGAACTCGCCCGGCTGCTCACGCCCCTGGAGTCACGGGTGTGCCCCTTCGACCGGGACCCCCGGGTGACGGGGGCCCGCTGGGTCCTGCCGAGACTCGTCGGCGAGGTCCGCTACAGCACGCGCACCCGGTCCGGGCTGCTCAGACAGCCGTCATGGCTGCGGATGCGTCCGGATCTGACGCCGGAGGAGTCTGCGGCCGAGCTGCCGTGAGAGCGCCGAAGCCCGGCGCGTCCGCCCCGGACGTACTGCCTGCATACGTGCCGGGGCAAACGCGCCGGACCGGTGGCGTGGCGGTCGTGGGCGGCTCAGACGTGGCCCGGGCCGCCGCTGCCGAACGCACCGCTGGAGCCGGGGAGCCAGCGCTTGCGTTGCTGGTCGTCGCAGCGTTTGCTCGCCGCGTGATGAAGCTCGTACGGCATGAGCCGTTCGCTCTCCTGCGCGGCGTGCGGCATCTCTTCCGGCTCCCGGACCTCCCGCTCCTCGAGGACGGGGCCGGTGTCGGGGAGGTGCGGCTGTTCCTCAGGGGTGGGTGGGTCCGGTTCCCGGTCTCGCACGACCATACCGATCCGTACGGCCCAGATCAGTGCCCCGGAGACGACCATACCGCCGATGAAGGCGAGGAACACGTTGACCTGTTCCTGCGATACCGCCAGCAGTACGTAGCTCATCGTATTCATAATCCGACCATACTCCCGTCGAATGGAAATCGCGCTCCCCCGGGAATTACTCCCGGAAATACGCCAGTCGCGCGCCCGGGAATTGCCGGACGCGCGACAGTCGTATTTCCTTGACCAGGTTCCGGTCCCCGACGAGGTGCCCGGTCAGATCCGGTACTCGCGCAGGGCCGGGGTCGCGAGGGCGAGGACCAGAGTGGCGAGGACCACCAGGAGGCCGCCGCCCGCGATGGCCGTGCGGACGCCGAGGGCCGAGCCGACCGTGCCGTGCAGGACGTCCGCGAGACGGGGGCCGCCCGCGACGACGACGATGAACACGCCCTGCATCCGGCCTCGCATCTCGTCGGTGGCGGCCGACAGGAGAATGGCCCCGCGGAAGACCATCGAGACCATGTCGGCGACTCCGGCGGCGGCCAGGAAGACCACGGCCACCCAGAGGTTCGTGGTGAGTCCGAGGCCGGTGATGGCCGCGCCCCAGGCGATCACCGACAGGATGACCATGAGTCCGTGGCGGCGCGCACGGGAGAACGTGCCGGACATCAAACCGCCCAGCACGGCGCCGATCGGAATGGCCGCGAACAGCAGTCCGAGCGCGAGTCCTTCCCCGTGGGACTCATAGGTGTGGGCGGCGAGCTGCGGAAACAGCGCCCGGGGCATGCCCAGCACCATGGCGATGATGTCGGCGAGAAAGGACAGCAGCAGCACCTTGTGCAGCGACATGTAGCGGAATCCGTCGGCTATCGCCTGCCAGCCGGCGCTGCTCCTCACCGCCGCCGACAGGGGTGGCAGCGCGGGGAGCCGCAGCACGGCCCACACCGTCACGCACAGCGCCAGGGCGTCGATCAGATACAACTCGGACAGGCCGATCACGGGGATCAGCACGCCCGCCAGGAGCGGGCCCGCGACCAGGCCGGTCTGCATCACGGTCGAGCCGAGCGCGTTCGCCGCCGGGAGTTCCTCCGCCGGTACCAGTCGGGCGATGGAGGCGCTGCGGGCCGGGGAGTTGAGGCCGAAGAAGGCCTGCTGGAGGGCGAGCAGCGCCATGAGCACGACCACCGAGTCCAGACCGATGGCGGCCTGGACCCAGAAGAGCACGGACGTGACCGCGAGACCCGAGTTGGTGAGCAGCAGGAGCCTACGGCGGTCCATGCTGTCGGCGATCGCGCCGCCCCACAGGCCGAACACCGCGAGCGGCAGCAGGCCCGCCAGACTGGCGTAGCCCACCCATGCGGAGGAGCCCGTGATGTCGTAGATCTGCTTGGGCACCGCGACCGCGGTGAGCTGGCTGCCGACACTCGTGATGACCGTCGACGTCCACAGGCGGCGGTAGGCGGGGCGGCGCAGCGGCCGGGTGTCCATCGCCCAGCGGCGCCATCCCCGCCTCTTGGCTCCCCCCGCGTCCTGCCCGTCGTCCTGAGCCGCTGTTCCGCTGTCTGTTCCGCTGTCTGTTCCGCTGCTATTTCCGCCGTCGGTTCCGTTGTCGGTCGTGCTCTCGCTCGTGTCCACGGACTTCCTAGCTGCTCAATACACCTTTTGATTCCCGGTTCACTATCACCGATGGGCCCGCGCTCCCGGCCGTCGGGGGCCTTCCGGCCGCCCGGGCTCAGGGTCCGGTGATCAGCAGGCCACCGGTTGTGACCATCGTCACCGCGACCAGGGCGTCCAGCACACGCCAGGAGGAGGGGCGGGACAGAAAGCGGCCGAGCAGCCGGGCACCGAAGCCGAGGGCGGCGAACCAGCACAGGCTGGCCAGGGCCGCGCCGAGCCCGAAGGTCCAGCGCAGCGAGCCGTGGCCGGCCGCGAGGGAGCCGAGCAGAAAGACGGTGTCGAGGTAGACGTGCGGGTTGAGCCAGGTCATCGCCAGACAGGTGAGCACGGCTCGCCTGCGGGAGCGCTCGGAGGTGCCGTCCAGCCCCATGGCCGAGGGCCGCAGCACCCGGCGGGCGGCGAGGGCTCCGTAGACCAGCAGGAAGGCGCCGCCGATCAGACCGACCGCGGTCAGCGCCCCGGGCCAGGCCACGACGACGGCTCCTACTCCACCGACGCCGAGCGCGATCAGGGCGGCGTCCGACAGGGCGCAGATGCCGACGACGGCGAGGACGGCCTCGCGGCGGATGCCCTGGCGCAGCACGAAGGTGTTCTGGGCGCCGATGACGACGATGAGGGACAGTCCGGTGGCGAATCCGGCGGCGAGGGCCGTCAGTGCGAGGGTCATGAGCGGGACGCTATGTACCAGGACATCCGAAGTACAGCTAAAGATTCTTACGTAACATTAGCGTTCGTGATGTCAGAACTTCCGCTGGACCAGGTACGGACGCTGCTCGCCGTGGTGGACGAGGGCACCTTCGACGCGGCCGCGCGCGTCCTGCATGTGACGCCCTCCGCGGTCAGCCAGCGGGTCAAGGCGCTGGAGCAGCGCACCGGACGGGTGCTGCTGACCCGGGCGAAGCCGGTGCGGCCCACCGAGTCGGGTGAGGTGATCGTGCGGTTCGCGCGTCAGCTCGCCCGGCTGGAGCGGGAGGCCCGGGCCGACCTGGGGATGACCGGCGCCGGGGAGATGACGCGGCTGTCGATCGCGGTGAACGCGGACTCACTGGCGACCTGGTTCCTGCCTGCTCTCTCCCAAGTGCCCGAGGACCTGCGGATCTGCTTCGAACTGCGCCGCGAGGACGAGGCCCATACGGCCACCCTGCTGCGCGAGGGACGGGTGATGGCCGCGGTGACGTCGTCCCCGGAGCCGGTGGCGGGCTGCAGTGTGCGGGGGCTGGGACGGATGCGGTATCTGGCGGTGGCGAGCCCGGCGTTCGCCGACCGGTGGCTCGGCCGCCGGCCCGAGGTGCCGTTGCGCGAGGTGATCGGCGACGCGCCCGTCATCGCCTTCGACCGGCGCGACGACCTCCAGGACCGGTTCCTGCGTGAGCTGCGCACCGCCGAGGGCGCCGGTGCGCGGCGGCATTTCGTACCGACGTCGGAGGGGTACCTCGACGCCGTCGCGGCCGGGATGGGGTGGGGTCTGGTGCCCGAGCCGCAGGCCGGGCCGCTGCTGCGGTCGGGACGGCTGGTGAACCTGGCCGCGGACCGGCCGTCGGAGGTCCCGCTGTACTGGCAGCAGTGGAAGCTGGACTCCGTCGCGCTGGCGGCGGTGGCCGACGCGGTCGTGACGGCGGCCGGGAACGCGCTCGGCACCGCGCCGCGCGCCTGACGTCTCTCTGACGGGGCGTGCACCCCGCTTCCCGCGTCCGCGGGGGCGCCCGGCCGGGTCAGCCCTCCGCGACGACGAGGACGAGCGGAATGTCGTCGCACGGAACGAGCCGCAGCCCCTCGTGGCGGTGGGCCCGCGCCCCGGTGAGCACGGCGCCGAAGTCGGGGCCCTTGGTGAGCGAGCCGACCAGATGGGCCGGGTCGGCCGAGGCCGCCACCCGGCCGCGCGCGTTGACCAGGTGCGTCGCTCGGGGCAGTTCCTTGAGCAACGGCATCACGGCCGCCTCGAAGTGTCTGAGGTAGACGTCCGCCGCGGCGACCCCGGCGAACCGGCCCGCCACATGCACCGGCGCGGACAGGGTGAGGCTGTACTCGTCGGAACAGAGGTAGTCGACGTACGGACCGGCGACGGCGCGATGGCCGGTGTCACGGGGCAGCGCGAACCAGTCCCAGTGTGTGTAGTCGGAGTACGCGGACTGCCGTGGGTCTAGGTCCAGCAGCAGCGGTCGTACGCCCCCGTCGGAATCGCTCTGCCACCACTCCAGCCACGCCGGTGCATCGCCGAGCAGCCCCGGGGCCGCCACGAAGCCGACTCCGGAGACCAGTTCGCGCCGGACGAGGTCCTGGTGAAGACCGGGGCGCAGCACGGCGAGGTCGGCGGTCTGCGGGGCACGGCCCTCGGCGGCGACACGGGTCAGCAGGGCCGTGGTGTCGGCCCGGACCCGGGCGACGGTGTCGAAGACGGCTTCCAGGGTGTGGCGCACCTGGGCCGCCACGCCGGCTTCCGTGACCGCGTCGATTGTCGCCGTGGCCGCACCCGTGTGGCGGCCGCCGTCTCTCGCGGTGGGACTCGGGCCCGTCGGGACGGCCTGGGGGGCGAGGCACGGCGCGGCGCCGGGCTGCTGCGGGAGGTCGGACATGACCGCGACCGTATACGCCCGGCTCGCTTCACCGCATCTTGACTCTCCGTCAACTCACCTTACACAGACAGAAGTTGATCAGAACGGCGACCCTCCATAGGGTGTTGACCACGCCATCCGCCCGCAGGTGCCACCCAGTCCTGCAGGCGGACTCTCGGGCGGTCGCGCCGGTCCGCCCATCGGCCAGGGGCGACGCTCGAGCGCGCCGTCGTGACCCGTGACGCCCGGCGTCGCCCCGACAGCCACGCCCGCCGCCCCACCCCGGATGCACGGACGCACAGTCGCGCCCTTCGCCCGGGTCGCATGCTGCACGCCCCACGCATTCACTGTCACCCACCGTCACACAACCGCCCCCCAATCCCCCCACCCCCCCACACCGTGGAGATTTCCGTGCGTCTGAAGAGATCCCTGAAAGCGACGGCCACCGTCTGCTCGCTGCTGCTCGTCGGCGGCTGCGGACTGTTCGACGAGTCGAGCGCCTCCTCGTCGGCCGGCTTCAACCCGCCGGACCTCAAGGCGCAGTCGGAACTCGGCCGCACGGAGGGCCAGTTGAATCTGGTGGCCTGGGCGGGCTATGTGGAGGACGGTTCCACGGACCCGAAGGCCGACTGGGTGACCCCCTTCGAGAAGCAGACCGGATGCCAGGTCCACGCCAAGGTGGCGGCCAGCTCGGACGAGATGGTCAAACTGATGAGGTCGGGCGCCTACGACGCCGTCTCCGCGTCGGGCGACGCCTCCCTCAGGCTCATCGCCTCGGGCGAGGCGGCACCGGTGAACACGGACCTGGTGCCCAACTACCAGGACGTCTTCTTCGGGCTGAAGAACCAGAGCTGGAACTCCGTCAACGGCACCGCCTACGGCATTCCGCACGGCCGCGGCGCCAATCTGCTGATGTACAACACGCGTGAGGTCTCCCCCGCCCCCACGTCCTGGTCCGCGGTGTTCGACGACGCCTCCCGTCACAAGGGGCACCTCACGGCGTACGACTCACCGATCTACATCGCGGACGCGGCGCTGTATCTGCGCGAGACCCGGCCGGGGCTGCACATCGAGAATCCGTACGCACTCGACCAGGAGCAGTTCGACGAGGCGGTCAGCCTGCTGAAGAAGCAGCGCCCCAACGTCGGCGAGTACTGGAGCGACTACCTCAAGGAGGTCTCCGCCTTCAAGAGCGGCGACTCCACCATCGGCACCACCTGGCAGGTCATCGCCAACCTCGCCCAGAGCGAGGGCGCCAAGGTCAAGGCGGTCCTTCCACAGGAGGGTTCCACCGGATGGTCCGACACCTGGATGCTGTCCGCCAAGGCGAAGCACCCCAACTGCGCGTACAAGTGGATGAACTGGATCATCTCTCCCAAGGTCAACGCGCAGGTGGCCGAGTACTACGGCGAGGCGCCCGCCAACATCAAGTCCTGCGACGAGACCAGCGACCCGGCGTTCTGCGACACCTTCCACGCCACCGACGAGAGCTACTGGAAGGACATCGCGTTCTGGACGACTCCGATCGAGCAGTGTCTCGACGGCCGGACGAACGTCAAGTGCGTCCCGTACTCCCGCTGGGTGCAGGCCTGGACCGAGATCAAGGGGTGAGCCGGTCCCCGGGGTGGGGCCGCCGCGCGGCGGCCCCACCCCGGTGCGGGTCGTCCACGGCGGTCCTCATCCCCGGGGGGCCTCGGCGGTGGCGCGCTGATGGCGGGCGAGGGCGTGGCCGATGTCGCGGGTCGCCGGGTACAGCCGTAGGTAGAGGTCGTAGAGACCGTCGTAGCGCGACTGCCGGCGGGGCTCGGGCAGGACGCGCTCGCGGACCGGGTTCCAGCTGTCGATGTCGACGTCGCCGACCGCGTTCGCGGCGAGGAACGCCGCCCCGTAGCTCGCGCCGATCGTCACGGTCCTGATCTCCTGTTCCAGTCCCGTGACATCGGAGACGATACGGGTCCACAGACCGCCCTGGGTGCCCCCGCCCACCGCGACGACCCTGCGGATGTCGGCGCCGGCCGCGCGCATCGCCTCCACGTTGTGCCGCACCCCGAAGGCGGTGGCCTCCAGCGCGGCGCGATACAGGTCGCCGCGGGTGTGCTCCACGGTGAGTCCGGCGATCACGCCCCGGGCGTCCGGGTCGGCTACCGGGGTCCGCTCCCCCGCGAAGTAGGGCAGCATCAGCAGGCCCTTCGCGCCGACACCGGACGCCTCGGCCTCGGCGAGCAGGGCATCGTGCCCGGAGACTCCGAGCAGCTCCCGCAGCCAGTCGGTGATCATCCCGGAGGTGGCCATGCCGCCGGCCAGGCTCCGCGTCCCGGGCAGTGCGCCGACCGTGCTCCACAGCTGCGGCACCAGGAGCCGCTCCGCGACGGTGTTGATCAGGAACATGGTGCTGCCATACATGAGCATCAGGTCGCCGGTGTGCTGGGCACCGACACTCAGCGCCTCCGACCAGGCGTCGATGGTGCCGGTGACGACCGGGACGCCGACGGGGAGTCCGGTGACGGCCGCCGCGCCGGCGGTGACCCGCCCGGCGATCTCACCGGGCCAGCGCAGCGACGGCAGTTCGAGGTCCGGCGCGATCCGGCGCGCCCAGGGGCGGTACCACTCCTCGGTGGTGGAGTCGTACAGCGGCACGGACTGGCTCGCCGAGTGGTGGTCGAGAACATAGGCGCCGGTGAGCCGGTTCACCAGGTAGGAGCTGGGCATGTACAGCCGCCGGGCGCGGGCGGTGATGCCGGGCCGGTGCTCCGCGAGCCAGGCGATCTTGGGGCCGACTGCCTGGGTGGACAGCAGGGACCCGCAGCGCTGCAGCACGGCGTCGGGGCCGAGCTCGGCGTCGAGCCGGGCGATCTGGGCGGTGGCGCGGGTGTCGACGCCGTAGAGGATGGCCGGGTGCAGCGGTGTGTCGTTCTCGTCGGCGAGGGCCACGCACGGGCCCATGCCGCTGACGCCGACCGCCTCGACGGCGGAACCGGGCGGTACCAGCTCACGGGCGAGGGAGGCGAACTCGTCCCACCAGACGGCCGCGTCCATCTCGACATGACCCGGCCTCGGCCGGCTGACCGTGTGCGGCCGCACCGCCGTACCGAGTACCGTCCCGTCCGTGCCGACCAGCACGCCTTTGCTGCTGGACGTACCGATGTCGACCCCGAGCACCGTCATGCGCTTCCGTCCTTCGCCTTGTGACTCCTGGGACATCGTTCCCCTCCCACGGTCCGGTCATCGGCCGAAACGCAGAAGTCGGCGCGCCTGCGGGGTTGTTGCCGTTTCAGTACATCGCCGAGCTTGGCGGAACGTGATCTTCCGGGACACCATGCGCCCATGAAGGGTGATCTGTTTTCCAGCGACCACATGGTGCAGCCGGCCGACGGGCCGGGTATGTCCGTGCAGAACGCCAAGTCCATCCGGTACGTGGTGGACGGCGAGATGCTCGCGCGGCAGGGCGCGATGGTCGCCTACCGCGGAAACCTGCAGTTCGAACGCAAGGGCCAGGGCGTCGGCGGGATGCTCAAGCGGGCCGTCACGGGCGAGGGGCTGCCGCTGATGGTCGTGCGCGGCCAGGGCGAGGCCTGGTTCGCGCACGAGGCGCAGAACTGTTTCATCGTGGAGGTCGAACAGGGCGACGAGTTCACGGTCAACGGGCGCAACGTGCTCTGCTTCGACGCGTCGCTGTCGTACCGGATCCAGACCGTGAAGGGTGCGGGCATCGCCGGCGGCGGGCTGTTCAACAGCGTGTTCACCGGGTTCGGCCACCTGGGGCTGATGTGCGAGGGCAACCCGCTCGTCATACCCGTCTCGCCGCAGCAGCCGGTGTTCGTGGACACCGACGCGGTGGTGGGCTGGACGGCGCGGCTCCAGACCTCGCTGCACCGGTCGCAGTCCATCGGTTCGATGCTGCGCGGGGGTTCGGGGGAAGCGGTCCAGCTGAAGCTGGAGGGCGAGGGCTACGTGGTCGTACGGCCCAGTGAGGTGACCCCGCAGAAGGAGCACTGAGCGCGGGGGCCCGCCGGACGGCGGACCCCCGCGTGTCCGGACCGGATCAGTTGCCGGCGGACGGGGCGTCGGCGGCCGTCACATTGACGGCCGCCCAGGCCGCGTCGACCGTCTGGTACTCGGTGCTGCTCGCGCCGTACATGTCGGCGGCGGCCTTCAGCGTCGCGGTGCGCGCGTCGTGGAAGTCCGTCGTGGAGACCATGTACCGGGTGAGCGCCCGGTAGAAGATCGCCAGGGCCTTGGCCCGGCCGATCCCGGTCACCTTCGAGCCGTCGTAGGTGGGCGAGTCGTACGCCACGCCGCCGATGGTCTTCCTGCCGCTGCCCTCGGCCAGCAGATAGAAGGCGTGCGAGGAGACGCCGGAGCCCGCGTGCACCTCGGTGTCGGACACCTGGGACGACCAGTAGTCGACCGTGCCCTCGAGCTTGTCGAGGGAGGGGTGGTCGAGGCGGCGCAGGAACTTCTGCCGCAGCCCGAGCTTCTCGCCCATCAGGTAGTTCGGCGGGTTCTTCGGGTTGTCGGCGGCGAACTCGACGCCCGTGCCGAAGATGTCCGCGAGCGACTCGTTGAGGGCCCCCGGCTCGCCGTACTGGCCCAAGCGGTCCACACGGGTCGGTTCGAGGCCGGCGGTGGCGTCGACGACACCGTGGGTCAGTTCGTGACCGGTGACGTCGAGGACGACGAGCGGTTTCTTGAACAGGGTGCCGTCCCCGTCGCCGTACAGCATGCAGCCGCAGTCGGTGTCCCAGAAGGCGTTGCCGACCTTGCTGCCGAAGTGGACCATCGCGTGGGCGCCGGTGCTGTTGTTCTTGATGCCCTTGCGGCCGAAGGTCTTCTTGTAGAAGTCCAGCGTCTTGGTGATGCCGTACTGGGCGTCGACCGCGACGGTGGCGCGGTTCGAGGTGGCGCCGCTGCCCCACTTGTCGGTGGCGCTGGTGAACGCGGTGCCGCGCGAGAATGCCTCCAGCTCCCGGCCCTTGGCGTCGCGGGTCTCGGTGCCCCAGCGGGTGGGGTCCTTGAGGAGGTACTTCGTACGGGCGGTCCGGGTGGTGGTCAGCGGCACCTTCCCGACGAACAGGGAGGCGCCGGTGCCGTTCGCGGTGGACGGGTAGGGGACGGCCGCGGAGGCCGTCGCGGCGGTGAGGCCGGACAGCGCCACCGGGCCGTCGGTCACCGGGATCGCCGACTCGCCCCGCTCGCGCAGGGTCCGGCCCAGCGCGGGCGAGATGAACTCGTCGCTGTCGGGTGTGTCGCTGCGGACCTGACCGGTCAGCGCGTCCACCACGACCGTGCGGGAACCGCCCGCCTCGGCGGTGCGGCTGTCCGTGACCCGCACCTGGTAGGCGAGGGAGGCGTGGCCGTCACGGGCGTCCACCACGAGTTCGGCGGCGCCCGCCTCGCCCTGCGCGGCGTCGGCGGCCTTGCGCGCGGCCTGTTCGGCCGTCAGTTTCGCCTCGGTGGTGGCGGGCTTGACGGCGTGGTCCGCGGCACGGGTCACGCCCAGGTAGCCGCCCCGCCGGTCCAGATGGACGACCAGGTCGCCGCCGAGGACGGCCATGCCCTGGTGGCTGCGGAGGAAACGGACGTGCTGCTTGCCGTCCGGGTCGGTCATGACGTCCTTGGCCTGCAAGGTGTCCCCCCGCGTGACACCGGTGGCGGAGGCGTGGGCGAACGCGGCGGCCCGGGCCGCGTCGACCGGCGAGAGCGCCGCGGCCGCCGCGGCGGCAGGAACGTCGGCAAGCGCCGGTAGGGCCGGGATCGTGGTCGCCGTCACCACCGTGACGGCGACCGTCAGCCTGCGTATGTGGGGTTTGCGCACAGAGTTCCTTCATCACAGGGGGCGGCCGTGAGCGCCGACCGCCCTTGCGCACGGCGCTCTTGGGCGCCGTGGGGGCTGGTCGGGCCCCGAAGCGCCACCCTCATACATTCACCATGTACATGTAAAGAAGGAAGATCCGCTCTACGGCTTTTCAGGTGATCTCTTTACAAAAGATGAGATCTGCGTGGCCAGCCGATGACCGATGGTGCGTCTGGTGGAGAGAGGGGCGGCGAGCAGGGGTCGGTTGCCCGCACCGCCGCCTTCCGGGCGGGATGTGACCGATGTCGCATCGCCTCCGGCCCCGCGCCGCGGCAACCGGAGGCGAGCGGGCTCAGACCGTGCGCCGAGTGAGGGCCGAGAGCAGGCTGCGCAGCTCCCCGGCCGCATGCGGGGAGCACGGGGCCGAGTCCAGGAGGGCGTCCGCGGCGGTGAGATGCCGACGGGCCTCGCGCAGCGCGGCCGCACGGCCGCCCGCCCGCGCCACGAGGTCCGCGGCCCGCTCCGCCGTGTCACGGGCGCCGAGCAGTTGGGCCAGCTCGGGGCCGTACGGACCGTCGAGGGCGGCGAGGACCGGGAAGGTCTTCTTCCCCTCCCGCAGATCGCCGTGGACGGGCTTGCCCGTGACCTCGGGATCGCCCCAGATGCCCAGCAGGTCGTCGACGATCTGGAACGCCACGCCGAGGTGACGGCCCGCCCGGTCGAGGGCGGCCACGATCCTCTCGTCCGCACCGCCTAGTTGGGCCCCCAGGGCGAGGGCGCAGCCGAGCAGCGCCCCCGTCTTGCGCTCGGCCATCGTCTCGTACTCCCCCGCGGTCACGGCCTCGGGACCGGTCCAGGGGCGGCGGGCGAAGAGCAGGTCGTCCGCCTGTCCGCGGACGAGGTCGTCGAGGGCGGCGCTGAGCCGACGCGCGGCCTCCGGGGCCGTGCTCAGGGTCCCCACGGCGAGGGCGAGGAGCGCGTCGCCCGCGAGCACGGCGGGGCCGGTGCCGTACGCCTTCCACAGCGCCGGGCGACCCCGGCGCAGGGCGTCGCCGTCCATGATGTCGTCGTGCACCAGGGAGAAGGTGTGCACGAGTTCGACGGCCACGGCGGCGGGGACGCCGCTGCCGGCGGGCGCGCCGGCCAGTTCGGCGCCGAGCAGGGCGAGCGCCTGGCGGACGCCCTTGCCGCCCCGAGAGTTGACCTCCCTCCCGCGACCGCCGGTGTCCGTCCCGCCGCGGCCGAGCGCGTACACGGCCATCTCGGCGATCCAGGGGTGCAGCGTGGCGACAGCGTCTGTGAGGGCGGGGGCGACGAGATCGCGGGCCCGGTCGAGGATCCGTCCGGCGGCGAGGTGCTCGCGCCGGGAGCCGAGGGCGTCCGCGGTGGCCGGGGCGGTCATCGTCCGGTTCCTTCCGGGGCGGTGAGCCCGAGTTCCCCGTAGGCCCGCAGGACCATCGCGCGGCCGTGCCGCAGTCCGATCCCGTCCAGGTCCCGGGCGAGCGCGTCGAGATCGGCGGTGGTCTCGGCGCCGGCACGGCCCAGCCGGGCCTGCGACTTGACGAGGCCCAGGCGGGCCAGAGCCGTCCCGCGCGGCTCGTCCATGCCCTCGAACTCGGCGAGCGCCTGGATGTAGAGGTCGCGCGCCTCCTCGTAACGCCCGGCGCGGTAGAGGACGTTGCCGCGCATCTTGTGGTTGTAGGCGAGCGCGCCGAGGAGGTTCATCTCCCGGCAGCCGGTCTCCGCCTCGGACAGCAGCTCCAGGGCCCGCTCGGTGTTCCCGTCCCGGACGGAGAGGATGTCGGCGAGACCGCGCAGCGCCCAGGCGTGGCCACGGCGGTCGTCGGCGCCGGCGGCGATGTCGGCCGCCTCCTCGAACATGGCGTACGCGGTGTCGTACGCGCCGGTGTTTCGATGTATCTGCGCGATGCCCTCCAGCGCCCACACGGTGTGGCGGGCCTCGCCACGGCGGCGCGCCTCGGCCAGCAGCTGCTCGTGCAGGGCGGTCACGGCCTCGTAGTCGCCCTGGATGCGACCGGTCTCGGCCATTCCCGCGAGCGAATATCCGCGCACGACGACGTCCCCGGCCCGCTCGCCGAGGTCGGCGGCGAGCCGCAGCAGCCGCCAGGCCAGAGGCAGGGCGCCGCGCTGCCGGGCCAGGGTGCCACCGCTCCACAGGGCCCACGCCATCGCCGCGGTGTCGCCCGCCTCCCGGGCGGCGCGGTAACTCGCCTTCCAGGCTCGGTCGGCCTCGGTGACCTGGCCGAGCCGACGGTGCGCCTCCGCGACCGCCAGACCGGAGCGGGCCGCCTCCTGCCGGGCCCCGGCGCGCTCGGCGGCCCGCAGTTGCTCGGTGCCCGCGGCCAGGACGTCCGTGAGCGAGGAGTTCACGGACAGGGAGGTCAGAGCGCCCTGGTACTCCGGGGCGAAGGCCTTGCCGTACATGAGTGCCTTTCGGTCTGCTGCCGACCGGGCGCGTTGACGCGCGGCCGACGGGTGCTGGCTGGGGGGACGGCAGGCACGGCGAGCATGCGGTTCTCCGCTCCGTGGCGGACGCACACGTATACACAAAATGTATACGTGACGTGTATACGCGATATGTATACACAGCGCGTATAGGGTCCTGGACACCTGCCCGGAACCCTTCCGATGCCCGGGCCGCACCACCGCCCGTTGTCGATCAGGACGCCACCCGCATCCCCAAGGTTGCTTCGCAGCAAAGCAGTTGACGTACGCCACACCGAAGCACGGCGCATCCCGGCCGCGATCAGAACATATTTTCGATTCAAGGGGTAGGCTGCCCCTATGGCCACGCATCTCCAGGGCTCGCTGTTCGACCAGACCGACGACCTCCGGCTCGGCCCGCTCGACGGGCTGCGGCGGACCCCGCTCGCCGCCGGGGCATGGATCGACCTGCTCCCGGGGTGGCTCGGCGGAGCCGACGCGCTGTTCGAGCGGCTGGCCGCCGAGGTGCCCTGGCGGGCCGAGCGACGGCAGATGTACGACCACACGGTGGACGTGCCACGGCTCCTCGCCCACTACCAACCGGGCGATCCCCTGCCGGACCCCGTGCTGGCGGAGGCGCGCGACGCCCTGTCCGCCCACTACGCGGACGAGCTCGGGGAACCCTTCGTCACGGCCGGGCTCTGCTACTACCGGGACGGCCGCGACAGCGTGGCCTGGCACGGGGACCGGATCGGCCGCGGCGCACGCGAGAACACCATGGTCGCGATCCTCTCCGTGGGCGCTCCCCGCGATCTGGCGCTCAGACCGCGGGGCGGCGGCGAGGTCCTGCGGCGTCCCCTCGGGCACGGCGACCTGATCGTCATGGGCGGCAGCTGTCAGCGGACCTGGGAGCACGCGGTACCGAAGAGCACCCGGGCGACCGGCCCCCGGATCAGCATCCAGTTCCGGCCACGCGGGGTGAACTGAGCCGGTCACAGCACCAGGGGTTCTGTCCCCAGAGGTTGTGGACGGGTGAGCCAGGTCTCGGCTGAGGGATCTTGAACAGGCGAAGGGCCTTCCGGTTCGGTGTGGATTGCGACGTCTTCCCCGACTGGCTGCACACCTACAATCACCACCGCGGACACACCGCGCCGTAAGGCCACTCACCCGCCGGCAGCGTCCCCAACCTAATCCGGTATTAGCGGTGCTCGGTGGCCGGGCAGCGTCGGGTGAAGACGCCGCGACGACCACGGAGACTGGCACGCTGCCGGCCAGAGAAGCCTTTTCAACCGTATGCTCGGCCAGCTCTACCACTGCCTCCAGCACCGCGAGCTGTTCGTCGAACAGACCGCCTTCCCCGTCGAACTCGCTGCCGCCGCTTGACTAGTTAGAACCCTGAGGTGTCTCACAGGGCAATACGCCTAGGGCGTCAGCTGCACCTGGACGGCGGGAGCGTAGCGTTCGACGATCGTCTCGATGTCCGTGGCGCGCAGACGGGTTCCGCGCGCGATACCGAACATCACGCCCAGTCCCAGCAGGGTGCCGAGCGCCAGTTCCGCGCGCAGGCCCGCGTCGGGCCCGCCCAGCCGGGCGGCGAGGCGGGTGGTGACCTGGGTGCGGAAGTTGTCGCGCAGGATGTCGCCCCGGTCGCCGTGCAGCGGGGCGAACACGATGCGCAGGAGGGGGTCGGCGCCCTGCCGCGTCTGGCTCACCAGGACCTGGCGGACCATGTGCCGCCCGAGGTCGTCGAGCGGTGCGTCCAGCAGGGCCGAGGCGTCCGTCTCGAAGGACATGACCTGGGTGAAGAGCGTGTCCTTGTTGCCGAAGTACTTCAGGATCAGCGGCGGACTGACCCCGGCCCGTTCGGCGACCGCCTTGAGCGTGATGTCGGCGTGGGGCTGACGGGCGAGGAAGTGGCGGGCGGCCCGGAGGATCGCGGCCTTCGTCGCCTCGGCGTCGCGGCGTACGGGGGATCCGCCGGTGTCCGTGGTGCGCACGGCAGCCCCCGGTGCGGGCCCCTCGTCGCGGTGGGCCGGTCTCTCGTCCGCCCGGCGGACGGGTGTGTCCTCGGCGGCGGCCCGGGCTCGGCGGGCGGCAGCGGATGAGGGGGGCACAGCGCTCACGCTCCTTCCAGCGCCTCGTCATGAGGCACCGTAGTCTCCCCCTGTACCCGGCCGAGACGGCCGGACCCCCCGTCCCCTGGGATGGCGAGGGCCGCCGCACAGGCCACCAGCGCGACGCCGCCCGCCATCGCGAACGCCACCAGATAGCCATGGAGCGTGGGCACGGGGACGCCTCCGAGACGGCTGGTGTGGTGGACCAGGACCGCGGCGACGGCCGCGCTGCAGACGGCCTGGCCGATGGTGCGCATCAGGACGTTCACCCCGTTCGCGGAGGCCGTCTGGCCGGCCGGAACGGCCCGCAGGATCAGGGTGGGCAGGGCCGAGTAGGCGAGGGTCGTGCCGGTCGCCACGATCGAGGCACCCACGACGACCATCCACAGGTCACGGCTGTCCGCGATGCGTACGGCGTAGCCGAGAGCGAGGACGGCCGCGCCGAGGGCGAGGGTGACCCGGGGGCCCCGAGCCGCCGAGATACGCGCCGAGACCGGGGAGAACAGCAGCATGGTCACCCCGCCGGGCAGCAGACACAGGCCGCTGCCCACGATGGACAGGCCGAGCCCGTAGCCGGTGGCCTTGGGCGCCTGGACGAGCTGGGCCGTGAGCAGCGAGTTGGCGTAGAACCCGAAGCCGACCAGGAGCGCCGTCAGATGGGGCAGGGCCACGCGCGGGCGGGACGCCAGGCGCAGGTCGACCAGGGGCTGTTCGACCCGTAGTTGCTGTCGGCACCACAGCGCCAGCACCAGGACACAGGCCGCGAACAGGCCCACGATCCGCGGGCTCCCCCAGCCCCACTCGCCGCCCTGCGACACGCCCAGCAGCAGACAGATCAGCGCGGCGGCGAGCCCCAGCGCGCCCAGGACGTCGAAGCGCCCCGGAGCCCGCACCGGCGACTCGCGCACCGCCCACCAGGCCAGCAGCAGACCGAAGGCGCCCAGGCAGGTGGTCACCCAGAACATGGCGTGCCAGTTCGCGTACTGGATCACGAGGGCGGCCAGCGGCAGCCCCAGGGCGGCGCCGATGCCGACCGTGGAACTCATCAGCGCGACCGCGGATCCGGTGCGCTGGGGCGGCAGTTCGTCACGAAGGATGCTGATCGACAGCGGGACGACCGAGGCCGCCGCACCGGACAGGGCACGCGCGGTGATGAGCACCGTGATGTCGGTGGAGAGCGCGCACAGCAGCGAGCCGAGCGTCATCAGCCCGAGGGCGGCCAGCAGCACGCGCCGCTTGCCGTACATGTCCCCCGCGCGCCCGAGCACCGGGGTGAGCACCGCGCCGGCCAGCAGCGTGGCGGTGACCATCCAGGAGACGGTGCCCGCGGAGGCGCCGGTGAGCCGGGGCAGGTCGGGCAGCAGGGGGACGACCACCGTCTGCATGACGGCCATGAGGATGCCACCGAAGGCCAGCACCGGGACCGCCAGCCGGTCCCGCACTCCCGGCCGCCCGTCGTCCCTCCCGGCGAGGTCGGCGGAGCGGGGGGCGGGGGCGGGTATCGGGACCATGAACACTCCGGCGGCCGGTACAGGGAAAGACGAGTGAATGCCCATTCACCGTACCGGGTGAATGGGCATTCACTCAAAAGCATGTTCTCGCCTCGCCGCCGAGGTGCGTCGCCGGCCGTGGCCCGCGAGCCGGGCCGCGCGCGGCAGTTCGCGTCAGATCGCGGACGTGAGCGGCGCCACGAACGGGGCACCGGTCGCGAAAATTCCTCGTCCGCCGGCTCCCCGTGGGGCGGAATTTCCCCGTCCAGCGGGCCCGCGGCCGACTTCGCGGCAAGATCATCTTCGTTCAACTCTGCACGGCATGTGGGCAATTGTCCTGATCGCAGCCAACCCGTTCGTCGGGATTTCGCGGCTCCGGCAACCGCCGGATAGGCAGGACGGGACGTCAACACCCAGCGATCCAAGAGGACTTCGCATGTCCGAACTCTCCCGCCGCCGCGCCCTCGCGGCCGGGGCCGCCGTAGCGGCCGGCGGTCTTGCGGCGCAGGCCGCCCCGGCCTCCGCCGCCACCCCGGCCGCCTCCGCGGCGGTCTCCTCCGCGCCGGGTTCCGCCGCGATGGCGCCGGGGCACGACCACGGCGCGCCCGCGCCCTTCGACGAGGTCTACCGGGGCCGCCGAATAGAGGGCCGCGCCACCGCGGGCGGCCACCACGGTTCCGGATACGGCGTGTTCATCGACGGGATCGAACTGCACGTGATGCGCAACGCGGACGGCAGCTGGATCAGTGTGGTCAGCCACTACGCCCCCGTGCCGGACCCTCGGGCGGCGGCCCGTGCCGCCGTCGTGGAGCTTCAGGGCGCCCCGCTCGTCCCGTTCAGCTGACCTTCCCGCACAGGATTTCCGGAGCCTTCCGCACATGACCGTACGCAAGAACCAGGCGAGCCTCACCGCCGACGAGAAGCGGCGGCTGGTCGCCGCGTTCGTCGAGCTCAAGCGCAGCGGCCGCTACGACGCCTTCGTCACGACCCACAACGCCTTCATCATGGGCGACACCGACACCGGTGAACGGACGGGCCATCGCTCGCCGTCGTTCCTGCCCTGGCACCGTAGATTCCTCGTGGAGTTCGAACGGGCCCTGCAGTCCGTGGACTCCTCGGTCGCGCTGCCCTACTGGGACTGGACCGCCGACCGCTCCGCGCGCTCCTCGCTGTGGGGGCCGGACTTCCTCGGTGGCACGGGGCGCAGCCTGGACGGGCGGGTGATGGACGGAGCGTTCTCCGCGTCCGCCGGCAACTGGCCGATCGCCGTCCGGGTGGACACCCGCACCTATCTCCGGCGTTCCCTCGGCGAGGGTGCGCGCGCCCTGCCGACGCGGGCCGAGGTCGACTCGGTGCTCGCCCTGTCCACATACGACATGGCGCCCTGGAACAGCGCGTCGGACGGGTTCCGCAACCACCTCGAAGGATGGCGGGGCGTCAACCTCCACAACCGGGTCCATGTGTGGGTCGGCGGCCAGATGGCCACCGGAGTCTCCCCCAACGACCCGGTCTTCTGGCTGCACCACGCCTTCGTCGACAAGCTGTGGGCCGAGTGGCAGCGCCGGCATCCGGGGTCCGGCTATCTGCCGACGGGCGGCACACCGGACGTCGTCGATCTGAACGAGACGATGAAGCCCTGGAACGACGTACGCCCGGCCGATCTGCTGGACCACACGGCGTACTACACGTTCGACACCGACTGAGATCGTGGCCGGGACGGCGACGACGGCACCCGAGGGGCCGACGCCGCCTATGCGGTGCCAGGGCGGGTTTCGAAAGTCCCGTCTGGCCATCGGCGTCTGGTGCGGCACCTCGCCGCGTTGTCGGGATCGTCCGCGTACACCCAGCACTCGGACGATCTCCGCCTTGCGATGCACCGTGCCGGACGCCGCGCGCTGATCCGGCGCGAAGTGTCAGCCATCCCCTAGTCGTCGCCGGTCGTGCGGCACTCCGGGTGGCCCCAGCCCTGGGTGTTCTTGGCGATGGGGTCGCCGGCCGCGTACGAGCGGCCGCAGACACAGCGACCGGGGAACTTGGCCTTGAGGGTGCGGCCGGTGGTGGTGCGTTTTCGCGCGGGCGCGCCGCGGCGGGCCGGGGCAGCCGCCGCCGGGGCGGGCGAGGGCGGCGGCTCCGGGGAGCCGTACTCACTGCCCGCCGCCTGCTGGACGGTGGCCGCCTGGCTGGCGGCCCGGTCCGCGAAGTCGTTGAGGCGGTCGCCGTCCACCTGGTGCGCGGGGACATAGCGGAACTCGACCTCACGGCCGTCGAGCAGCGCGTCGATCCGCACGACCAGGTCCTGGTTGGCGACGGGCTTGCCCGCGGAGGTCTTCCAGCCGTTGCGCTTCCAACCGGGCAGCCAGGTCGTGACGGCCTTCATTGCGTACTGGGAGTCCATCCGGATCTCCAGCGGGACGTCCCGGTCCACGGCGGTCAACAGCCGTTCCAGCGCGGTCAGTTCGGCGACGTTGTTGGTCGCCCTGCCCAGCGGGCCGGCTTCCCAGCGGCCGGGGATCTCGTCGTCGGCGGCGACGACCCAGGCCCATCCGGCAGGTCCGGGGTTTCCCTTCGAAGCCCCGTCGCAGGCGGCCACAACTCGTACAGGCATGTCTCCGATCATGCCACGCCCCGGAGACCGCCCCGGCCCCGGGCCGGACCGAGCACCCGGACACGGGCCGAGCCGGGGGACTCGCCCGGCGCCTACACCGCGGTCATGGCCGGCATCTCGCCCTGGGTGGTGGTGACGTCGATGACGGAGAAGTTGGCGCCCTGGGGATCGCTCAGCGCCGCGACCCGGCCGAAGGGGCTGTCCATCGGACCGAACCGCAGAATCCCGCCGCGGTCCACCGCGCGCCGGACCGCGGCATCGCAGTCGTCGACGGTGAAGTACACGTTGACGTAGGGCGGGACCTCCGGCGGGAAGTCGTCCGTCATCTTCATACGGCCGAGCACGGGTGCGCCACCCAGTTCGAAGACACGGAAGTCGATCGCCTCGTCCTGGATCTGCTTGGCCTGGTACGGGAAGACCGCGGGGAAGAAGGCGTCGGACTTCTCCGGTGCGCGAGTGAAGACCTCGGCCCAGCAGTACGCGCCGGGCACCCCAACGGCCTCGAAGCCCTCGTGGGTGCCTGCCTGCCAGAGGCCGAAGACGGCACCGCTCGGGTCACGGGCCAGCGCCATGGTGCCGAAGTCGCCGACCTGCATCGGTTCCATCAGCACGTCGCCGCCGTGCTCCCGGATCCTCCGTGCCGTCGCGGTGGCGTCCGCCGCCGCGAAGTACAGGCACCAGGCGGACTGGCCCTCCTGCCCCGGCATGGGCGGTACGACCGCGGCGACCGCCTTGCCGTCGACGTAGGCCTGTGTGTAGTGGCCGTACTCCGACGACGACTCGCCGAACGTCCAGCCGAGCACGTCGCCGTAGAAGCGCTTGGCACCCTCGATGTCGCTGAACATCGCGTCCGCCCAGCAGGGCGTTCCCTCGGGCTGTACCGCCATGGCGTACGACCTTTCCCCGTTCGACGGCTCGGGCTCCGCCTCCCACCGTAGCCAGGTACCCCGCGCGTCGCGCGCCGGCCCGCACACCTGCCCGACACTGGAAGGGGGCAGTCGTCGAGCGACGGGGAGCGGGCGATGCGCGCATGGGCGGTGGACCGGCCGGGTCCCGTCGAGGGGGAGCCGCTGCGGTTCGTGGAGCGGCCGGTCCCGGTGCCGGGGACCGGCGAGTTGCTGGTGCAGGTGCGGGCGTGCGGTGTGTGCCGTACGGATCTGCATGTCGCCGAGGGCGATCTGCCGGTGCACCGGCCGGGAGTGACGCCCGGGCACGAGGTGGCGGGCGTGGTCGCCGCGGTGGGAGCGGCGGCGGGCACCTGGGCTGTCGGTGACCGGGTCGGGGTGGCGTGGCTGCGCCGTACGGACGGCACCTGCCGGTACTGCGTACGGGGAGCCGAGAACCTGTGCCCCGGCTCCGAGTACACCGGCTGGGACGCCGACGGCGGATACGCCGAGTACACGACGGTGCCCGCCGATTTCGCCTACCGGCTGCCGGCGGACGTGGACGACGTGGCGCTGGCGCCGCTGCTGTGCGCGGGCATCATCGGCTACCGGGCGCTGCTGCGGACGTCGCTGCCGCCGGGCGGGCGGCTGGGGCTGTACGGGTTCGGTGGCAGCGCGCATCTGTGCGCCCAGGTCGCGCTGGCGCAGGGGGCCACCGTGCACGTGCTGACCAGGGACGAGGCGTCACGGCGGCTGGCGCTCTCGCTGGGGTGCGCGTCGGCGGGCGGTGCCTACGATCGGCCGCCGGAGCCGCTGGACGGGGCGATCCTGTTCGCGCCGGCCGGGGAACTGGTCCCGGTGGCGCTGCGGGCGCTGGACCGCGGCGGTGTGCTGGCGGTGGCGGGCATTCATCTGAGCGACGTCCCGGTACTGCACTACGAGAGCGAGCTGTTCTACGAGAAGGAGGTGCGCAGCGTCACCTCGAACACACGGGAGAACGGCCGGGAGTTCCTGGAGCTCGCCGCCCGGTACGGCGTCCGTGCGACGACGCATCCGTACCCGCTGTCGCAGGCGCAGCGCGCTCTCGGCGACCTGAAGGCTGGACGATTCGACGGGGCGGCCGTACTGGTGAACGACCTCTGAGCGGGTCGGGCCGTGGCGCGGGTGCGAGCCCGGCCGCCCCGTGCGTGGATGGACTCGGGATGTGTTGTCGCGGAGGTGGCGCTGTGGGCGTTGAGCACGCTGCGGATCCCCAGCAGGGCCTTCAGGACGCTGTCGAGTCGATCGGTACGACCCTCGACGGGCGGAAGACGTGCGAGGAGCTGGCCGCCTATGTGTGCGCGCGCGTGTGCGACGCCGTAGCGGTGGATCTGCTGCCCGAGGACCCCCCGTCCACGCCGTCCGCCCCCGGGTCCCCGCCCGCTATGAAACGGGTGGTCACCGTGGGGCGCGCCGGGCTGCTCGGCGCGTGGAGCGCGAACGACGCCCGCCCGCTGTCGCTGCGCGCGCTGATCGAGCGGCTCCCGGTCACCGTGGCGCCGGGCAGTTCGGCGTCCGCCGGGCGGCAGGTGATGACCGTGCCGCTGCAGGGGCGCGACCGCTCGTACGGGGTGCTGCTGGGGGTGCGGCAGGGGCCGCCGTTCTCGAAGGGGGACGTCGCTCTCGCGTTCTTCGCGGCCCGGCTGGCGGCCGTGCACCTCGGGCACGCGCGCTACCACTCGGCGGTGCGCGGCACGGTGTTCCGTCTCCAGCGGGCGCTGCTGGCCGAGCCGGGGCGGCCGCATCCCAATCTGGACCTGGCCACGCGCTATCTGCCCGCGGGCGGCGGGACCCTGGTCGGCGGGGACTGGTTCGAGACGGTGCGGCTGCACTTCGGGCGGACCCTGCTGGTGATGGGCGACGTGATGGGGCACGGGCTGGACGCGGCGGTCGACATGAACGCCTACCGCTCGATGCTGCGCTACATGGCCTCCACGGATCTGCCGCCCCACCGGGTGCTGCGCCGGCTGGACGCCGCCGTCTACGAGGAGGGCACCCGCCGACCGGCCACCTGCCTGCTGGCCCAGGTGGACCCGGCGCGCGGTACGGCGTCGCTGACCAGCGCGGGGCATCTGCCGCCGGCCCTGTTCGCCGCGGACGGCACCGGCCAGTTGCTGGACGTGCCGACCGGGCCGCCGCTCGGGACCGGGCTCGGCGGCTATGAGCCGACCACGCGTCCGCTCACGCTTCAGGACACGCTGCTGCTGTTCACGGACGGTCTCGTGGAGCGCCGTGAGGAGGACATCGACGTGTCGCTGGCCCGGCTGGCCGGGCTGCGGGTGCGGCCCGGAGCCGGTGTGGAGGAGCTGCTCGCGGACGTGCTGGACCGTCTGGACGCCGGGCACGCGGAGGACGACGTGGCCGTCCTGGCGGCCCGGATCCGGCGCCGTCCGGAGATATGAGGGCCGCCGCCGACGTGGGGCCCCCTGGATGCCTGAGGGCAGGTGTCTCGGGCCCCTGCTCAGGGGGTGGGCAGGTGGAGCAGGCGGGTGATCGTGCGCAGGACGCCGTTCTCCGTGTTCGGGGGTGCCAGGTGACGGGCCCGCCGGATCACCTCCGGGTGGGCGTTGGCCATGGCGAAGGACCACTCGGCCATGTCGAGCATCTCCAGGTCGTTGAGGTAGTCCCCGAACACCAGCGTCTGCGCCGGCGTGATGTCCAGCTCCTGCTGGAGCCGGCGTAGCGCGGCGCCCTTGTTGGCGGCGGCGTTCATGATGTCGACCCAGTGCCGGCCCGAGACGACCACCTGGTGGGTCGCGGTGAGCGGCTTCAGGGCCGGGGCGGTGGTCCGCTCCACGGGGCCGAAGTCGAACAGGGCCACCTTGAGGAACTCGTCCTCGACGGCGGTGAGGTCCTCCACCGTCTCCAGCAGGGCGTAGTACCGCTCGGCCTCCGCCACGAACGCGTCGTCGGTCCGCTCCACGTACGCGGACCGCTTGCCGCACAGCACCGCCCCGACGTCGACGCCGTCGGCCGCGAGACGGCGCGTGGTGGCGACGACGCGGTGGGCCACCGCCGCGTCCAGCGGATCGGAACCGAGTTCGGCCCCGTCGCGCACCACGTAGGTGCCGTTCTCCGCGATGAAGACCATCCCCTCGCGCGCGTCGGCGAACTGCCGGGCCAGGGTCGCGTACTGGCGGCCGCTCGCCGGGCTGAACAGCACGCCGCGTCGGCGCAGTTCGGCGAGGAGCGGCCACAGGCCCTCCGGTATCCGCCCGTCGCCGTCGAGGAGCGTGCCGTCCATGTCGGTGACGACGAGCCGGATGTCGACGGGGTCGCTCGGAAGCTCGGGGGTGGTCCCGGCGGTGGCGAGCAGCGACGAGGGCGTGGAGGACATGTCCTGCTTTCTGGTGGCGGCGAGGGCGTGCGGGGGCCGCGTCCGCGTCGGAGCGTCAGTCGCTCCGGGCGTGGGTGCGCGGGGCGGGGTGACGGGGAGGGTGAGTCCGGCGTCGGCGGTCATCCGGTGCTCCCGTCCCGACGACGGGAGCGCAGGGGGCCGGAGACGATCCGGTGGGTCGGCTGCCCTGTCGGGGCCGGGCTCGGAACGGCGGCCCCGGCGAGCGCTCGGTGGATCTCCATCTCACCTCTTGCGGTCGGGTCTGTTGTCGTCGGCGCCGTTGCCTCGTCGTGGGTCATCGTAAGGGCTGCCGTCGGACCAGCGGTTTGGGGTCGCCGGGCGTCATCCCGGGTGCCATGGATCCCGGGCCTGTCAAGACATCAGTACTTAAGTTCATCTGGTCGAGTGAACTAGATCTTGTCAGGCCGGCCGTAGGGATGTTTTCGCCCGGGGCGGGGTATCTACGCAGATCAACGCATACTCCCCTGCCGAGGAGGAGCCGGCCATGTCCTCCGAACCGGTGGCGGCGAACCCCTTCGCCCGCAGTTACACCCTCGGCCCGTACACGGTGGTCGAGGTGTCGGGCGAGATCGACATGGCGACGGCGGGCTCCGTGGCCGAGCACCTGGAGGCAGCCACGGGCCGGCCCGCGCCCGACGTGCTCGTCGACCTGCGGCCGGTCGTCTTCTTCGACTGCTCGGGCCTGCGCGCGCTGTGCCGGGCGGAGTCCAGGGCTCGGGAGCACGGCGGGCGGCTGCGCCTGGTCTCGGACCGGCCCCGCGTCCACCGTCTGCTGCGCGCGGCGGGCCTGCTCAGACGGTTCCCCCCGCTCGCCACGATGCCGGGTCCGCAGCCGTCGCCGGAGGGGACGGGGGGAGACGGAGCGCAGCCCTCACCCGGAGGGGATCCGCACGGTGCGGCCTGATGTCCGAGAGGCGCCGCTCAACACGTGTTGCACCTCGTCAGTCCGACATGGTCGGTGCATGCTCGGCCGAGGGCACCCCTGCCGCGATGAGTTCCGGACGGGTCGGGAGTCTGTTCCGGTGACCGTCGTAGGACGGCGTAGAACGCCGCCTGGCACGAGACACCGCGGAGGACACCATGACGACCACGCCGGACGACCCGACCGCGCTGCCCGGCCGCCCGCCCGTCGTCGACCTGGCCACCTGGCAGGCCGCCCGTGACGAGCTGCTGGTCCGCGAGAAGGCCCACACCCGCGAGGGCGACGCCCTCGCCGCGGCCCGCCGCCGGCTGCCGATGGTGGAGCTCGACGGGACGGTCGAGGTCGTCGGACCCGACGGCCCGGTCCCGTTCCTGGACCTGTTCCAGGGCCGCGACGAGCTCGTGGTCTACAAGCACATGTGGTACGACGGCGCGCCGCACCAGGGGCAGTGCGAGGGCTGCACGACCACGGCCTGGCACCTGAAGGACGCCGTCTACCTCAACGCCCGCGGCGTCTCGTTCGCCGTCCTGACCACGGGCCGCCCGGACGAGGTGGCCTCCTACGTCGAGTTCATGGGCTACACCCAGCCCTGGTACTCGGTGCGCGACGTGGCCGCACCGGTCGGCGGCGACATGGGCTACCTCGCCTGCTTCCTGCGCGACGGCGACCGCGTGTTCCTCACCTACTCCACGACGGGCCGCGGCAACGAGCGGGTCAACGGGTCCCTCGGCCTGCTCGACATGACGCCCTGCGGTCGCGGCGAGGCGTGGGAGGACAACCCCGAGGGCCGGCCGGAGGGGCGCGGCCCGTGCTGGTCCTGGCGCTCGGACGCGAACGGGACCGCAACCTGGGGTCCGACCAGCCGCCCCGTGCCGCAGTGGACACGCCCCGGCGCGACCCCCGTGGAGACCCTCGGCCGGCACGGCCACCACCGCTGACCCGCGGCATCTTCGTCGAAGCAGAACCGCGATCCGCGACACAGACGCTCCGCGACATCCGGCCACACGTCAGACCCTCGGCCCGGCCACGGGCGGCGCCCGGAAAGGCCTCGGTCGTATACGACTTCACCCCGCTGCGACACGCGCAGCGGGGTGACGGTCCGTCAAGGACACAAGATTCCGGAGACCGGCCGGATGGCCCCACTCCTTCCGGCCGGTCCCCGCTGCGAGATCTCACGGTCGCCGCGACTGGGCTCGCACTCCCCAGTTACAAGCCCGCGGTCCACGCTCGCGATGACCGCGCGATCCCGGCTCTCAGAACGCGAAGAGCGCAGTCCCGTAGGAGCTCTTCACGCACTCGTTGGCGAAGGTGCGTTCGTAGTCGACGCGCTTGCCCTGCCATACGCCTTGCACGGTGACGACGACGGGGTCGTACAACTTCGTGCAGAAGACGCCTTCTCGGGCCCGCAGAGCGTCGAGGTCGCCGTTGACGGCACGCAGGTCGGCGCACGCGTCAGCGGCGGCCGGGTGCGTGCCCGAGGCGGCCGGCGCGCAGGTCAGCGTGACCGCTCGCTGCGGTGTGGCGGTGGCGGTGCTCTGCCCGTGACCCGTGGTCAGGACCAGGGCCGAGGGGGCGTACAACGAGGCAGGGGTGGCGTTCGGGGCGGCGAGCGCGGTCCCCGCGATGGGGCCGCAGACGGCGGTGGCCGTGAGGGTGAGGGTCGCTGCCCAGCGCGCGGTGTTCGGCATTGTGTGCATCCTTCCGCTCGATTGAAGTGACGTTTCAGCTTCGACAACACGTAGGCCGGAGCCGCAACGTCCGGTGCCGGTTCGGCGATCGGGAGTCTGCCGAGTCCGCGCCGGAAACTCACATCGACCCCCTGCGTTTCGGTAACTTTGAGTATTGAATCAGTGGCGTGAAGTCACATAATTCGCACACTCACCCCTTGAAACTGCGCGGTTACGGCTTGTCCCGGACCGCCGACTGGCCGGTTTCCCGTGGCTCGGCAATCGGCCTGAAACATTCCGTTTACAGGTTCCGGTAAGCGCTGTCTTCAGCTGCCGCCCCCAGAGCCCCGGAACGGGCCCCTGGGCCCCCGCCCAACGATCCACCCCCGGGCCGGAAGTCACCTTGACCCACAACCGTGGCGGCCGGGGGTCGAGGCGGCAGTCTCCCGGCTACGGCCCCCGCCGCAGGGCGGCGGGCCCTGAGGAGTCCACTCGGCCGCCCCTGGCGTGCCCCGCCCCGGTCCATCCGCCGTCCACCGTGCCGCCCGCCGGGGGCGGTCCGGTGACCGTGACGCGCGCGGGGCGCAGCAGCCGGTCGCCCACCCGATAGCCGGGACCGAGGATCTCGGTGCAGATCAGGCACTCCGTGTCCGTGGCGACGACATGGGTCACCGCCTCGTGGCACATGGGGTCGAAGGGGTCGCCCTCCGCCCCGAACGCCTGCAGGCCCAGGGAGCCCAACTGGGTCTCCAGCACATCGACGACGGCCCTGAGACCGGGAGGCATGGCCTCCTCCTGCCTGCGGGCCGCCTCCACGGCGTCGAGCACGGGCAGCAGCGCCCGCAGCACGTTCTCCGTGGCGATCTCACGCACCGCCACACGGTCGCGCCGCACCTGCTTGCGGTAGTTGTCGTACTCCGCCTTGACCCGCTGCAGATCGGCGGTGCGCTCGCCCAGCAGACGTCGCAACTCCGTGCTCTGCGGCTGGATCCGGTCCACGATCAGCCCGCCCGCGAGGTGTCGTCGTCATCCACGATCTCGGCGTCCACGACGTCGTCGCCGTCCTTGGCGCCACTGTCGGCCGCGCTCTGCTCCGAGGCCGTGCCGCCCTCGGTGCGCGCCCGCTCGTACAGGGCGCTGCCGATCTTCTGTGCCGCCGTGGCCGCCTTGTCCACGGTCCGGCGGATCTCCGCGCTGTCCTCGCCCTTCAGCGCCTCCTTCAGCTCGGCCAGGGCGCTCTCCGTCTCGCTGCGCACATCCCCCGGGATCCTGTCACCGTTGTCCTTGATGAGCTTCTCGGTCTGGTAGACGAGTTGCTCGCCCTGGTTACGGGTCTCGGCCGCCTCGCGCCGCTTGCGGTCCTCCTCGGCGTGCTGCTCGGCCTCGCGGACCATGCGGTCGATGGAGTCCTTCGGCAGCGCGGAGCCGCCGGTGACGGTCATCTTCTGCTCCTTGCCGGTGCCGAGGTCCTTCGCCGTGACGTGCATGATGCCGTTGGCGTCGATGTCGAAGGACACCTCGATCTGCGGGACGCCACGCGGCGCCGGCGGCAGACCGGTCAGCTCGAACATGCCGAGCTTCTTGTTGTACGCCGCGATCTCGCGCTCGCCCTGGTAGACCTGGATCTGCACGGACGGCTGGTTGTCCTCGGCCGTGGTGAAGATCTCGGACCGCTTGGTCGGGATCGTGGTGTTGCGCTCGATGAGCTTGGTCATGATGCCGCCCTTGGTCTCGATACCGAGGGACAGCGGGGTCACGTCGAGGAGCAGGACGTCCTTGACCTCACCCTTGAGGACACCGGCCTGGAGCGAGGCGCCGACGGCGACGACCTCGTCCGGGTTCACGCCCTTGTGCGGCTCCTTGCCCGTCAGCTCCCTGACCAGGTCCGTCACGGCGGGCATCCGGGTCGAGCCGCCCACGAGGATCACGTGGTCGACGTCGGACACCTTGATCCCGGCGTCCTTGACCGCCTGGTGGAAGGGGTTCCTGCAGCGGTCCAGCAGATCGGCCGTGAGCTGCTGGAACTGGGCGCGGGTGAGCTTCTCGTCCAGGTGCAGCGGCCCCTCCGACGAGGCCGTCACATAGGGCAGGTTGATGGTCGTCTCGGACGAACTCGACAGCTCGATCTTGGCCTTCTCCGCTGCCTCGCGCAGTCGCTGCACCGCCATCTTGTCCTGGGAGAGATCGATGCCGTAGCCGTTCTTGAACTGCTTGACCAGGTGGTCGACGACCCGCTGGTCCCAGTCGTCACCGCCGAGGTGGGTGTCACCGTTGGTGGCCTTCACCTCGATGACTCCCTCGCCCATCTCCAGCAGCGACACGTCGAAGGTGCCGCCGCCGAGGTCGAAGACGAGGACCGTCTGGTCGTTCTCCTTGTCGAGTCCGTACGCGAGCGCGGCCGCCGTCGGCTCGTTGATGATCCGCAGGACGTTCAGGCCGGCGATCTCCCCGGCCTCCTTGGTGGCCTGCCGCTGGGAGTCGTCGAAGTACGCGGGGACGGTGATCACCGCGTCGGTGACGTCCTCGCCGAGGTAGGCCTCCGCGTCCCTCTTCAGCTTCTGCAGCACCCGCGCGGAGATCTCCTGTGCGGTGTACTTCTTGCCGTCGATGGTGCCGCTGTCCGGGAAGCGCCACGACTGGTCGCCCACGTGGCGTTTGACGGACCGCGCGGTGCGCTCGACGTTGGTCACCGCCTGCCGCTTGGCGACCTCGCCGACCAGCACCTCGCCGTTCTTGGCGAAGGCCACGACCGACGGCGTGGTCCGGGCGCCCTCGGTGTTGGTGATGACTGTGGGCTCGCCGCCCTCCAGGACCGAGACCACCGAGTTCGTGGTGCCGAGGTCGATACCGACCGGACGTGCCATGGGACCCTGCCTCCTCGTCTCCCGATAGCCTTTCGGGCTGCGGTTTTTGTCCTGGTTTCCTATCTGTCTGAATAAAACTTGAGCGGCCCCCTGTCAAGGTGACTCCTGCCCGACGGCGCCACGCGACGCCGTCCGGACCGGCGACGGCACCTTCGTCTCTCTCATCTCCTTCGTCTCTTTCATCGTCTGCCCTGATCGGGCAGACGGCGATCCGGCCCCTTCCCCCGGCCGAGGACACGACGCCTCTCCCCGGACGAGGGGCTATGGAGGAACCATCCATCCGGAGCACGAAAGTTGGATGAAGCATCCTCTGGTGCGGGCCGTGTGGGGCGCCTTACCGTCTGCACACCATCAGCGGACGGCCCCGTCTCCCCCGCACACCCCCGCGTCGGACCGGTGCCGTCCACCCGTCGCGCCACGAACGCGCTCCGCCGCCCGTCCCCCGCTGGAGCTTCCGTTGCCCGAGAACCCCGAATCCTCCTCCGCCGCCGCACCCCCATCCCTGACCGAGGTGGAGACCTACGGCGTCGAGCGCATCCCCGACGCGGATCGCACCGCGACCCCGCTGGATCTGTTCCGGGTCGCCTTCGGCGGCGCCAACACCTTCTCCACCTGCGTCCTCGGCGCCTTCCCGATCCTGTTCGGCCTCTCCTTCTGGCAGGGGCTCGCGGCGACGGTCCTCGGAGTGGTCGCGGGCGCGCTGATCCTGTGCCCGATGGCGGTGTTCGGCCCGGTCAACGGCACGAACAACGCGGTCTCCTCCTCCGCCCACCTCGGGGTGCACGGCCGGGTGGTCGGCTCGTTCCTCTCCCTGCTCACCGCCATCGCGTTCTTCTCGATCTCCGTGTGGAGTTCGGGTGACGCCCTGGTCGGCGGCGCACACCGGCTCTTCGGCCTGGCGCGCGGCAATCTGTCGTACGTCGTCGCCTACGCGCTGTTCGCGGGCCTCGTGCTCGCGGTGTGCGTCTACGGCTTCCGGTTCATGCTGTTCGTCAACAAGATCGCGGTGACCTCGGCGACCGTGCTGTTCCTGCTCGGGGCGATCGCCTTCGCCGGGGACTTCGACCCCTCATACGCCGGCACCTTCACCGCCTCCGCCGATCCTGCGACGAAGGCGCTGTTCTGGCCGTCGTTCATCGGCGCGGCGCTGATCGTGCTGTCGAACCCGGTGTCGTTCGGCGCGTTCCTCGGCGACTGGTCGCGGTACATCCCCGCGAACACACCACGGCGCAAGGTGGTCGTTGCCGCGTTCCTCTCCCAGATCGCGACGCTCCTGCCGTTCGTCTTCGGGCTGGCGACCGCGAGCATCATCGCCAAGCAGGCGCCGAAGTACGTCGACCCGTCGGCCCCGGACTTCGTCGGCGGTCTGCTCGCCATCTCACCGACCTGGTTCTTCCTGCCCGTGTGCCTGCTGGCGCTGATCGGCGGCATGTCGACGGGCACGACGTCGCTGTACGGAACCGGTCTGGACTTCTCGTCGGTGTTCCCCCGGCTGTCCCGGGTCCAGGCGACGCTGGTGGTCGGCGTGCTGTCGATCGCGTTCATCTTCATCGGCCGTTTCGGGCTGAACCTGGTGCAGTCGATCTCCACTTTTGCCACGATGATCATCACCTGCACCACTCCGTGGATGGTCGTGATGATGCTCGGCTTCTACACCCGGCGCGGCTGGTACGACCCGGACGCGCTGCAAGTCTTCAACCGCCGCCAGCGCGGCGGCCGCTACTGGTTCACGCACGGCTGGAACTGGCGGGGCATGACCGCCTGGTGGGTCTCGGCGGTGATCGGCGTGCTGTTCACCGACATCCCCGGCCAGTTCGTCGGTCCGCTGGGCGATCTGGCGAACGGCGTCGACATCAGCCTTCCGCTGTCGCTGGCCGTCGCCGCGATCCTCTTCCTGGTGCTGCTGCGGCTCTTCCCCGAGCCCCGGGCGGCGTACGGGCCCGAGGGCGCGCGACTGGCCCGTACCGTCGAGGCGCCCATCCCCCCGATCACCGGGCCGGGCGCGGTGGACGGGAGCACTCCGGCGCTCGTGGTCGAGGGCGGCTGATGGACACCTGGCTCGACCTGTCGGTGCCCGTGGTCTCCGGGATGCCCGTCTATCCCGGAGACCCGCAGGTCGAGGTGGAACGGGCGCTGCGGGTGGCGACGGACGGCGTGAACGTCCTGAGCCTGCACATGGGTTCGCAGTCCGGGACGCATGTGGACGCGCCGTACCACGTGAACTCGGCGTGGCCCGCGCTCGACGCACTGCCGCTGGACCGGTTCGCGGGCCCGGCCGTGGTGGCGGACGTCCGGGGCCTGCCGGCGCGGACAGCGATCACGCCCGAGCTGCTCGCGCCCGCGCTCAGTCTGCTGCGGCTCCAGCCGGGCGCGATCCTGCTGCTGGCGACCGGCTGGTCGGCCTACTGGGGAACCGACGCCTATGCGGACCACCCCTGGCTGACGCCCGAGTCGGCGCAGGCGATCGTCAACGCGAGCGTCCGCACGGTCGGGGTGGACGCGCTGAGCGTGGACCCGTCCGGCGACCCGGACCTGCCCGCCCATCGGGTGCTGTGCGGCGCGACCGGAGTGATCGCCGAGAACCTCACCGGCCTCGACCGGGTGCTCGCCGCGCAGCGAGCGGGCCGCTCGGTGGAGGTCCAGCTGTTCCCGCTGCACCTGCCCGGCTCGGACGGCGCCCCGGTGCGGGCCGTGGCCCGGGTCGGCGGCCCGGCGGCGTCCGCATGAGTCCCCGGGGTCGCACGGGGGTGGCACCGCGGCCGCACTCCCCCGGGGGAGGTCCGCCGGCGGTGCGGTTCGGCGCATGACGCCGGATCAGGTCCTGATCGTACGGGCGAGGTCCAGGGTCAGGCGCTGCCACGGATCGCGCGGATCGCGGGAGGTCAGGGCGTGGATCCGGCGCAACCGGTAGCGTAGCGACTGCGGGTGCAGATGGAGCGCGCGGGCCGCGGCGGTGGCCGACCCCGCCTCGATGTACGCGGTCAGGGCCTGGAGCAGATGGCGCTGGTCCGGCTCGGTCAGCGGGCCGAGGACCAGGTGGGCGATGTGATCCGGGGTGGCGGCCGGGTGCCCGGCGAGCAGGGCGAGGATATGGGCGTCGGCGTCCGTGAGCACCCGGCCGGGACGGTGGGCGTGCGAGGGTGCCGTGTCGAGGGCGTCGGCGGCGAGCCGGTGGGCCACGGCGACGCGGTCCAGGCCCTCCCCGGTGATCACGCAGGCCCGCCAGGCCCGCTCGTCGAGGGCGGCCGGCGCCCGCCGGCCCGCAGCCTGGGGCAGCAGCAGCACGGCCCGGGAGCCGCGGACGGTCGACAGTGACACACCGCCGTCGCCGAGCGCGGCGAGCAGGCCCGCGGCCGCCTCGTACGACATGTCGGGGCCGCCCTCGGTCGTCGGCTCGGCCACCAGCAGGCAGTAGGGGTCGGGGATGTGGACGCCCAGCCGCGCCGAGCGGTCCGTCAGCGCTCCCGCCGAGGCGTGCCGTCCCGCGATCAGATCGTCGAGCAGCAGCCGCAGGGCCCGGTCGCGGTCCCCGGCGAGGTCCTCGGTGGTGGCCGCATAGGCCGTGGCCACCACCTCGGACAGCGTGTCCAGTGCCGTGAGCAGGACACGGGCGAGTGCGAAGCCGTCCGCCGGCGTGAGGTCCCCGGCCCGGGCGGCGACCTCGTCGGTCAGGACGGTCGCCGCCACCCGGTAGGCGCGCAGCACCGCCTGTACGGGCCGGCCGTCGGCCGCGCGGGCCGCCGCGATGCCGCGGAAGCGGCGCAGGTCGGCGGGGGCCAGCGTGCCGTCGGTGGCCCACAGCTGCAGCAGCCGGTCGACCCCCCAGGCGGCGATGGCGCGCACCTCCGTCAGCCTTCCGTCGTCCAGCGCGGCATAGACCGGCACCTGGGCGTGGACGGCGGCGACGACCCCCTCCACGACCCGCCGGTCGGCGAGGATCTCGTCCCGGACGCGGCTGCGGGACGGCAGGGGCTGGTTTATCACAGGGTGATGATGACAGCCGTGCGTTGTGTGCACCACGGTGGACGGAACTTGTCAGGGTCGCAAGGATCGTCGCCACACCACGCGGTCTCAGGGACGAGAGGCGGAGCGCACGGGATGACACGGCACTGGGCGGACTTCCAGTACGAGATCTATCTGAACGGCATGACGGGCGCCGTGCCGCGGCTGCCCACCGATCTGACCCGGCTGGAGGAGCTGACCGAGCAGCGGCTCGGGCCGGGACCGGTCGGCTATGTGGCGGGCAGTGCGGGCAACGGCAGCACCGCACGGGCCAACCGGGCCGCGCTGGAGCGCCGCCGGATCGTGCCGCGCATGCTGCGGGACGTCCACGAACGGGATCTGTCCGTCGAGGTGCTGGGGCGGCCGCTGCCCGCTCCGCTGGCCCTGGCGCCGGTCGGCGTGCTGTCGATCATGCACCCGGACGCGGAGTCCGCGGCTGCACGGGCCGCCGCGGCACAGGGTGTGCCGTACATCCTGTCCTCGGCCTCCAGTACGCCGATGGAGCAGGTGGCCGAGGCGTCGGGGGACGGAGAGCGCTGGTTCCAGCTGTACTGGGCCAAGGACCGCGAGGTCACCCGCAGCTTCCTGGCCCGGGCGAAGGCGGCCGGGTTCACGGCCCTGTTCGTCACGCTGGACACACCGTTGCTGGCCTGGCGGCCCCGGGACCTGGACCAGGCGTATCTGCCCTTCCTGCACGGGGTGGGCACCGCCAACTACTTCACCGACCCGGCGTTCCAGGCTGGCCTGGCGAAGCCGGTGCACGAGGACCCCGACGCCGCCGTGCTGCACTTCGTGGGCATGTTCGCGGACCCCGGCAAGACCTGGCCGGACCTGGCGTTCCTGCGGGAGAACTGGGACGGGCCCATCGTGCTGAAGGGCATCCTGCACCCGGACGACGCCCGGCGGGCCCTCGACGCGGGGATGGACGGCGTGGTGGTCTCCAACCACGGCGGCCGGCAGGTGGCGGGTTCCGTGGCCGCCGCGGACGCGCTGCCGCGGGTGGTGGAGGCGGTCGGGGACCGGCTCACCGTGCTGTTCGACAGCGGGATACGCACCGGCGACGACATCTTCAAGGCGCTCGCGCTGGGCGCGCGCTCGGTGCTCGTGGGACGGCCGTACGCCTATGGACTGGGGCTCGACGGCCAGGCGGGTGTCGAGCACGTCATCCGCTGTCTGCTCGCCGAGTTCGACCTCACGCTCGCCCTGTCCGGGCACGCCCGCCCCACCACCCTCGGCCCCGCCGATCTGATCGAGGAGACCTCATGACCGACCTCAAGAACGTGCTGGCCGTCATCTCGCCCCACGTCGGCGGGCGCACGGCAGGCGCCACGCTCTCCGCCGTCTTCCCCGGCGAGGCGAACGTCACCGTGGTGGAGCGGACCGACGAGGACCCGGCGGCGCTGCGCGCGGCGCACGTGATCGTCACGGGCCTCGCCCCGGTCACGGCCGAACACATCGCTGCCGCACCGGAGTTGGAACTCGTCCAGTGTGCTAGCCATGGCTTCGACTACGTCGACCTGGACGCGGCCCGCGCCCACGACGTGCCCGTGTGCAACATCGGCTCCAGCGGCGCGGAGAAGCAGAACGTGGCCGAGCAGACCTTCGCGCTCATGCTCGCCCTGGCCAAACAGTTGGTGCCGGCGCACACCGCGCTCGTCGACGCCGACTGGGCGCTGCCGCGGCTGCAGCAGTCCATCACCGAGCTGTCCGGCAAGACCCTCGGCATCGTCGGACTCGGCCATATCGGCCTGGAGGTCGCGCAGCGCGCGGTCGCCTTCGACATGAGGATCCTGTACGCGGGACCCGAGGGCGTGGACGCGGCGACGGAGGCCCGGCTCGGCGGGGCGCGCCATGTCCCCCTCGACGAACTGCTGCGCACATCCGACTATGTGACGCTGCACGCGCCGCTCACGGAGGAGACCCGGCATCTGCTCGACGCAGACCGCCTTGCCCTGCTGAAACCGACCGCGTTCGTGATCAACACGGCGCGGGGCGCCCTCATCGACCAGGACGCCCTGGCGGACGCACTGGAGCGGGGCGCGCTGGCCGGGGCGGGCCTCGACGTCTTCGACCCCGAACCGCCCACCGCGGCCCTCCGGGTGCTCAGGGCACCGAACGTGGTGCTGTCCCCGCATGTCGCCGGGGTCACCCGGGAGACCCTGGTGCGGATCGCCCTGGCGGCCGTGCAGAACGCGGCCGACTTCCTGGCCGGGAAGGAGCCCCGGGACACCGTCTCCTGACGGAGTGTCAGGGTCGGGTCGTGGGGGTTGCCACGGCCCGGCGGGCGGAGCGGCGTGCCCGCCGGTGCCGGGGCGTTCAGAACGTCGTCGTCCGTCGGGCCGGCGAGAGCGCGGTCGAGCGCGGGGACTGGGCCCGCGCGGGACCGGAACCACGCGGGACCGGGGTGGTCGGCTGCTCGTCCGTCCCGGCGACGGACAGCGACCGGGGCGCCGCCGACCGGCCGTCGGTCGTCCACCGCTGGGTGTCGGAGCCGTCGCGGGCCTTGACGACGACATCGGTGTCGGGGTCGGTGCTCGCGGGTGCGACGGCGAGGTTCTCGGCCCTGCGCGGCAGCAACTCGCCCCGCACGGTGAGGTCGTAGCGGACGTCGTCGGCGCCCGCCTCGCCCGCGTCGACGCACTGGGCGAGCTTCACGACCCCGTCGGTGGCACGGGAGTCGAGGCAGAGACCCGGGTCGGCGACACTGCGCAGCAGACCGTCGCCCTCGTACGACCACTGCTGGGTCCACGCCGTCGTGCACGCCGCGAGCCGGGTCTCCGCGCCGGCCCGGACCGTGCCGCGGACGTCCAGGCAGAGGCCCGCGGCGACATTGCGCAGCCGGGTCCGCTGCGGGGCGACGGACTGTCCGGCGGCGCCGGGCGGTGGCGCGGAGTCGGGACCGGCCGAGAGCGTCCCGGTCCTGCCGCTCGCGCTGGTGGAGGCGACGGGGTCGGCGCCACCGTCGTCCGACCACACGCCGGCCACCAGGAGGGAGGCGAGGGCGACGGCGGCGGTGACGCCGACCCCGGTCAGCAGTGCCCTGGTGTTCCGCTCGTCCGCCAGGAATCGGCGACCTTGCGGGGGGATCCGGGACAGCAGGCGGCGGCGCCCGCCGCCCGCGTGTCTGCCGCCGGGGCCCGCCCCGGTCCGGGCGGCGGCCCGGGACGGCGTGCGGCCGGGCCGGGAGTCGAGATAGCGGCGTGCTCCCCAGCCGAGGACAGCTTCAGCGAGAAGTCCGCCGAGCCCGCCCTCGAAATGGCTCAGCTGCTCCGCGGCGGAGCGGCAGTAGGGGCACTCGAAGAGGTGCTGCTGCACATCGGGCAACAGCGCGCCGCCGCGGCGCAGAGGGACGTCGAGGAGTCGGTTGTGGAAGCGGCATTCGTCGGTCGGGGCCAGTTCCCGGTGGGCCCGTACACAGCCGGCCCGGAACTGATCACGGGCCTGCTCCAGCGCTCCCGCCGCGGCCCCGGGGGTCATGCCCAGCAGAGCCGCCGGGACGAACACGTCCTCGGCCTCGACCTCGATGTGCCACAGCAGGCACTGGTCGAGTTCGGGAAGCGCCTCGAAGGCGCGCCGGGCGAGGACGCGGTTCTCGGGAGTCAGGGACTTCGCCGCGCGCATGCCCCGGCCCCCCGCCGGCTTTCTCAGCTCGCGCAGCACCTCCGATATCCGTTCGTCGGCGGCCCAGTCCCCGACCGTGTCCCGTACCGCCACCAGAATCCGGGGCCGCAACGCGCCCGCGGACGCGGAACGCATGAGCTGGCCGAGGATCCGGTGGAAGGCGGTGGCGGTGACCATCGAGGCGATGTCCGCCGAGGAGGCGAGGCAGATGACCGCGTACTCGTGCGCGGGCTGCCAGTGCCGCGCCATCAGCAGCGCGACGGGCTCGGGGACCTCGCCCACGGGCCGGCCCCTGAGCCGGGAGGCCAGGACCTCGTCGGATTCCCCGAGGGTCAGGCCGGGGCGGCGCGGAGGACGGGACGGACGCGGGGGGTGGGGGGTGTGCACTGAGCGGGTTCCTTCCAAGGCACAAGGCGGCACACGGGGTTCGGGTCGCCGAAAGGGCCCTGGCGTGTGGGGACCATCGCGGCGGGGGCGCCGGGTACACGGCGCGGGGAATGCCGCACGACGGCCGCCGGGTGATGAGCTTTGTGAGCTCGCCGGCGGCCCAAAACGGAGAGCGGCGATTCCGAGCGGCCATGGCCCCTGCGCGCGAAGGTCACCTTCGCACAGGTCGCTCAGGGCCAACAAGGCGCTTGAACAACATCGGTATCAGGGAAAAACCAGGGCGGGTCGGGTCGGCAACTCGGCGCGTTCGCACCGGCTTTCGGCGCACCCGTGGCCCAAGTACCGCCGATCCCCGGCCCCGGGTGCCGGTAATCCCCGCACCGCACCCGCCGACAATGCCTGCGGCCTCGAGTACGGGCATTGCCCACACCGTCGAGTACGGGCATTCCCCACACCGGCACACCGGCATTCCCCGAGCCCCGCGCGCCGGCATTCCCCGGGGCGCGGGTGACGGCTTTCCTGCGGGAAGGCCGTAGGTCAGATCTGCCAGGATCGCAGCCGGTCCGCCGCCCCGTAGACATCGGTCTTGCCGGAGATGAGATCGCGCGCGAGGTCGACCAGGGCGCCGTACGGCGGATCGATGCCGACACCGCTGACGAACATGTACGCGACCGCCGTGGCACAGGCGAAGCGCGCGTTCGCCGACGGCAGCGGCTTGAGCAGGGTCAGCGTGTGCAGCAGGGCGGCGGCGCGCCAGGCCGGATCGGAGTCCACACCGAGACGGGGTGGGTCCACACGGTGGCGGGCGACCGCGGCGACCAACGCGGAGAAGTCGTTGATGACGGGCTGGTCGGGAAGGACCTCTTCATGGCGCTGCAGCAGCCATGGCACATCGACATGGAGGACGGCGGCCATGGGTCAGGCGTCCTGCCCCTCACTCCTCGTGGGCGGCTCGTCCTCGGGGAAGGCCGCAGCGAACTCGTCCGCGTGCCCCTCGAAGAACCGGCGGAACGCCTCGGCGCCCTCCTGCAGGGCCCGATGCCGCGCGATGTCGGCCGCGGCTGCCTCGCGTACCAGGGCCTTCATCGACGTACCGCGCTCCTTGGCGATCCGTCGCAGGTCCGCTAGCTCCCGATCACTGAACTCCACGTTGAGGGCTGGCATGCCCCACACGGTACCTCTCGGGTACTCGGCGGTAAATAGCCGCAGGTGGGAAGAGGGTTAGAGAGGTACCGGAAGCAGGTGAGCGGCCCGTCGAACGGGCGGGGACGGGATGGGGCGGGCGGACCGGCGAGCCGGTCGACCCGCCGCCGCTCTCCCGGCCGTCGGCTTCGGGGGTGTGTATTCCGGCCACGGACTAGGCTGGAACACGAGCGATGCACTTGTTCACCGAGAGTGTGCGCAAGGGAGTGGCGATGAGCCCGGTCCATCCTCCAGGCGAAGCCGCCACGGCTCGGGCAGTCATCGACGACAACGGCATCCTGATGCACTGGAACGAGGACGCACGCCGACTGCTGGGGTATGCGCCCGGGGAGGCCGAGGGCCGCCCCGCCGCGGAGTTGCTCGTCCCGGGCAGCCCGGTACCGCGAGCCGAGCCGGACGGTACCCGCTGGAGCGGCACGGTGCAGCTGCGTCACCACGACGGCGGCACCCTGCCGATGTGGCTGCTGGGCCATCATCGTCCGCAGGAGCACGGCGGCGCATGGCTGGTCGTCACCCCGCTCGGCGACCTGGACCGCCTGCTGGAGGACGACCGGCCGCTCCGCACGGCACTGAACTGGTCGCCCTGCGCCCTCGCCGTCTTCGACGGGAACCTGCGGCTGTACGCGTGCAACGAGGCGATGGCGGACCTGGTGGGACTCCCGCGGGAGCGGATCCGCGGTCTGCGGCTGACGGAGATCAGCGGCAGACCCGAGAGCGAGGATCTGGAGAGCGAGGCCCGCGAGGTCCTGGAGACCGGCCGGAGCCGGGATGTGCAGACACGCCGGCGCAGCGGCGGCGAGAGTCTGGCGCATGCCTGGCTGTCCCGGTTCGCGCCGCTGGTCGACGACCACGGCCGGGTGCGCGGCGTGTGTGTCACCGCGCACGACTTCACCGAGCAGTATCTGGCGCGGGAGCGGCTGCAGTTGGTCAACGAGGCCAGCGTCCGCATCGGGACCACCCTCGACGTGACCCGAACGGCACAGGAGCTGGCCGATGTGTGCGTGCCCGCGCTCGCCGACTTCGTCAGCGTCGATCTGCTGGAGCCACCGGGCGACGGGTCCCGGCCGGGGCCCTCCTCGGTCACCCCGCCGGTCACGCTGTGCCGCGCCGCCCATCAGTCGATCACCCCGGGCTGCCCGGAGGCACTGATCGAGCCCGGCCAGGTCGGCCGGTACCCCGCGTCGTCCCCGCAGGCGTCCTCGCTGGTGGCCGGCCGGACGATGGTGGCCACCAATCTCGCCACGACGCTCACCGAGTGGCTCGAATGGGACCGGGACCGCGGCAGACGCGTCCGCGAACTCGGCGTGCACTCCACGATGTCGGTCCCCATCCAGGCCCGCGGCGGGACGTTCGGGGTGGCCGTGCTGCGACGGTTCCGGCGGTCGGACCCCTTCACTCCGGACGATGTGCTGATCGCCGAGGAGATCACCGCGCGGGCCGCCGTCTGCATCGACAACGCCCGGCGGTTCGAACGCGAGCGCGAGACGGCACTCGCGCTCCAGCGCAGTCTGCTGCCCCGCAGTCTGCCGTCCACCGCCGCGCTGGAGGCGGCCTCCCGCTATCTGCCCGCGGCCCGCGCGGGTGTGGGCGGCGACTGGTTCGACGTGATCCCGCTGTCCGGGATGCGGATCGCCATGGTGGTCGGCGACGTGGTCGGGCACGGTGTCCAGGCCTCCGCCACCATGGGGCGGCTGCGCACCGCCGTGCGGACGCTCGCCGACATCGATCTGGCGCCGGAGGAACTGCTCACCCAGCTCGACGATCTCGTCATACGCATGTCCCAGGAGACGGGGCTCGAGGGCCCGACCGGTGAGGTGGGTGCCACCTGCCTGTACGCGGTCTACGACCCGGTCTCGCGTCGGTGCACGCTCGCGCGGGCGGGCCATCCCGCCCCGGTGATGGTGCCGCCGGGCCAGGCGGCCCAGCAGATCGAACTGCCGGGCGGGCCGCCCCTGGGACTCGGCGGGCTGCCCTTCGAATCCACCGAGGTCGACCTGCCCGAGGGCACGGTGCTCGGGCTGTACACGGACGGGCTGATCGAGAGCCGTGAGCGTGACATCGACACGAACCACCGGCTGCTGTGCTCGACCCTCGCCGGATCCTCCGCCGGTCGGGGCTCGCTGGACGACACCTGCGACCGGATCCTGCACACCCTGCTGCCCGCGGGCGGTGTTCCGGACGATGTGGCCCTGTTGCTCGCCCGCACCCATGGGCTGCCCTCCGCGCAGGTGCAGACCTGGGAGATCCCCTCCGATCCGGCACTGGTCGCCACGGTCCGCAGGCAGGTCGTGGGGCGGCTGGAGGTGTGGCGGATGACCGAGGCCGCGTTCACCGCCGAGCTGGTGGTCAGCGAGCTGGTCACCAACGCCATCCGCTACGGCGAACGTCCGATCCGGCTGCGGCTGATCCATGACGCCACCACGCTGATCTGCGAGGTGTCCGACGGCAGCCTCACCGCCCCGCATCTGCGCCGGGCGCGGACCTACGACGAGGGCGGTCGCGGTCTGCTGCTGGTGGCTCAGCTCGCCCAGCGCTGGGGCAGCCGCCACACCACCGAGGGCAAGGTCATCTGGGCCGAGCTGAGTCTGGTGCAGTGAGGCGGCGGCCGGTCCCGGTCAGTGGCCGTCTCGGCCCCCGGACGGATCCCAGCCGTGGTTCCCGCTCCAGCCGTGGTGCCCGCCCCAGCCACCGTGGCCGCCCCCGCCGCTCGCGCCGTCCGGCGGGCAGTACGGGCCCGAGCAGCCGCCCTCGCTCCCGGAGAGGGGCCGGTCCCTCGCCGATGCGCTCGCGCTCGGGGCGGCGGTCCGCGACGGTGTGCTCGCGCTCGCCGGGGCCGCCGCGCGGGACGGCTCGGCGTCGTGCGCCGCCGTGGGCGTCGGTGAGGCCACGGCGCCCCAGTCGGCCGTCTGCATCCGGAGCGTGTTCGAGATGTCCGCATGCCAGCGCTGGGTGTCGTCCCCGGTCCGCGGCTTGAGTACGAGCGAGGCACCTCGGGAGGAGGAGGCGGGGGTCAGGGCCAGGTCCTGGTCGAAGCGCGGTACCAGCGCGCCCTGGAGGGTGAAGTCGTAGCGGACGTTCTTCGCCGCGGACCCCGTGGCCCCCGCGCAGGCGACGAGTTGGACCGAGTAGCCGAGATGGGAGTCGAGGCACAGATCCGGTGCGGCGACGCTGCGCAGCAGTCCGTCGGTCTCGTAGGCCCACTGCTGGGTCACGGAGGACGCGCAGGACAGGAGCACGGCCTCGGCGCCGACGACCGCCTTGTCCTGGCCGAGGCCGATGCACAGACCGCTGTCCTCGTCGCGCAGCCGGCCCTCGAAGGCGCCGGTGGGCACATCGGCGGCGGCGCCGATCAGGGAGGGCGATCCGGAGCCGCTCGACGCTCCCGGGCTGGGCACACGGGACGGCGTGCCCTTGCCGGTCGCGGCGCCCCCGCCCGACCTCGCGCCGGACCACACGGCCAGCGGTATGAGGACGAGCGCGCTCACCGTGGCCACGGCGAGGGTGAGTTGCCGGCGACGCGGCGAACGCCGGGGGGTCTTGCGCCTGTTGGCGGAGCGCCGGCCTGCGGCGGCCGGCATGGTGGCGTCGCTGTCCGGGCCGTCCGTCGCGGGGGCGCCCTGAGCACCGGGAACGGCCGGGCCGGCGGAGGCCATGGGGTCGGCTGCGGTGGTGGCCCGGGGGCGTCCGTCGGCCGGGTCGACCAGCGGCTCCCCGCCGACGAGGGGTTCGCCACCGACGAGGGGTTGCCCACCGACCGGAGGCTCGCCACCGACCAAGGGTTCCCCACCGACCAGGGGTTCCCCGCCGACCAAGGGTTCCCCACCGACCAAGGGTTCCCCACCGACCAGGGGTTCCCCGCCGACCAGGGGTTCCCCGCCGACGAGGGACATCACGGGCGGTGCCGGTGGCGTGGACCCCGCGCCGGGCTCGTTCTTCGTCTCCAGGTAGGCCTGCGCACCCCAGCCGAGCACGCCCTCCGCGAGCAGCAGCGGAAGGCGCCGGTGGAAGCCCTCCAACTGCTCGGCGGCGTGGTGGCAGTGGATGCAGCCGTCGACATGACGGCGCAGGTCGGGATCGAGCACGCCGTCCTCCCGGCGCAGGGAGGCGTCCAGCAGGCCCGCATAGCGACGGCACTCCCCGTCGGGGGCGGACTCGCGGTGGACGTCCAGACACCCCTCGCGCAACTGCTCACGCGCGCGGTCCACCCGTACCGCGGCGTCGGCCGTCCCCAGACCCAACAGCGCGGCGGGGACGGCGAGTTCATCGTGTTCGACCTCGGTGTGCCACAGCAGACAGCGGGCGGGCTCGGGGAGCCGCTGGAAGGCACGCGACACCAGTCGACGGGTCTCGGGGGGCAGCAGCCGCACCGCGGCACGCTCGCCACTCGCGGGGTCGGAGCGGAGGTCGGGGTGCAGCAGGGCGTGCCGGTGGTCGGTGAGCCACTCCCCCGCGAGACGCCGGATGGTGACGAGCAGGTGGGGCCGCCACGCGGCCGTGGGCCCGCCCTGCCGGGCGGAGTCCTCGAAGAGCCGGGTGAATGCCGCCGTGGTGAGCATTCCGGCGGGGTGGGCGCCGTCCGTGCACAACCGGGCGTAGGAGTAGGCGGCCTCCCAGTGGCGGCCGAGCAGTTCGCCGACCGGATGGTGCACGGGCCTCTTGCCGGCGGACTTCTTCAGCTCGGCGGCGAGCTGTTCGTCCGTAGCGTCGTACGACGGGAAGGAGTCCGGGGAATTCCGCTGAGCCCCGCCTTGCGCGTCCACGTTCCTCCAAAGCCCGCACGGAAGTTCTTTAGTACATACCAATGGAGGCACCACCCGACCGATCACGCATGGGGAAGTGCCCTGAGGATTATCCGGCATATCGAACACTCGCCCGAGGCAGCTCCGGTGAAGCGGACGGTGCACGACAACGTCGGCCGCGCTGCGATAAAGGGAATGGTCCGCGCGCCGACAGTGACACTTTTGCACAGGTCGCCGAGCACGAACAAGACAGGTCCTCAGTTTTGCATTCCTGTGCGCCGCCGGTGAGTTGACAGAAAGTCAGTAGAACGGGAATCGGCGTTGGAAATACCGGGTTGTCCGCTTCGCTCTCCCGGAAATTCATCCGGCGGTCCGGCGCTGTGCCGAGCGGTGAGCGCCCGGCGGGTGCGCCGCCACCGGCGACGCACCCGTTTCCGTCTCAGACCTGCCGCCCGAGGAACGCCGGCAGTCGCACGTGCGCCGCCGCGCCCTCCGCGGCCGGATTCTCCGGCCCGAACATTCCGGGCCTGCGGAACGCGTCCATACCGGGGCGCCGTATGTGCGCGAGCAGGTCCTCGCACAGCCGCTGGTCGACGACGGCCGTGCGGCCGACGGCTGTCGCCCGGTCCACCCCGTGGACGAGCACCTCCGTGAGGTGGATCAACGCCGCCATCGGCCCGGGGACGGGCCCGAAGCCGAGTCGGACCGTCGCCTTGGCGAGGTCGGCGCCGGTGGGGGCCGCCGGGTGCTGTTCGGCGTCGGACCACTGACATCGGACCACATCGACGGCCTGGTCGACCGCGCGCGCACTGACCGAGGCGAACCGCCCGTCGGCCGGGAACCCACCACCGAAGGCCGCCAGGACAGTCGGACGGTGAGACCGTACCGTCGACCGAGAGGGCGTGGGCCCGTGCGGCACAGAGTTCGCCGCCGGCCCGCACCGGGCCAAGGCCCTCAGGAGGCGAAGTCGAGGATCGCCTCGGCGACCGCCCGGGGGTTCTCCAGCAGCATGGCGTGCGTGGCGTCGACAGGGGTGACCGTGACGTTCGGCCGCTCCTCGGCCAGCGCGGCCAGGTCCCGGGCGAGCCCCTTGGCGTAGGCGGCCCTCATGTGGTCGAACCAGTCCAGACCCGGAACGCGGGGCACCTGCCGCCGGGCGCGGACGAGCAGCAGCGGAGCGGTCATCCTGCGGAAGAGGGCGAAGAGGTCGAGGGAGTCGATCACCGCGCACATCTGCAGCATCTCGCTCCGGCCGGGGCGCAGCTCCAGGATCCCGTCGTCCCGCTCCCGCACCGAGCGCAGCACACCGGCCTCGAGCAACTCATAGGGAATGCCCAGTTGTTCGGAGATCACGCGCTCCTCGGCGAGCAGGCCTCTGAGCCCGTCCGCGGGCAGTTCCCTCTTCTGGGCGGCGATGCTCAACTCCCTGAGTTGGCCGAGGCGTTGTACGACATGGTCCGGGTCGAGACCCACGTACTGGTCCGGGCGCCCCCAGCCGAATCCGTCGAGGTTCACCGCGCCGGGGGTGACGTCCGGGTGCTCCAGCGCGTACCGCACGGCGAGCATGCCACCGAGGGAGTGCCCTACGGGAAGGGCGTCGGGGATCCCGTGGACCGCGAGAACCTCCTCGATGTCCGCGAGCACCTCGGGCAGGCGCCACGGGCCGGAGGGCGAGTGACCGTGGCCGCGCAGATCCATGGCCACCACCCGGTGGTGCGGTACCAGCAGGGGTGCGACGGCGGCCCAGTCGGCGAGTGTGCGTCCGGCACCGTGCAGGAGCAGCAGGGGCGGCCCTTCTCCGCCGTGGTCGTGCACGGCCGGCACGAAGCGGTCTCCGGTCATGCAACGACAGTAGAGCGCCGCGGCGGTCTCCGCTCTCAGCGCTGACGGAGCAGGTCCAGGGCTCGCTCCCACCGGAACTCGGGACGCCCGCCGTCCTCGTCCGTCTCTCCGGCGTACGGGTCCCCGAACCGGACCCCCATGCCGCCCAGCCGTTCGAGGCTGGCGCGGTAGGCGGGATGGGCCGCCAGCGCCTCGCTCACACAGGGCAGGACGGCGATCGGCACACCGAGCCCGTACGCCTCGCACAGGACGCCCAGGGCCAGAGTGTCGGATATCCCGGCGGCCCATTTGTTGACGGTGTTGAAGGTGGCCGGGGCCACGACGACAGCGTCCGGGTCCGGGAACGGCCGGGGGTCGCCCGGTGCGCGCCAGGCGGACCGGATCGGGTGGCCCGTCCTTGCCTCGACATCGTCGGTGTCGAAGAAGCGCAGGGCGAGCGGGGTGGCGATGACCCCGACCTCCCAGCCGTCCTCCAGGGCGGCCGCGACCAGTTTGCCGACGCCCTGGGCGACGCCCGCGGCACAGACGACGACGTACAGAAAGGGTTTCGAGACGTCCTGGTTCACGCCTGCACTCTAGGCCGCATACCCGGCACCATGCGGTGCGCCGGGGCGCTGCTACCGTTGAGAACGCCGGTTCTCTCGGTCGGGGACCCCGGAAGGAGTTCGTGCATGGACAGCGAAGTCGCCCGCGACCGGGCGCTGGACGCGGCGGAGAAGCTGTTCTACGGCCGTGGCATACAGAGCGTCGGGATGGACGACATCCGCGGCACCTCAGGTGTGTCGCTCAAGCGGCTGTACCAGCTCTTCCCCGCCAAGGAGCAGCTGGTCGAGGCCTATCTGGAGCGGCGTGACGTCCGCTGGCGGCAGCGGCTGACGGAGCACGTGGACCGGCACACGGACCCCGTGGAGCGCATTCAAGCCGTGTTCGCCTGGCTGCGGGAGTGGTTCGCCGAGCCCGGGTTCCGCGGCTGCGCCTGGATCAACTCGTACGGCGAGCTGGGCGCCACATCGCCCCGGGTGCTGGCTCTCGTACGCGCCCACAAGCGGGCCTTCAGGGCGTATCTGACCGGTCTGGTGTCCGATGCCGGGCTGCCCGCCCACCTCGGCGACCAGCTGTTCCTGCTGGCCGAGGGCGCCATCGTGACCGCGGGCACGGAGGCCTCCACGGAGCCCGCCGATCAGGCGGGCCGGGCCGCGGGGCTGCTGCTGGCGGCCTACCGGTAACGCTCCGGCAGGCCGGACGCCACCGCCGGACCACGGCGGACCGCCGCTCGGGGGTGTCTGACAATTCCCGCCGGGCACGCGACTCCCCCGGCCTGGCGGCTGGGAGGTGCCCTGCCCCCAGGCACGCTCGCCGCGTTGCCGGATCACCCGAGTACGTCCGGTACGCGGATGATCCACCGCATTGCGACGCTCCCCCGGCTGCCGCCGGGAGGTGCGCCCTGCGCCGGACGCCGCGCGCTGATCCGGCGCGAATTGTCAGACACCCCCTGGTCACGGTGGGGCCCGCGTGGGCCGACGGTGGCTGTCGAGGACGGCTCCTGGGGCGTCCCCCGCTGTCCTCGATGTCCTCGACTCGGAGCCGCAGCGGGGTCAGCTCGCCCGGGAAGCCTCGACTCCTTTCTCGCTGATGGTGATGGCGCTCACCGGACAGGCGCGTGCCGCCTCCCGCACGAGCGGGTCGCCGCCACCGTCCTCCTTGCCGGGCAGGACCTCGCTGTAGCCGTCGTCGTCCTGGGTGAAGACGCCCGGCGCGGTCAGGGCGCACTGGCCCGCACCGATGCAGACGTCCCTGTCGATGGAGATGGAGATGTCATCTGTCATGGCCGACAGCCTCTTACCAGGTCACGGGGAGTTCCAGCATCCCCTGGATCGTGTCGCCCGGTTTGAAGGGAATCTCCTCCGGCGGGGCGGCCAGCCGCAGCCCGGGGAGCCGGTCGAACAGGGTGCTCAGGGCGAGCTCCAGCTCGGCCCGCGCCAGGTTCTGGCCGAGGCACTGGTGGATACCGAACCCGAAGGCGACATGGTGGCGGTTGGTGCGGTGCCAGTCCAGCAGATCCGGCTCGGGGAAGGCGGCGGTGTCCCGGTTGATGACGGACGTGGAGAACAGCACACCCTCGTCGGCGCGGATGGTGCACCCGGCGACCTCGATGTCCTCGGTCGCCACCCGAATCAGCCCGTCGGCGATGGACAGGAAGCGCAGCAGCTCCTCGACCGCGGCGGACATGAGACCCGGGTCGCCCCGCAGCTCGGCGAGTTGCTCGGGGTGCCGGAGCAGGGTGAACGTACCGAGGGAGATCATGTTCGCGGTCGTCTCGTGCCCGGCGATCAGCAGCAGCGTGGCCAGCGAGACCAGCTCGGACCGGTCCAGTCCTCCGTCGCGCAGCTGCTCTTGGATCAGCTCGTCGAGCAGTCCGTCCCCCGGCTGTTCGTGCTTGGCGTCGATCAGGTCCCCGAGGTAGGCGTCCATGCGGTCGCGGGCGTCCTGGGTGTCGGCCGGGGTGGGGCCGCGCAGCAGCCTGCGGGACTGCTCCTCGAAGAACTCGTGGTCGGCGTAGGGGACGCCGAGCAGCGCACAGATCACCATCGACGGCAGGGGCAGCGCGAAGGCGCTCACCAGCTCGACCGGCGGGCCGGCCGCCTCCACGGCGTCCAGCAGCCGGTCGACGGTCTCCTGGATGCGCGGGCGCAGGACGTTGACCCGCTTGAGCGTGAAGTTCGGAACCAGCATGCGGCGCTGTGTGCGGTGCTCGGGGTCGTCCATGCCGAGCAGGGTCACCCTGCGGTCGCGGACGGCGGCGAAGCGTGGGTTGGTCGCCGGGAACGCGTCCCTGTTCCGGTCGGAGGACAGGCGCGGGTCCGAGAGGAGCTCCCGGGCCGTGGAGTGGCCGGTGACCACCCAGACGTCGCGTCCGTCGTAGAGCGTGACGCGGGTCAGGGGCCGCTCGCTGCGCAAGGGGTCGTAGGCGGCGGGCGGGTGGTAGGGGCAGGTGCGGTCCTGGGGGAAGGCGACGGGTTCTGACTGGGTCACAGCGGGTTTCGTCATGTATGACCTCGCAATGTATGACCTCGCAGGGCGAAGATTCGCTCTTGCCGGTCATCATCAATTAGATGCCCGAGGCATCTACAGGGCCACTCGAAGTTCGGCCAGATCCGCCGGATGCCGTATGTGGCCGAAGCTTGTCGTCGGCGACCGGGCGAAGACGGCCGACGTGGGCCGTGGGTCGCCGTCGGCGGGCCGCCCGTACCGCCGCACCCTGCGGAAGCGCGTCGCGCGCCCCGCACCGACCATGGTAATTCGCTTGCCCGCGCATCCGCCGCTCCTGAAGGATCGGCGCATGTTCACCGCCGACACCGTGCTGCCCCCGTCCCTCGCCCCCGCATGTTCCGGCCGGGGCCGACAGCAGCAGTCCGGCCGTCCCCGGAGGCTCTCGCCGCGCCGGTCGTGACCGCCGCGCTGGTGGCGGGACTGGTCGCGGGATACGGCATCGCCGTACCCGTCGGAGCGGTCTCGGCCTATCTCCTCTCCCTCTCCGCCCGTACGTCCCTGCGCACCGGCGTGTGCGCCGCGCTCGGTGTCGCCACCGCCGACGGGATCTACGCCCTGGCGGCGACCGTCGGCGGCACCGCCCTCGCCGCCGCCCTGCAACCGGTACTGGTCCCCCTGCGCCGGGTGTCCGCGCTCGTGCTGGCCGTCCTCGCCGTGCGCGGCGCCGTCGGCGCACTGCGCCGGTACCGCTCCGAGGGGCGGGCCGTCCCGGAGCGCGCGGCACCGGCGGGACCCGGGCGGGCGTATCTGGGACTGCTCGGCGTCACCCTGCTGAACCCGACCACGGTGATCTACTTCGCCGCGCTGGTGCTGGGGGGCCACGCCACGGACTCCGTACGGCCGCTGGAGCAGGGGCTGTTCGTCCTCGCGGCGTTCGCCGCGTCCGCGAGCTGGCAGCTGGCGCTGGCGGGGGGCGGTGCGCTGCTCGGCCGGGTGCTGACCGGGCGGCGCGGGCGACTGGTGACGGCGCTCGTCTCCAGCACGGTGATCGCGGCGCTGGCGGTGCGGGTGCTGACCGGTCCCGGGTGAGGCCGCGATCCGGGGTCCGGGCCGGAAGCGTGGTGTGGATGAAACCGGGCGCGACTGGTGTTGAATCACGAAGCATGCGTTCGCGCGGCAGGACGGTGGGTCCGCCGTGCGGCGGACGCGACAACAGTCGTACGCGACGATGGGACGGATGACATGCCTCTTGAGGGCGAGTACGAACCCAGCCCGACGCAGTGGGTGCGCGAACAGGTGGATCTGTACGAGCGTTCCGGTGGCACCGAGGGCACCACCCTCCAGGACACGGGGATGCCGGTGATCATCCTCACGACCCTCGGGGCCAGGAGCGGCAAGATCCGCAAGACTCCGCTGATGCGCGTGGAGCACGACGGCCGGTACGCCGCGGTGGCCTCGCTGGGCGGCGCGCCCAAGCACCCGGTCTGGTACTACAACGTGACGGAGCACCCCACGGTGGAGCTCCAGGACGGGCCGGTGCGCCAGGAGATGACGGCCCGTGAGGTCACGGGAGACGAGAAGGCGCAGTGGTGGGAGCGAGCCGTGGCCGCCTACCCGCCGTACGCCGACTACCAGAAGAAGACGGACCGGGAGATCCCCCTCTTCGTGCTGGAGCCCACCGGGAAGTGAGTTCAGGCAGTGGCGGGCCGCGCGGCGCTCTCGCCGTGCGGCCCGTCCGTGTGTCGCGGGGACTTCAGTCGGGAAGGGTCTGTTCGGCCCAGATCGTCTTGCCCTGGTCGGTCTGCCGGCTGCCCCAGCGCTGGGTGAGCTGGGCGACCAGCAGCAGACCTCGGCCGCCCTCGTCGAAGGCGTGTGCCCGGCGCAGATGCGGCGAGGTGGAACTGCCGTCGAAGACCTCGCAGATCAGTGAACGGTCACGGATCAGCCGCAGCCGGATGGGCGATCCGCCGTACCGGATCGCGTTGGTCACCAGCTCGCTGACCACCAGCTCCGTGACGAACGCGGCCTCCTCCAGGCCCCATTCGGCCAGCCGGTCGACGGCGTTCTGCCGTGCGGTGGCCACATACGCCGGGTCCGTGGGGACGTCCCAGGTGGCCACCCGGTCGGCACCCAGGGCCCGGGTGCGCGCCAACAGCAGGGCCACGTCGTCGCCGGGCTCGTCGGGGAGCACCGCCTTCAGCACCGCGTCGCACAGGGTGTCGAGGGAGTCCTTCGGCACCTCCAGCGCATGGCACAGTGCGTTGGTGCCGCAGTCCAGATCACGCCTGTGGCCCCTGATCAGCCCGTTGGTGTAGAGGGCGATCAGCGAGCCCTCCGGCAGCTCCAGTCGAAGGCACTCGAAGGGCAGGCCGCCGACGCCCAGGGGCGGGCCGGCCGACATGGTGACGAGGTGTGCGCTGCCGTCGGGCTGCAGGACGGCCGGGGCGGGGTGTCCCGCCGCGGCCAGGTCCAGGCGGCGCGAGACGGGATCGTAGATGGCGTACAGGCAGGTGGCGCCGAGTTCGGCGACCTCGCCACCGGCTCCCTCCGACGCGAGGTGGGAGACCAGGTCGTCGAGATGGGTGAGGAGTTCGTCGGGCGCGAGGTCGACGTCGGCGAGGGTGCGGACGGCGGTGCGCAGGCGGCCCATGGTTGCCGTTGACCCGATGCCGTGGCCGACCACGTCTCCCACGACCAGGGCGACCCGACTGCCGGACAGCTGGATCACATCGAACCAGTCCCCGCCGAATCCGGCCGTCGACCCGGACGGGACATAGCGGTGGGCCACCTCGAGACCGACCGGTCCGGGCAGGGCACGCGGGAGCAGGCTGTGCTGGAGTGCCAGGGTGGTCGACCGCTCACGGGCGAAGCGGCGGGCGTTGTCGATGCAGACGGCCGCCCGGCTGACCAGCTCCTCGGCGAAGACGGTGTCGTCGGCCACGTAGGGGTCCGGGTTGCGGATGCGCACGAACACCGCGACGCCCAGGATCGTGTCGCGGGCCATGATCGGGACGGCCATCAGGGAGTGAGCGCCGTTCCGGGCCGCGGGGTCGCCGACGTCCCGTGCGTTGCGCTCCTGCACCCAGCGGTCGAAGTCGGCTTCGCCCGCCCGGCGGAGCACGGCCCGGCACTCGCGCAGCGCGCGTGCGGGAGGCGAGTGCGGCAGATAGATGTCCTCGTCTCCCAGCCTGACCGCGGCCTCGGGTGTCCCCTCGGTGACGGACCGGTGGGCGATCCGGCGCATGACCGGGTCGTCACGTTCCGTGGGACGTTCGTCCTGGCCGAGGACCCAGCCCAGCAGATCCACGCTGGCGAAGTCGGCGAACGGCGGGACCACCACCTCCAGCAGCTCTTCGGCGGTGCGCGGCACGTCCAGCGTGGTGCCGATGGCGACCGCGGCCTCGTTCAGCAGCATCAGGCGTCGGCGGGCCGAGTACTGTTCGGTCTCGTCGACGGCCGCCGCGGCGACCGCGGTCACCTCGCCGGCGGCGTCCTGCACCGGCCACATGTCGATGGTCCAGGCATGCTCATGGTGCTGCGTCGAGGGACGGGTGTGGTTCTCGTAGTGCACGGGGCGCCCGGTTTCGACGACCTGGCGCAACGAGCGGTTGAAGCGCCAGCCGGACTCGTCGTCCTCGGACAGGAGGTCGGCGAAGCGCTGTCCCGCCAGCGTGTCCGCCTCCGCCTCCAGGAGCTCGGCGGCCCTGTCGTTGGCGCGCAGAAAGCGCAGCTGTGTGTCGTACACGGACATCGCGACCGGTGCCTGCTGATACGCCAGGGCCACCACCAGCGACTCCGCCGCCTCGGGCGTCGTGGTCACCACGAAGCCCTGCGGCTCGCCGTCCGCGCCGAGCACCGGGTACGCGCTGACGCGCAGGGGGAAGGAACCACCGTCCCGGTGCCGCAGGACGACGGTGCCGGTGAGCGCGGTCAGCACGGGCGGGGACACGTCCTCGGCGAGCAGGTCCTGCGCCGCGCGACCCACGACCTCCTCGGCCGCGTATCCCGTCAGCCGCCGCGCGCCCTCGGTCCATCCCGTCACCGTGCCCCGGGCGTCGACGATCGCCGCGGCGGCGACTTCTTCCATATGATCCAGAATGATCCATCGGGGACTTTGCCTCAACCCGGCCCGGCGGCGGGGACGGCGGTCGCACGGTCCGGGTGCCGCGGCCGGTACGGCGGACGGTGGCCCCCGGGCGAGCGTGCGCCGGGTGCGGCACGGGAGCCGGACCCCCCGGGTCGAACGCGGCAGCCGGAGCCCCGGTTCAGGCGCCGGCGTGCCGGCGGGCCGACTCGTTCTCCTGGGCCAGGCGCCGCAGCGCGAGCAGCGCGGGCTCCAGCAGGACGGTCAGCAGCAGCGCGCGTTCCATGACCTCCAACGAGTCGTCGATCCCCTCCAGTTGGTCGAAGTCGAGCGCCGCGGTCCGCTCCGCCAGCCGCGCGTACGGCAGCAGGGCACGCCAGTCGAGCGGGACGCCGAGGCCACGCAGCGAGGCCAGGGTCTCGGCGAGGGTGGTCCTGGCCGGCGCACCCGCGTGGACCGCCCAGCCCAACTCGTCCACCAGCCGGTCGACCTCGCCCCGCTCGGGGGAGCCCGCCGGGGCGTCGCCGCCCGGCTCCCCGGCCGGGCCGATCGCGCCGAGAGCGAGACCCAGCAGCACATGGATGTCCCCGGTGTGCTCCTCCAGGGCGCCCAGGAGGTCCCGGGTGATGCTGACGGACAGGCCCCTCGGGCCGGTGAGCGCGCGGATCAGACGGAGCCGGCGCAGATGGTCCTCGTCGTACTCGGCCTGGGTCGCGGACAGTTGACGGCCGGGCGGGAGCAGGCCCTCACGAAGGTAGTACTTGATCGTCGTGACGGAGACGCCACTGCGGCGGCTCAGTTCGGACAGACGCATCGGGGCGGCTCCACTCTGGTCATTGGATACCTTCACTGTCTAACATGGATAGTGGAGGTATCCAATGGGGCCTCCGATCATGCCCGCCCGCGGTGCGCCCCTTTCGGTCTCCGTGCACCGCGGTGCCCTCGACTCCCCGCCGGAAGAAGGACGTGCCGTGCCCACACTCCCCTGGACCACCGTCGGCAATCCCCCGTCGGACGCCGAGGCCGTCGTGATGGCCTCCCGGCTGGAGGTCCGTTCACTCGCCGACGTACCGCGGTTCTTCCTCAAGTCGCTCGCGGCGTGGAAGCAGGCCCGCAGCGCGCCGGGCGCGTACGGCGTCTCGCTGGTCGCCCAGCCGTTCAAACGCACGTTCTGGACGCTGTCGGCATGGGAGAGCGAGCAGGCCGTGTACGCGTATGCCAAGGCCGAGCCGCACCGGTCGGTCATGGCCGGTCTGCGCTCCACGATGAGCCGCTCGGTCTTCACGTTCTGGCAGGTACCGGCCGCGGAACTGCCCCTCGACTGGGCGGACGCCCGGCGTCGGCTGGCCGAGCAGGAACGCCGCGACGCACAGACCGCCGGCGGGCCCGCCACAGCCGTCTGACCGCGCCTCGCGGTGGCCACCGGCCGGGCACTCGTCCGTCAGTTCCCGCCGTACTCCCTCGCGGCGGCGGGGCCCGCCGCACCGCCGCGGGCCTGCCGCTCCGCCGCACGGGTCGGAGCGTCCGTGATGTCGAGGAAGATCTGGTCGGCCTCCGGGACGGTGTGCGCGACCGAGCGTTTGATGCGTACCGCGGCCTCCTCGACCTCCTCACTGTCCAGCCCGGGAACCAGGTCGACACGCGCGGCCACCAGGAGGGAACCGAGGCCGAGCTGCATGGTGAGCAGCGCCTCCACGCTGTCGATCTCGGGCTGTGCCGTCAGCAGGGCGCGGATCCGCTCGCTGAGCTCCGGATCGGCGGCCTGGCCGATCAGCTGGTCCCGGGCGTCCCGGCCGAGCCGGTAGGCGACGTAGACGAGCAGGGCGCCGATGGCGACCGAGGCGGACGCCTCCCACACGACGCTCCCGGTGACCATGTGCAGCGACATGCCGGCGATCGCGAGCAGCACGCCGAGCACCGCCGTGCTGTCCTCGGCGAGCACCGTGCGCAACGCGGGGTCGCGCAGTCGCTGCGCGGTCGTGCCCTGCTGACGGTGCACCTGGTGCAGGGCCCGCACCAGCGAGGCGCCCTCCGACAGCAGCGCGACCCCGAGCACGGCGAACCCGGCCACATAGCCGCTGTGCGACTCCTTCGCGCCACCCTTGAGGGCTTCGAGCCCCTGGAAGAAGGAGAAGCAGCCGCCCATCACGAAAATGCCGACGGCCGCGAGCAGCGACCAGAAGAACCGCTCCTTGCCGTAGCCGAAGGGATGGCGTCGGTCGGCCGGGCGACGGCTGCGGTGCAGCGCGGCCAGCAGGAAGATCTCGTTCAGACTGTCGGCGACGGAGTGCGCGGCCTCCGACAACAGCGCGGGCGAACCCGCGAACAGTCCGCCGACCGACTTGGCCACCGCGATCAGCAGGTTCGCGCCGAGCGCCACGAGCACCGTGACACGTGTCCTGCCGTCCGAGTCCCCGCCGTGCCGCGCAGGCCTGTGTTTCGGCGCATCGCCGTCCGGAGGCTCCTCCACCGTCCGTGGCCCTTCCCGCTCGTCCGCGTCGGATGATGTCCCGCTCACCTCGCCCGACTGCCCCCGTCGACCGACCTCACACGGCGCCGGGACGTAAATCGGGGGACAAAGGGGGAACCCAACCACCGTGCGGGCGAACGCCCGCGTCAGGAGGCGGGGAATGAGCGACGGCAACAGCGCATACGGCAAGAAGAAGTTCCAGCGGTCCAGAAGCCATTTCGCCGACCGGATCACGGCGGACGGGCGCGACGGCTGGCCGGTGACGGAAAGCCGCTATCGACTGGTGGCCAGCCGGGCCTGTCCCTGGGCGAGCCGTGCCGTGATCTCCCGGCGGCTGCTCGGCCTGGAGGACGCGCTGTCGATGGGCATCGTCGATCCGATCCAGGACGACCGCAGCTGGCGGTTCAGCCTCGACGCCGACGGCCGCGACCCCGTTCTCGGCATCCGCTTCCTCAGCGAGGCCTACGACGCCCGGGAGACCGGCTATCCGGGCGGCGTCAGTGTGCCCGCGATCGTGGACGTGCCGAGCGGGCAACTGGTCACCAACGACTTCCAGCGGATCACCCTCGATCTGGCCACCGAGTGGACGGCACTGCACCGCGAGGGGGCTCCCGACCTCTACCCCGAGCGGCTGCGCGACGAGATCGACGACGTGATGGACGGCGTGTACGAGGACCTCAACAACGGGGTTTACCGGGCCGGGTTCGCCACCGACCAGAAGGGATACGAGGAGGCGTGCACCGCGGTGTTCCACCGGCTGGAGTGGCTGTCGAAGCGTCTGGCCGGGCAGCGGTACCTGGTCGGCGACACGATCACCGAGGCCGACATCCGGCTGTTCACCACGCTCGTACGTTTCGACCCCGTCTACCACGGCCACTTCAAGTGCAACCGGTGGAAGCTGGCGGAGGAGCCGGTGCTGTGGGCGTATGCCCGCGACCTGTTCCAGACACCCGGGTTCGGGGACACCGTCGACTTCGACCACATCAAGCGGCACTACTACGAGGTCCACACGGGGATCAACCCGACCGGCATCGTGCCGCTCGGACCGGAGCTGGCCGGCTGGCTCTCGGCGCACGGCCGGGAGCAGCTGGGCGGGCGCCCGTTCGGGGACGGGACACCGCCCCGACCGGTGCGGCCGGGCGAGGAGGTCCCCGTCTCCGGGCGGCCCTGAGAGCGCTCCGGGGAGCGGGTGGACGAACAGAGGAGCGCGGCGAAGGCCACGCACACGACGAAGGAGGAGAACGTGTCCAAGGGCAAGAAGGGGAAGGCCGGCCTCCCGCTGGTCTACAAGCCGGTCGGGTTCGCTCTCGGCTGGGCGAGCGGTGCCCTCGCGGGGGTCGCCTTCCGCCGGACGTGGAAGGCGATCCGACACGAGGACAACGCACCCGACGCACTGGACAAGGACCGCGGTTGGGGCGAGATAGTGCTCGCGGCGGCCGTCCAGGGCGCGCTCTTCGCCGTGGCCCGCAGCGTGGCGGACCGCGCGGGGGCGAAGGCGATCGAGCGGTCCACGGGTTCGTGGCCGGCCACGACGAAGGGCGGCCGGGACTGAGTCCCGCGCCGCCGCGCGGCCACGCGCCGTCTCAGCCCCGCTTCGGCGCCGTGGCCCTCGTCAGACAGAGGGTGAAGGAGTGCCCGGCGGGATCGGCGTAGCCGCGTTCCTCGAACGGCCCCGCCGCGTCCTTGGCCTCCAGCGGACGGCCGCCCAGGCCGACCACCCTGCGCTCGGCCTCGTCCAGGTCGTCGACCATGAAGTCCAGATGGACCTGGAGGGAGTTCTCGGGGCGGGGCCAGCTCGGCGGGGTGGCGTTCGCGTCGCGGCGGAACGCCAGCCGCAGCCCGTCCGGGCTCCGTATCTCCACCCGGTTCGCGGTGGCGTCGGTCTCCTCGGCGCCGAGCAGTTGCTGATAGAACACGGCGAGCTTCTCGGGCTCGGCGCAGTCCAGGACCACGACGCCCGCCACGACCGGTGACATGCTTCCTCCCTATGTGCCCAGGGCGGGCGACCCCGCCCGTATCCCTCTCCGGATATCCCCCTCCTGCGCATTCAGTCGGCCCGGGCCGCACTGCCCGGAGACGTCCGGGTAATTCCAAGACACCTGTCCAGGTATGCTGGACACCTGTCCATGTGAGTTGTCTTCGGGGTGGGGTCGGTCGTCGATGGAGATCGTGGCGAACGTGCTGGTGGGGCTCGTGGCCCTGCTGCATGCGTACATCCTTGTGATGGAGATGTTCCTCTGGGAGAAGAAGCCCGGGCGCGGGCTGCACGGGTTCGCGCCGGAGATGGCGAGTGCCACCGCGCCGATGGCCGCCAACCAGGGCCTGTACAACGGGTTTCTGGCGGCCGGTCTGGTGTGGGGGCTCGTGGCCGGTGACCCGACCGGATTCCGGGTACAGGTGTTCTTCCTGGCCTGCGTGGTGATCGCGGGCGTGTTCGGGGCCGTCACCGCCAACCGGCGGATCCTGGTCGCCCAGGCGCTGCCCGGTGCGCTCGCTCTGGCCGCCGTGCTCGTGGCGCGATGACCGCGGCGGAGCCGGCGGACCCCCGGGCCTCCCGCACCCGTGCACGACTACGGGAGGCCCTGCTGCGGGAGTGCGCCGAGCGCCCGCTGGAGGAGATCGGCGTCGCCGCCCTGGTGCGCCGGGCCGGGGTCGGACGTGCCACGTTCTATGTGCACTACGCGGACCTGGAGGCACTGGCCGTCGACGCCTGCGCCGATGTCGTACGGGAGGCCGTGGACGCGCTGCACGCCTGGCGCGGCCGACCGGACCCGGTACACGCCCCGGCGGCACTCCATGACTTCTTCGCCGGGCTCGCCCCGCACGCCGCCCTCTACCGGACGCTGCTCACGCCGGGCGGCGGCGGCCCGCTCGGCCGTGTCCTGCATCGGGATCTGCGCGCCCGCAGCCTCGCCGAGCGTGAACTCGCGGGTGCCGCGGACGCGCCCCTGGTGGCGTCCGCGGTGGCCGCCTCCTTCGCGGGCGTGCTGGCGGACTGGCTGCACGACCTGATCGAGGCGACGCCGCGTCAGATCGCCGACCAGTCCTGGCAGTTGCTGGTCGCCCTGCATCGCAGCCGGTGAGCGGCACCTTCCTCAGCGGGCCGCCTGGAAGGTGCGGCGGTACGCCTGCGGGGAGACACCGATCGCCGCGTGCAGATGCTGGCGCAGCGAGGCCCCCGTGGCGAAGCCGACCTCGCCGGCGATCTGATCCACCGACAGATCGGTCGACTCCAGCAGATGACGGGCGCGGGCGACCCGCTGCTGGATGAGCCAGCGGCCGGGGCTCAGGCCCACCTCCTCCTGGAAGCGGCGGGCGAAGGTGCGCAGGCTCATCCCGGCGCGCCGGGCCAGATCGGCCAGCGCGAGCGGCTCATCGAGGTGTTCGAGGGCCCAGGCGCGGGCCGCGGCCGTGCTCGCCGCCCCCTGCTGGGGAATCGGCTGCTCGATGTACTGCGCCTGCCCGCCGTCCCGGAACGGCGGCACCACACACCGCCGGGCCACCGCGTTGGCCAGCGCGCTGCCGTGGTCCGTGCGCACGATGTGCAGACAGACATCGATCCCGGAGGCGGCTCCGGCGGAGGTGAGGAGCCGTCCGTCGTCGACGAAGAGCACGTCCGGGTCGAGGTCGACCTGCGGGAAGCTCCGGCGGAACTGGTCGACGACCTGCCAGTGGGTGGTCGCCTTCCGGCCGTCGAGCAGGCCGGCCGCCGCGAGCACGAAGGCCGCCGTGCAGATCGAGACGATACGGGCGTCCGGACGGATTCGCGCGAGAGCCGCGGCGACGTCCTCCGGGAGGTCCGGGGTGATGTACGAGGGCGCGACGGACGCGACCACGACGGTGTCGGCCGTGGCCAGAACCTCCGGCCCGTGCTCCACGGTGATCGAGAAGTCCGCGTTGCTGCGCACCGGCCGCCCGTCGACCGAACAGGTCAGCACCTCGTAGCGCCCGTCGGCCGCGCCGAAGATCCGGCTGGGGATGCCCAGCTCGAAGGGGTAGACGCCGTCGAGCGCCAGGACCACGACTCGTTCCACATGCCGCATGGCAGGATTCTATCGAAGCTTGGCAATCATGCCATTTCCCCGGCGGGCGCGCACCGGCACGCTGGGACACCATGAGCACTGTGAACACGATGCGCGCCATCGGTCAGGACGTCCTCGGCGGTCCCGAGGTCCTCAGGGAAGTCCGGCTGGAGCGCCCCTCTCCGCGACCCAACGAGGTGCTGGTCCGGGTACGCGCGGCCGGGGTCAACCCGACCGACTGGAAGCACCGCGCCACCGGCGGATTCCTCGGCGAGCCGCCGTTCGTCCTCGGCTGGGACGTCTCCGGCGTGATCGAGGAGACCGGACTCGGCGTCGCCCTCTTCAAGCCCGGGGACGAGGTCTTCGGCATGCTGCCCTACCCCTACGGCCACGGTTCGCACGCCGAGTACGTCACCGTCCCGGCGCGCGCCCTCGTCCACAAGCCCTCGGTCATCGACCACACCCAGGCCGGCGCGCTTCCGCTGGTCTCGCTGACCGCCTGGCAGGCCCTGGTCGAGACGGCGGACCTGCGGCCGGGCCAGCGGGTGCTGATCCACGCGGCCGCCGGCGGCGTCGGACATGTGGCCGTGCAGATCGCCAAGGCGCGCGGCGCGCATGTCATCGGAACGGCCAGCGCGGGCAAGCACGACTTCCTGCGGGAACTGGGCGCGGACGAGCTGATCGACTACCGGGAGACGGACTTCGCGGAGGCGGCGCGGGACGTCGACGTCGTCCTCGACACGATCGGCGGTGACTACGTCCAGCGCTCGCTGCACACCCTGCGCCCGGGCGGAATCCTGGTCACCATCCTGCCCGCGGGATCGAAGGAACTGCCCGTGGCGGCCGAGAAGTTGGGGGTGCGCGCGACCGAGATGCTCGTCGACGCCGACCACCACGGGATGCGGGCCATCGCCGGGCTCGTCGAGGAGGGCAGGCTGCGGGCCACCATCGCCGGGACGTTCCCGCTGGCCGAGGCCGCCAAGGCGCACGAGATCGGCGACGCCGGCCGGACCACGGGCAAGCTGGTCCTGCTGGTTGACTGACGGCTCCTCAGCTGCACGCCCAATAGGGAAGACATATGTCAACCGAACATGCTGAAATTCGCTCCATCGAGGTAACTTGCAGAGTGAACAATGCACTTGGGTCCACTCCTGCCCAGGAGCCGGTGGAGGCGATGTCGACGTGCAGCACGGCCCCGCACCGCTCCCCCGGTCCCTGCGCATCCACCGGGACCGCGGTCATCTGGTGATCGAGTTCCACGGTGAGATCGATGTCGCCGCGGCACTCGAGATCACCCCGTTCCTGGACGCCGCGACGGGCCGCCGGGCACCGAAGGTCGTCATCGACCTTCGACCGGTGGAGTTCTTCGACTGCTCGGGGCTGCGTCTGCTCTTCCGCGCCCGACGCCGGGTGCTCGCACAGGGCGGCGCGCTGCACCTCGTCTGCACCCATCCGCTGACGCTGCGCATTCTGCACCTCACCCGGCTCGCCGAGGTGCTGCCGCCGGCGGCGTCGCTGGACGAGGTGCTCGGCCGGTCGGAGGTCACCGGGACGTTGGAGATCAACTGATCCGGTGGGGGCGCGGAAGGCGTCCGGTCCGGGACGAGTGAAGGGGCGGGACCCGTCGACGGGTCCCGCCCCTTCATGTGCCGTCCGTGATCAGTACCGGACGGGCCTGCGTGCGATGCGGCGCAGCAGCACCAGACCCGCGATGACGAGCACCGCTCCGCCCGCGGCCGGCCACAGGTTGGCACCGGTCTCGGCCAGTCCGCCCGTGACCGCCTGGGGCTCGGTCTGCGGCGGGGCGGTCGGGGCGTACCCGCCCGCGGCGGAAGGCTGCGCGGCCGCCGAGGGCTGCGCGGCGCCCGACCCGCTGTGGCTGTCGTCCGAGGTGCCCTGCGGCGCGGCGGACGTCTCACCATGGGCCGCCGAGGCCGATGCGAAGACCCGCGGGATGCCACCAGCCTGGCCACCGCCCGACCCCGTACCGGCACCCGAGGTTCCCGTGGTGCCTGTCGTCGGCTGCGCCGTCTGGCCGCCGCCGGACCCGGCCCCGGCCCCGGAGTGGTCACCGGCCGAGGACCCCGAACCCGCGTTGCCGCCCGCCGAGGAACCGGCACCCGCACCCGAGTTGCCGCCGGACGAGGAGCCCTGACCCGAACCCGCGTTGCCGCCCGACGAAGAACCCTGACCCGAACCCGAGTTGCCACCGGACGAGGAGCCCTGACCCGAACCCGCGTTACCGCCCGACGAAGAACCCTGACCCGAACCCGCGTTACCGCCCGACGAAGAACCCTGACCCGAACCCGCGTTACCGCCCGACGAAGAACCCTGACCCGAACCCGCGTTGCCACCGGACGAGGAACCCTGACCGGAACCCGTGTTGCCACCGGACGAGGAACCCTGACCGGAACCCGTGTTGCCACCGGACGAAGGGGCGGAGGGCGGTGGCGTGTTCTGCGACGAGTCACCGGCCCCGCCGCCGCACTGGCGGCCGTTGTTGATGCAGTCGACGACCTGGCCCATCAGCTCGTCGGTCATGACGTTGATGAAGTCGTCGTGGTCGGTGACCGGCTTGTGCAGCTGCTCGGGGAAGCCGTCCACCGCGTAGGGGTTCTTCACCTGGCCGTTCTCGATGACCGGCGGCGGAACGTCGTACACCAGGCGCATCGTGAGCTGCGGGATCGCCTTGAAGCCGTTCTGACAGTTGCCGTTGGCATCGGCGAAGGCGACATGGGTGCGGTGGTTGGCGCTGTCGATGTTCTGACCGTCCCAGCAGCTCTGGAAGGCGAACGAACGCACCACGCTGCTCCCGGAGGGGCAGATCGGGTACTTGTCGGTCAGCTGGCGGTCCTCGAAACCGGTGCAGCTCCAGTGGGAGTTGGCGTTCGCCGGACCGTTGGTGAACGCCTTGGCGTCACCGGTGATGATCCGCAGGAACCTCGGCATCGCGACGACCTTGCTCGTCGGGCTGCCGACGAACGTGATCTGGGCCTTCTTGGCCACCAGGATCTTGCCGATGTTGCCTTCCTTGCCGCCGCCGTCGTTGTTCTGGTCGAAGTCCTGCGTGCCGTCCTGCACTCGCAGCACCGGCCAGTAGTACGAGGACTTGTCCTGCTGGTTCTCGCAGCTCGTCTGGGCCGCCGCGAACGTGTCGTTGGTGGCGAAGGCGTCGTTCGACTGGTTGCCGACGTAGTCGTGCAGATGGTGAGCGCCGTTCTTGACGCCCGGCGCCACGATCACGTTGTCCGTGTTGTGGTCGCCGTTGGCGTTGACACCGCACTTGGTGACGAAGGCGCCGGTCGAGGCGCCGCCCTGCTGAGCGGGCTTCTGGGCGTTCGGCTGCACGCTTCGGATGTCCACGAAGTCAGAGGCGACGGGGCCGCTGGCGGCCTGCCCACCGTTGCCCTGCTGCTGACCGTTCTGGCCGCTGCCGTTCTGCCCGGTGCCGTTCTGCCCGGTGCCGTTCTGGCCCGTGCCACTCTGGTCGCCGCCGTTCTGACCGGTGCCGTCCTGGCCGGTGCCACTCTGCCCGCCGGCCGGAGGCTGTCCCTGGTCGGCGGGGACCCCGGTGCACGGGGCCATGCCGTCGATCGCGCCGGGAGCGGTGGCACCCGCCTGCTGGTAGTCGGCCTTGATCCGGTCGATCACCGCGGCGCGCTTGTCCTTGAGCGGGCCGAGGATCGCGTTCTGGACGTAGCTCCCGTCGTCCGTCTGCGCCTGGCGCGTCGAGGCAAGCCGTTCGTACGCGTCGGTGATCTGCTTGTCGAGGGTGGCCAGATCCGTGTCGACCTGCTGCTTCGCCTTGGCCGGCGTCTGGGTCAACTGCTGGCCGACGTCCGGGCAGTCGAGGGTGACGGTGCGCGACGCCAGGGTCTGGTCGCCGCCGCTCTGGCCGGACGTACCGCCCCAGCCGCCTTCGCTCGCCGAGGCGTAGACGTTCGCCGCTACCAGTCCCCCTCCTCCCATGATCAGCGCGACTGCTGCGAAAGTCGCGCGCCGTGCGCCGGTCGGGCGTCTGCGCGAATTGCGTCTCAAGGGAGTACTCCTACACGTCGTGGAGCCTGGCACATCGTGGGGCCTGGCACGAAAATCCCCTCCCCTGTACGCAGCCGGGCCCGGGCGTGTTCAAACGCATCACGAATTCACAGTCAGCTCATATGACTTCGCGATGCCGACGTGCGTCTCCTCCCTATTCGTCCCGGGTCGCTTCGAACAGAGTGCTGACGGACTCGCCGTTGTGCATGCGGCGCACGGCCTCGGCCAGGGCGGGGGCGATGGACAGGACGCGCAGCTTCTCGGTGCGTTCCGCGACCGCGACCGGCACCGTGTTCGTCGGACCCCGCGCCGCCCGGTGAAACGGGTCGGCGTCCCTCGGGTGTCCCCCGGTATGAGACGAAGCCCCATGGACGCAGTACCCGGAGCAGACGCGGTGCGCAGTCGCCCTACGGCCATCACGGTGTCGGCGGAAAGCCGTCCGTACGCAGGACCGAGGGCCGCGGCCTTCGGCTGTTTCAAACGCCCGACTCCGCGTTCCGGCACGGCATATGGCGGGAAACCGGCGAGAAGAAGGGAGGACTGTCGACATGACGACGTCCACGAAGCAGAGGCCCGAGCCGACGCCCGTGCAGCGGCGGACGCCCGGCTGGGCCAAGGCGGTCATCGCCCTCGTCGCGGTGCTCGCGGTGCTGTTCGCCGGACTGCGGCTGAGTGTGCTGCCGGGACTGCGTGATCTGTTCGGCACGGACACGCACGACCGGTCGGGGCCCGCGCTGCTCGCGTCCATCCAGGACATGAGCCGCTACGAGGCCGCCTCCGGCAACTTCCAGGTCGTTGTGGACCTGGAGAAGGACTCCAGGTTCCTGCCGTCCGCGATCCGCGGGACCCGCACGCTGTACGTGGGCGCGGGCACCGTCGACGCGTACGTCGACCTCGGCAAGGTCGGCAAGCAGGACGTGACGGTCAACGGCGACCGGACGTCCGCCACCCTCCGGCTGCCGCACGCGGCGCTGGGCAAGCCCACGCTCGACGCCGACCGCTCCTACGCCGTCTCCAAACAGCGGGGCCTGCTGGACCGGATCGGCGACCTCTTCTCGGACAATCCCAACAGCGAACGCGCCGTGCAGCAGCTCGCGGTCCGGCACATCGGCGACGCCGCCAAGGACAGCGAGCTGACCCAGCGCGCCGAGGCGAACACCACCAGCATGCTGGACGGTCTGCTCAAATCCCTCGGCTTCAAGGAGGTGAAGGTGTCCTACGGCACCTGAGGGGTCCGCACGGCGGGGGCGCCCGTCAGCCGGTCAGGATCCCGGGCAGCGCCAGCGCCCCGAGCAGGACCGTGCCCACCAGGAACCAGGCCACGTAGTCCCCGATGTGCCCGGACTGCAGCCGCCGCAGCGGCAGTGTCCACGGCCGTGCGCCGAACAGTTCCGGGCGGCTGACGGCGAGCGCCGCCAGGGCGAGGGCGAGCGCCGTGGAGGCCAGCCCGAGCAGGACACCGGCCGCGGTCCAGTGCGGGGTGGCGAGCGCCCCGCCGGACCCGGCCTCGTTCACCGAGCGCGCCACGGCCCCGGCGAAGCCCGGTACGGCTCCCACGGCGAGCGAGCCGGCGAGCAGCAGTCCGGGCACGGCCGTCATGGTGTCCGGGATCCGGCTCAACCGGTGCCGGGTCTCGGGCTCCTCGCCGGTCCCGGTGGTCTCGTACGCGGACCCGACGCGCGGCGGCCGCCCCAGTCCGTAGAAGACCCCTGCGGCGACCCGGAGCACCGCGCCGCCCGTGACCGCTGACACGAGGACGTACACCACGGTCAGCGGTCCGCCCACCGCCTCCTCGACGACCGCCTTGCCGAGAGCGATGCCGAACGGTGGCAGTCCGGCCAGCGCCAGTCCGCCGAGCACGAACATCACCGCGACCCCGCGCAGCGGCCGGGCGCGCCCGTGCAGCGCGTGTTCGTCGACCGAGCCGAACCGGTCCAGCAGCAGGCCGGTGCAGGCGAACAGGGCGGCCTTCGCACCGGCGTGGCCGAGGAGGTACAGCGCGACCCCGTCGTCGGCGTCGGGCAGCAGGGAGCCGATGCCGACGAGGAACAGGCCCATATGGGCGATGGTCGAGCAGGCCAGCAGCCGTTTCACATGGCGCTGGTACCAGCACATCAGGGCACCGATCACGCCCGTCAGGACACCCAGCACGGTGAGCGCGCGCTCGAAGTCGGCCGCCGGGATCCCGCCCGGTCCGGAGAAGACGGTGCCGTAGACGCGCCATATCCCGTAGGCGCCGAGTTCGACCATGACACCGGACAGCAGCATGCACACCGGGGTGGGTGCGACCGCGTGCGCGTCGGGCAGCCAGAAGTGGAACGGCAGGGCGGCGGCCTTCACCAGCAGCCCGGTCAGCACGAGCACGAAGGCGGCGAGGGTCAGGGCGTCCGGTCCGCCGTGGGTGTCCAGGGCCCGGCCGATATGGATCATGGACAGTTCGCCGGTGCGCGCGTAGAGCAGCCCGATGCCCATGAGCATGGCGTAGGCGCCGAGCGAGTTGATCACACCGAAGGTCAGGGCGCCCTGGACGGCCTTCGCCTCCTCGACGCGGTAGCCGGTCAGGGCGTAGGCGGCGGCGCCCATCAGCTCGAAGAAGACGAACGCGTTGAACAGGTCGCCCGTGATCGCGAAGCCGCACATGCCGCCCTGGAACAGCAGCATGAGGGCCGGGTAGGAACCGGCGTGCCTGCGGGGCGGTTCCTCGAAGTAGCGCCAGGAGTAAGCGAGGGCGGCCAGGGTCAGCAGGGAGGCCAGCGCGGCCAGGCCGAGCCCCGGGCCGTTGCCGATGAGGACGATCCCGACACTCACACCGTTGTGCGGCGTCCACGCTCCGACCCATTCGGTGAGCGGCGGTGAGGAGTTGAGACACAGCAGGATCGCGAGGGCCGCGGTCCCGGCCGAGACGGCGCAGCCGAGGCTCTCGGCGGCGAGGCGCGGCAGCCGGCGCCCGCACACGATCAGCAGGCCGGCACCGAGCAGCGGCGCGGCCACCAGCAAGGGCAGCAGATGGTTCATCAGCCGCGCAGCTCCCGCAGTGCGTCCGGGTCGACCGTGCCGTGGCGCTTGGAGACCTGCATGACGAGGGCGAGCAGCAGGGCCGTGACGGTGGCACCGACGACGACATCGGTGAGGGTGAGGGCCTGCACCACCGGGTCCACGACCGGGCGCGAGCCGGGCTTGATGTCGGAGTACACCGGCGCGGTCCCGCCGGCGCGGTAGCCGACGGCCAGCAGCAGGACATAGGTGGCGGACTGGCAGACGGCGAGGCAGCCGACCGCGTGGATGAGGTTGCGGCTGGTGGCAAGGCCGTAACAGCCGGTCAGAAAGATCCACACGGCGACGAGGTACGGCAGTACGGTCATCGTTTCGTGTCGTCCTCCTTGTCGTGCTCGTGGCCGTCCTCGATCTCGACGGCCTGGTCGAGGAAGCGGGCGAGCAGGACGACGACCGCGCAGGCGACCTCCATCCCGATGGCGGCGTTGAGCAGCGGCACCGTCCCGCCGGACGAAAGCATGTTGAAGGTGCCGTACGGAAGCAGGGTGTTGGCGAGGAAGGACGTGCCGGCGAGGACGCCCGCGAGTCCCGTGACCAGGTAGGCGCATGCGGCGAGAGCGTCGCCGACCTCGAACAGGCCGAGCGGCCGGATGCGTTCCAGGGCGCGGTAGTCGGCGCCGAGGTAGAGCAGATGCAGGGCGGTCGCCGCGACGACTCCGCCCTGGAAGCCGCCGCCGGGGCTGAGCTGGCCATGGGCGATCACATAGAGGCCGCAGACCAGAGCCACGGGCAGGACGACAAGTGCGTACCGGCGGACGGGGGGCGCGGCCTCCTCCGGGTCCGGTCGGCCGCGCTTCTCGTCGCGGGTCTGCCGCAGCAGCACGACGGTGCCGAGGACGGAGGCGAACAGGATGCTCATCTCGCCGAGCGTGTCGAAGGCACGCTGGTCGAAGTTGACGGAGGCGATCGTGTTGGCGGTGTTCCGGGCGAGCGAGGCGCGCACGGCCCGGTCGCCGTAGGGGTGCCGGTCGCCGCCGAAGTCCGGCAGGCCGAGGCACGCGGCGACGAGCAGGGCCGCCAGGCCGGTGCCGCCGAGGGCCAGCAGGACCATGCGCAGGCGCCGGGTCATCGCGCCCTCTCCTTCCCGTCCTTCTGCCTGCGTCTGATCTTGCGCACCGAGAGCATGATCAGGAGCGGGGTCACCGCGGAGCCCACGGCGAGCTGGGACAGGCCCACGTCGGGGGCCTGTGCGACGGTGAACAGCAGGGCGAGGCAGACGCCGAGCAGAGCCAGGACGAGGGCCTGGCGCACGGGGTCGCGCACGGCGACGGCCGCGGTCGCCACGGCGGCGACCAGCAGCAGGACGACGACGATCAGCGGGTCATCCACGCCGGCTCTCCGTGAATCCGCCGGACAGCGCCCGGGAGGCCACGAGATTGCCGCCGATCAGCAGCGCCCCGATGACCAGCAGCTTGACCATGGCCCGCCCGGGGCCGGTGACGGCGCACAGGACCAGCACCACCACGGCCCCGTAGCCGGCGACGACGAACGTGACGGTCCGGGCGTGCGGCGGGTCGGCGGCGAGGTCGTCGGCGAGCAGCCGGGCGAAGACGAGGGTGCCGACCGGGCCGAGCAGGGCGAGGAGCAGGGCGAGATCGATGTACGCCGGGCGTTCGTAGCCCTGGGCGAGCAGAAGCAGTCCCGGGGCGGTCACCGCGCTGGACATGTTCTGGGCGACGACGCGCCGGCGCAGCGGCCCGGTGGCGACGCCCCACACGGTGGTGCCGACGCCCACGCCGAGCGCGACGGTGGCCGTCCAGGTCCAGCCGTTCACCGTGCGCTCACCGCCCGTCGTGCGGCGCATGCCGCGATCGCGCAGACCAGTGCGGCGGAGGTCCCCACGACCCACTCCAGGGTGTACACGGTGCTGATGAGGACGAGCCAGAGCAGAGTGAGGGCGGCCCACCAGCCGAGCACTTCGAGGGTGGCCCCGAGTGCCGTACGCGCGGTCATGCTCCACCTCCGCCCACCTTTTCCTCCAGAAATGTCCGCCATGCCATCCAAGCACCGCGCCGCTCCCGGAAAGCGACGGCGCGCTCGGTGGCTGCTGCCCGGAGTGCCCCGCCCGCGAGACGGGAAACCGCCTGCGGCACACCTGGGGCGCATCGGGTCAACCGCCCCTCCGGGCCCGGCGCGACCGGGTATCAGCGAATCCATCGGGGGTAACAGGGCCTAGCCGGAGGGAACTTGCATTTAGGAGGGTGAGATGGCACGTACAGTGTCGGGCGCGCGCACCGCGAAGGTCGGCCGCAGCCGGACCACGGGATCGCGAAAGGAGCGGCGACCGCTCCCGCTCCCCGTCCGGCTGCTGGTCATGGCGCTCGCCTTTGTGGCAATGGTGGCCTTCGCGGCGGCACTGGCCCGGATGACCCTGGAGCCGTCACCCGCCTCCCGGGCCCTGGTCCACAGCAACCTGCACCCGGGCCGTTCACTGCGCGCCTATCTGGAGCAGCCCGCGGCACGCGACGCCGTCAAGCAGATCGGCGGGAACATCCTGCTCGGTGTGCCGTTCGGGATCCTGCTGCCGGTGCTTGCGCCCGGCACCCGGGGCATCGTGCGCGTGGGCATCGTGACCGCGGTGGTGATGCTGCTGGTCGAGCTGGCTCAGGGCGCGCTCGTCACCGGCCGTGCGTTCGACATCGATGACGTCATCCTCAACACGACGGGCGCGCTGCTCGGTTATCTGCTGCTCGGACGACGGCTGGGGCGCGCCGTGCACGCGCGAGTGCGACGGCGCGGCGACACGGACCGGGAGAAGAAGAACTGACCAGCGGCATCCGCCCTACGTCTACGGCGGGGGCACGCACACTCGACGTGAGCACCCATCAGCAGATGTCACATGATTAGTCCGGACCAAGGTCTTGACGACCCCTTACCTCACCTCTTGAATCAAGAACTGAACCAACACGCCGCTTCCGGCGCGCCCGGCATTCCCGGCCGCACCGGCCACCCCCACCCCAGTCGGCCACCCGTGTCCGGGCGGCCGTACGGAAAGGCAGCGTCATGGACTCCCCACGCCTGCTGCGCAGATGTCTCCTCGCCGCGCTCTCCGCCGTACTCGCCGCGTCCGCCTTCACACCGGCGGCCCACGCGGCCCCACAGGCGGCGGACGCGACTGTCTTCTCCGACGACTTCGACGGCCCGGCCGGTGCCGCCGTCGACTCGTCCAAGTGGCAGATCGAGACCGGCGACAACGTCAACAACCACGAGCGGGAGTACTACACGTCGGGCAACAAGAACGCGGCGCTGGACGGCCAGGGACATCTGGTGATCACGGCCCGCCGCGAGAACCCGGCGAACTACCAGTGCTGGTACGGCACCTGCCAGTACACGTCGGCCCGGCTCAACACCTCGGGCAAGTTCGCGGCGCAGTACGGCCATGTCGAGGCCCGGATGAAGATTCCGCGCGGACAGGGCATGTGGCCGGCGTTCTGGATGCTGGGCAACGACATCGGGCAGGTCGGCTGGCCCAACAGCGGTGAGATCGACGTGATGGAGAACGTCGGCTTCGAGCCGGGGACCGTCCACGGGACCATCCACGGGCCCGGCTACTCGGGCTCCGCCGGTATAGGCGCCGGCTACTCCCTGCCGAACGGCCAGGCGTTCGCGGACGCGTTCCACACCTTCGCCGTGGACTGGGCACCCGACTCGATCACCTGGTCCGTGGACGGCACGGTCTACGAGCGGCGCACCCCGGCCGATCTGGGCGGCAAGACCTGGGTGTTCAACAAGCCCTTCTTCCTCATTCTCAACCTCGCCGTCGGCGGCTACTGGCCGGGTGACCCGGACGGCTCCACCACGTTCCCCCAGCAACTCGTCGTGGACTCGGTGAAGGTGACGACGAGCGACACCTCCGGCGGCACCGGTGTCCCGATCACCGGGCTCGCGGGCAAGTGCGCGGACGTGGCGGGCGCGAACCCGGCCAACGGCACCCCGGTCCAGCTCTACGACTGCAACGGCACGGCCGCCCAGAAGTGGACGGTGGGATCGGACGGCACCCTGCGGGCGCTCGGCAAGTGCCTGGACGTGGTCGGCAACGGGACGGCGGACGGCTCCAAGGTCCAGCTGTGGGACTGCACCGGCGGCCCCAACCAGAAGTGGACGGTCACCGCGGCCCACGACATCGTCAATCCCCAGGCGAACAAGTGCCTGGACGTGACCGACAACAACTCCGCGAACGGCACCCGGCTGCAGATCTGGTCCTGCTCCGGGGGCGCCAACCAGAAGTGGACGGTCGGCTGATCCGTCGTCGGTTCGTACGACGGGAGCCGTGGACGTACCCGACGGCGGGTTTCGATGGGACCGCCGAGGCCCGCCGTACGGGTGCGTCGCGGCACGGGACCGGGCCTGCCGGTGGTACTCAGTGGCGGTAGTGGTGCGGCGTCCAGGTCAGCTTGTCGCCGCCCACCCATCGGACCACGTCGGGATCGTCGACGTCATGGATCGGGATGCCGGCCTCCGCGGCGACCGCCAGCACGTCGGTGAGCGACCTCGCCTCGGCGACCACCTGGCCGTCGATCTCCACGATTCGGAACGGCGGATTGCCCGGCTGGACTCCGAGCACCATGATCCGCGGATGGGAGATGTGGGGGCTCGCGATTTCGGTCATGCATAGAGCGTAGAGCGCCCCGGGAGTCGGAGCGCTCCGGACGGTGTCCGCGGTGCGTCCGCCGTGCGAGCCGGGTGCCCGTGGGCAAGGCTGGGGGGTGAGGAGGTGCCGATGGGTCCCGTCGCAGCGCTGGACCGGATCGCGTTCCTGCTGGAGCGCGCCGGTGCGCCGACCTATCGCGTACGGGCGTTTCGCACCGCGGCCTCCGTGCTGTCCGCGCTGGGCGAGGACGAGGTCGCCGAGCGGGCGGCGGCCGGGACGCTGGAGGCACTCCGCGGGATCGGCCCGAAGACCGCCCAGGTGGTGCGGGAGGCACTGGCCGGGCGGGCCCCCGGCTATCTGGAGCAGCTGGAGCGGGAGAGCGAGACACCGCTGGCCCAGGGCGGCGAGCGGCTGCGGGCGCTGCTGCGCGGCGACTGCCATCTGCACTCCGACTGGTCGGACGGCGGCAGCCCGATCGAGGACATGGGCAGGGCGGCCGCGCGGCTCGGTCATGAGTGGGCGGTGCTCACCGACCACTCCCCCCGGCTCACCGTGGCCCGTGGGCTGTCCGCCGAGCGGCTGCGCGAGCAGTTGGAGGTGGTCGCCGCGCTCAATGCGCAGTGGGCACCGTTCCGGCTGCTCACCGGTATCGAGTGCGACATACTCGACGACGGCGCGCTGGACCAGGAGCCGGAGCTGCTGGACCGGCTGGACGTCGTGGTGGTCTCGGTGCACTCGAAGCTGCGGATGGACGCCCGCTCGATGACGCGCCGGATGATCGCCGCCGTCCGCAATCCGCGGGCCGACGTGCTGGGCCACTGCACGGGACGGCTGGTCACCGGCCGCGGACGGCCCGAGTCGGAGTTCGACGCGGACGCGGTGTTCGCCGCGTGCGCCGAGTCCGGTACGGCCGTGGAGATCAACAGCCGGCCCGAGCGGCTCGACCCGCCTCGCCGGCTGCTGCGGCAGGCCGTGGACGCGGGCGTGCTGTTCTCGATCGACACCGACGCGCACGCGCCCGGTCAGCTCGACTGGCAGATCCACGGCTGTGCCCGGGCCGAGGAGTGCGGGGTGCCCGCCGAGCGTGTGATCACCACCTGGACCGCCGACGAGCTGCTGGCCTGGGCCCGGGAGCGGACGGTGCCCTCGCGCGTGTGACGGGCATGTCCCGTGGTACCCGAGCCCGTACGCGAGGGAGGAAGATCCATCATGGGACGGGCGGCCGTGTTCGACGTGGACGGGACCCTTGTCGACACCAATCATCTCCATGTCACGACGTGGTGGGAGGCGTTTCGGCAGGCGGGCCACCAGGTGTCGATGCATGCGATCCACCGGTCGGTGGGCCTCGGGTCGGAGGACCTGATCGCCCATCTTCTGGGCGGCCGGGACCGGGACGAGGTCGACCTGCTGGTCGCCGCGCACACGGCCCTGTACGGGACGTACTTCGACCGTCTGCCGCCGCTGAAGGACGCCGGGCGGCTGTTGCGGCGCCTCGACCACGACGGCTGGAACGTCGTCCTGGCCACGTCGGCGAGCGGCCGGGAGCTGTCGGCGCTGCGCCGGGCGATCGGGGCGGACGACGCCATCGCGGCGACGGCGAGCTCCGACGACGTGCGGGCCGGGAAGCCGGCACCCGAGCCCGTCGAGCACGCCCTTGAGCTCGCCGGGGTGCCGCCGGAGTCGGCGGTGTTCGTGGGCGACACCGTCTGGGACATGCGGGCGGGCACCCGGGCCGGGGTGACCTGCGTCGGTCTGCTGTCGGGCGGCATTCCGGAGGCGGATCTACGGGAGGCGGGTGCCCGTTCCGTCTTCCGGGATCCGGCACATCTGCTGGCCAGACTGGGCGACAGTCCGCTGGCGCCGGACGCGTAGCTCCGAGGCACGTACCACCGACGAGTGCGCAAGGTGACGTAGATCACGTATGGGTCGCCAGTTTTCCGGAACACCGACCGGTAGTTTCCCGTTGAACCAGCCGTGGGAGCGGACGGGACAGTGTCCCCGGGCCTCAACTCCAGCTCACAGGGACGATCGTTCGGCTGAAGCCCTGTGGAGCCTTTCGCCGAGAGGCGACCGCCGTGCGCCCCCACCACAGTCGGCCCCGACCGCGATCCCCCCGTCCGGTCGGGGCTCTTTTCTGCCCGGGACGGGACAGGGGCGTTCGCCCTGGGCCGGACGAGAGGGCCGGGGCCGGTTCCGGTTTGACTTCGAGCGCGCTCCAATTCGTAGCGTGCGACGTATGAGCACTGCACAGCACAGAATCGGGTCGGGCTTCGGCGCCAGGAGCACCACGAAGGACGTCCTGGACGGAATCGACCTCTCCGGCAAGCTCGCGCTCGTGACCGGCGGCTACTCCGGGCTCGGCCTGGAGACCACGCGAGCCCTGACCGAGGCGGGTGCCCGGGTCGTCGTCCCGGCGCGGCGCCGTGCCGCCGCCGAGGCCGCGCTGTCCGGATTCGAGCGCGTGGAGGTGGACGAACTGGACCTCGGTGACCTCGCCGGCGTGCGCGCTTTCGCCGAACGCTTCCTCGCCTCCGGTCGCACCCTCGATCTCGTGATCAACAACGCCGCCGTCATGGCCTGCCCCGAGACCCGGGTGGGCCCCGGCTGGGAGGCCCAGTTCGCCACCAACCACCTGGGGCACTACGCGCTCGTCAACCACCTGTGGCCGGCCATCGAGCCGGGCGGGGCCCGGGTCGTGTCCGTGTCGTCCGCCGGTCACCACCGCTCCCCGATCCGCTGGGACGACCCGCACTGGGAGCAGGGCTACGACAAGTGGGAGGCGTACGGCCAGGCCAAGACCGCGAACGTCCTGTTCGCGGTGCACCTGGACCGGCTCGGCAGGGACCGTGGCGTGCGCGCCTTCTCCCTGCACCCCGGCGGCATCCTCACCCCGCTGCAGCGTCACCTCAGCCGCGAGGAGATGGTCGAGCGCGGCTGGATCGACGAGACCGGCGCCCTGGTGGACCCCGACGCCTTCAAGACCCCCGAGCAGGGAGCGGCCACCCAGGTGTGGGCCGCGACCTCACCCCGGCTCGCCGGGATGGGCGGGGTGTACTGCGAGGACTGTGACATCGCGGAGCCCGCGCCGGCGGACGGCGGTCGCGGTGGAGTCAAGGCCTGGGCGACGGACCCGGAGCAGGCCGCGCGCCTGTGGGCCTTGTCGGCGGAACTGACCGGCGTCGACGCGTTCGCGTCCCGCGCGTGAGACGACGGACGGGGCCGGCCGCACTGCGGCCGGTCCCGTCCGTTTCCGGTGCTGCCCGCGTGGGGCGGGTCAGTCGGAAGGCTCTTCCGGGACGGGGTGGTCGGTGGGGGCCCTGTCCTCGTCGGTGTCGGGTGCGTCCTTCGCGGACTCGGCGGTGTCCGGCGGGTGGGCGCGGCCGTGCCTGCCGGCGCGGATGTCCCACGGGTCCTCCACCGTGCTGGCCTGCTGGTCCGGCATGTCCCGCGGGATCCGACGGGCGCGCTCGCCGGGACCCTGAGGCCGTTGTTCGGTCACGGCGCTCACTCCGTTCCTCGCTCGCCTGGCTGACGGGGCCCGCGAGCGGGAAGCGGGCCCCTTCCGGGCCAGGCCCGGGTACCCCGGCAGGCATCGGCAAAACGGCGGCCGACGCCCCGGGAGACGGCGGTCAGCGGGGCGTTCGTTCCTCCAGCGCCGTCCGCCAGGTCGGCCATCGTCCCTCGTCCGCCGGCTCCGCACGCCGTCCGCCGCGGGCGAAGAAGTCCGCGAGCGGCAGGATCGCCGCCCCGACCGTCACCGCGTCGGGACCGAGCCTGCCCATGTCGAGGGAGACCCGCTCGGCCGGATACCGCAGGGCGTAGGCCATGGCGTGCCGGCGCACCGAGGACAGAAAGCGGGAACCGAGCTGCAACCCCGCCCAGCCGCCGATGAGGATCCGCTCGGGCTGGAAGAGGTTGATCAGGTCGGACAGGCCCGCGCCCAGGTACTCGGCGGTCTCCTCCAGGACGGCGAGCGCCACCGGGTCCGCCTCGGTGCCCTCGGGCGGGTAGGCGGCGGCCAGCAGGGAGGTCAGCGCCGTCTCCTCGTCGGTGTGCTCGGGCGGCCTGCCGCCCTGCTCGCGCCAGCGGTCGATGAGAGCCTCCGCACCCGCGTACGCCTCCAGGCAGCCGAGAGCCCCGCAGCGGCACCGCCGCCCCCTCACCCGTACCGTCAGATGACCCCATTCCACGGCCTGCCCGCTGCCGCCCTCCTCGGTGACCAGGCAGGCCCCCACGCCGGAGCCGAAGAGGACCACGACCGCGCTGTGGGCGCCGCGCCCGGCGCCGAACCACATCTCGGCCTGGCCGAGGGTCCTGGCCCCGTTGTCGATGAAGTACGGCACGGATTCCGGGAGTCGGCAGGTGGAACGGAGCAGGGACTCCACCGGTACGGCGTCCCAGCCGATGGTCTGGCCGTGCACGACTGCGCCCTGCTCGGGGGTACGGGCCACGATGCCGGGTACGCCGATGCCGACGCCGAGGAGCCGTTCGGGGGCGATGTCTGCGGCGGCCAGGACCTCCGCGATGCCGTCGCGGATGTGCCCGACGACGACCTCGACGTCGTACCGCTGATGCTCCAACGGCCTGTCAGTCCGGGCGAGTTCGGTGAGGGCCAGGTCGAACAGCTCGACGCGGACCCTGGTTTCGCCGACATCGACGCCGATCATGTGCCCGCTGGCGGGCGCGACACGCAGCAGCGTGCGCGGGCGGCCGCCGTCGGAGTCGACGCTGCCGGCCTCCTCCACCAGTCCGTCCGCGACCAGTTCGGCGACCACGTTGCTGATGGAGCCGGAACTGAGGCCGGTCACCGGGCCCAGTTCGAACCGGCTCATCGGGCCGTCGAAGTACAACCGCCGCAGCACCTCGGCGCGATTGCCCCGGCGCAGGTCACGTACCGTGCGCCCGTTCCGCCCCGCCATGTGACTCCTTCCGGCCCTGCCCGGCCTGCACGATACCGTCGCGCCGCCCTCCGGGCGCCCCTTAACACGATCTTAAATCATGACCTAATTTAAGATGTGACAATCATGGGCCGATTTCGCCGTCCGAAATGCCGTGTCACCGGGGCTCGTCACGCGATGCGGGCCCCGGCGACACGTTCGGTTCGCTGATCAGCCGGCCGTGTACACGTCCTCCACGTAACGGCCGGATGCGATCAGCTCGTTGAGCCATCGCTCCGAGTCCTCGCCCGGCGCGCGCTCGGCGTGCAGCGCCCGGAACGCCGCGCGGACGCCGGGCGCCATACGGGACCCGTCGCCGCACACATAGACCCGGGCTCCGGCGTCGAGCAGCCGCCACACCTCGTCGGCCTCGGCCGCGATGCGGTGCTGGACGAAGGAGATGCCGTCGACGGGCGCCGCGCTGAAGGCGGGACGCAGCGAGACCGCGCCGGCGGCCTCGGCCGCGCGCAGTTCGTCGGCGTGCAGGAAGTCCGCGTCCGGCGCGTCGCAGCCGAAGTAGCAGACGCCGGGCGCGAGATGGGCGCCCTCGGCCAGCGCCCGGACGCGGTCCGCGACGGCGCCGCGGAACGGGGCGAGGCCGGTGCCCGCGGCGATCATGATCGTCGGGGCCGAGTGGTCCACGCGGAAGGCCTCGCGGCAGGGCTGGATCCGCGCCAGGACGGTGTCACCGCGCTGGACGGTGGCGAGATGGCCCGAGCCCACGCCCCGGTACGTACCGTTGCCGGACCGGGCCGGGGCCTGGAACAGCGAGACCATGAGGTCGATATGACCGGGGTCGGCGGCGGACGACGAGGACACCGAGTAGTGCCGGGGACGCAGCGGCGTGAGGACGTCGAGCAGCGTCGGCCAGTCCAGGGCGCCGCGCAGCGCGGGGTGGGCCTCGATCACCTCCAGGAGGGTACGCGGGTCGTCGGCGAGGGCGGCCAGACGCGCGCGTTCGGGCGGGCACGGGTTGGCCTCGGCCAGCGCGGTCAGTTGGGCCGGTGTGGGCCGCTCCTGCAACTCGACGTGGTGCGAAAGAAATTGACGTATCGTCAGGGGCCGGTCGACGGCAAGGCCGTCCCGGCGTGGGCGGGCCGCGCGGATGTCCAGCACGGTGTCCAGGTCCACGCCGAGCGCGTCGGCCGCCCGCTCGACGAGGGCCTTGTCGTTGACGGGGAGGACCGCCACATGGTCGCCGGTCCGGTAGGTCGTGCCCTCGGGCAGCGCAAGGCGCACGAACCGCTTCAGCCGGGGGTGGCCGGGAGCGGTCAGGTCGTGCGCGGCGGTGACGGCCATCGGGACGAGTTCGTGCCGCTCGGCGAGCGCGTCCAGGGGCCCGCCGGTGAGGGTCCGGACCTCGTAGGCCCGGGCGGGCTCCTCGGCCGCGGTGGTGGCGTCCGGGTCGCCGAACCGCTCCAGGAGGGCGGTGCGCAGCCGCGCGGTGAAGGCGCGCACGGCGCCGCCGAGGTCTCCGGAGGCGTCGGCCGCCTCGCGCTCCAGCAGGCGGGTGCCGCCGAGCTCCACCAGTCGTTCGTCGATCCGGACCGGGACCTGCTGGTAGGTGGCGGCCCAGGTGCGGTCGCCCACGCCGAGAACCGCGTAGGTGACGTCCGCCGCGCTCGAGGAGTCCGCGGACAGCCAGGCGGCGAAGGCGGTGGCGTCGTCCGTGGGCCGGCCGTTGTAGGAGGCGGCGGTGATCACGACGGGGCGGTCGGTGGGCAGTCCGGCCGCATAGGCGTCGAGGGGCGCGACCTCGGTCTCACAGCCCAGCGCGGCCGCCTCGTCGGCGAGTTGCGCGGCGAAGGCACGGCAGGTTCCGTAGTTGCTGCCGTGCAGGAAGAGGGCGTGGGTTCCGGGGCGCACCCGGGCGGGCAGGGCGGCGGCGTCGGCCGGGGACTCCAGGGCGGCGGGGACGGCGCCCGGCAGGGGCGCGTGCTCCCGGTCGGCTGCCGTGCGCGGGGTCAGGGTGAGGGTGAAGCCCTCGGGCTTGAGGGTGAGCGTCTCCTTGATCGTGAGCCGGTAGTCGGCGTGGTCGTTCAGGCGGTAGCGGTGCACCAGCAGGGCGAGCAGCATGGTCGCCTCATGCAGGGCGAACTGCCGTCCGATGCATGCGCGTTCACCGGTGCCGAAGGGCTTGAAGGCGTGCGGTGAGCGGGCCGCCTCCGCCTCGGGCGTGAAGCGGGAGGGGTCGAACAGCTCGGGGTTGTCGCCCCACAGCGGCTGCCGGTGCAGCATCGGCGCGACGACGGTGACGGCCTGTCCGGCGCGCACCGGGATGCGTCCGCCGAGCAGGGTGTCCTCGCGGGCCTCCCGGCTGAACGCCGCGGCGGTCGGCCACAGACGCAGTGCCTCGTTGAGCACCTGCCGGGTGTAGGTGAGCCTGCCCACCTCGTCGAACGTGGGCTCGGGGTCGGCGGTGCCGCCCCACAGGGCATCGGTCTCCCGCTGCACCAGTTGGAGCACGGCGGGGTCCTTGACGAGGTGGTGCAGGGCGAAGGACATCGCGCCGGACGTGGTCTCGTGCCCGGCGATCAGGAAGGTGATGACCTGGTTGCGGATGTTGGCGGTGTCGAGGGTCGTACCGTCGGCGGGGTGCCGGGCGGTGAGCATCAGGCCCAGCAGATCCTCCGCGTCGGTCTGCCCCGGGTCCGCCGTGCGCGCGGAGATGACGTCGTCGACGACCTCGGCCAGGTAGGCGGCGTCCGCACGGAAGGCCTCGTCCGCCGCCGTGGTGTCCTCGCCCGGCTTCCGGCTCAGCCGGGTCATGCTCCACTCCAGGCAGCGGACCATCGACGCGACGAAGGGGTGCGGCTCGTCCCGTTCGAAGGAGCCGAAGTCGTAGTCGAACCCGGCGAGCCCGATCGTGTCGAGGGTCATGCGCGTCATGTCGTCGGCGACGTCCACCGGACGGTGCTCCCGGCTCGCCCGGTCCCAGGAGTCGATCAGTCGGCGCGCGACGCGCACCATCACGGGGTGGTAGGTGCGCATCGAGCCCAGCGCGAAGGCGGGCATCAGGATGTCGTGGGCCTTGGCCCAGTTGGGTTCGTCGTTGTACGCCGTGAACAGGCCGTCGGCGGCGAACTCACGGACGTTCTCCAGCGCCGGCCCGACGGCCTTCGCGAACCGCGTCTCGTCGGCGAGCTCGGTGACCAGGTCGGGATCGCTCACGAACAGTGCGTCCCGTCCGTGCAGCCGGCGGACGAGCACCGGTCCGTGTCGGCGCATCAGCTCCATGATCTGCTGGACGGGATCGCGACGCGGGGCCTCGCCGGACACATCGACCACGGGGACGCCGTGCGAAGTGTGAAGGGGCTGCGGGGACACGGTGGGGGGCATGGGCGACAACTTCCTCTCGCCATAAGGGAGTACAGCTCCCAGTGAGGGAGTACTGCCCCCAGCCTGCGGGCCGGCCCAGTGCGGCCCGTGGCTCCGCACTACAGGAATCTGCAGTGGCGATCCGGGTGCCGCCCCTTGCGAAGTCGGCCCGGGTGCGCAAGGGGCGGGCCGAGCGCGTGACGACGGCGTGCCCCAGGGCCGACCGGTCGATCTCCGTGCCTGTCGAGCGGGTCTTGGAAGGCGGCCTCCAGGAGCCCGCCTAATATCCGGCCGTGGCGAAGACTTTTGAAGAGATCGTGGAGATGCAGCGGGCGGCGAGCGAGGCGGAGACGAAGGCGGCCGGGCTGCGGGAGCTGTACGGGCCGCCCACCGCGACGACGTGGACCAAGCGGCAGTCCGACTTGTACGAGACCGCGTTGCGGGCGTGGCGGGACCTCGACCGCGATCTTCAGGTCGAGATCGCCGAGTACGCGAAGGAGCACGGCAGGACGCGCAGCGACGTCGAGGCCGAGGCACGAACGCAGGCGGGCGTTCCGGAGGAGAACGCCTGACGGCTTCGCCGTGCGGGCCCGTCCTCAACCCCTGACCTGGGCGTCTATCGTTGCCCAGGCGGCTGGAAGGGGTGCGGATGGAGTCGGGGCAGGCGCCCGACGTCGTGTGGCGGAATCGGGCTCTGACGCTCTTCGACCGGATCCCGATACCGGTCGCGGTGTGCGATGTGTACGGGGCCGTCGTACTGGCCAATCCGGCGATGGCGGCCGAGTGGGGCGGCACGCCGGGGAGCCTGCGGGGCCGGAACGTACTGGACCTGTTCCGGCCACAGGAACCGACCCAGATCGAGCGCATCGCCCATGCGCTGCGGCTCCGGCACCGTTCGCGCTATCCGGTGTCCGTGTGCTGGGACGCGGCCGACGGCGTGCCGCGCCACGGCGAGCTGACCGCGGACCCGGTGAGCGACTCGGCCGAGGCGACGACCGCGCTGCTGGTCGTGGTGCGCGTACTGGGCGAGCGGCCCGCGACGCGGGAGTGCTCCCCGGCTCCGCAGGCGAGCCCCGCCGAGGCCCGGATCCTCGCCCTGCTCGCCGGGGGCGCGACCACGGCCCAGGCGGCGCGGGAGACCGGTCTCACCACCGACGGCGTCGCCTACCACCTGCGCCGCCTGTCCGAGCGCTGGGGCGCGGCGAACCGTACGGAGCTGGTGGCGCGCGCCTACGCACTGGGTGTTCTCGTTCCGGGCGCGTGGCCACCGGCGGCGGGCCGCTGAGGCACGGGCGCCTCCGTACGGATCACTCCGGGCAGCGCCCGCGCGACCGGCGCACCGAAGCGCGCCAGGCAGTGCCACACCTTCTTCAGGTCCTGCGGGTCGTACCGGCCCGTGCGCACGGCGTCACCGGTGATCCTCGGGTCGAGGTGTCCCCCCACGGCGATGTGCGCACCCGACTCGACGTACTGCGGACCGCGGAAGTCCGGATGGCGGCGCAACTCGGCGACGGAGAGCCGGTACCCGGGGTGCCGTTCCAGCGGGCAGGGGAGCCGGCGGCCTCGACGGGGGTGGCGCGGTAGCTCGCGTCCAGGACTTCAGGGCCTGCGCGTGCGGTACCGGCACGACAGGACCGTGCACATGCGCTTCGATGTAGTCGTCGAGGGCGTCCCGGTCGTCCGCCTCGGCGCGCTCGATCAGATCCATCCCCTGGCCACCCCGGAAGTGGACCGCTCGGCCGCACTGTCCGGGTAGCAGAACGTGGCCCACTCCAGCGTGTCGGCGGGTCAGCCGGAAGTGGGAGGAGCCGAAGCGTGGCGCCGCGCCCACCACCTGATGCCGGAGGTTCAGCGCCCCGTACACCAGTCGCGGGCGCGGTGTCGTACGCCCCGCCGAAGATCCGGCTCTTCCAGCGCCGGCGATCGCCGCCGGGCTGTGCGGTGAGCCCGCCGTTGCTTGTGCCGGTGACGAACTGCGAGCGGTAGGCGCCGTCCGCGGCCGGGGCCTCGAGGACCGGCCGTCGCCGGCGAGCCGGTCGGGATGGAAGTTGACTGCCAGCCGCAGCCCGCGGCCCACCACGGGCCCCAGCGGAGCGGGCGGCCACATGACGCGGGGCGCGCTCGGCCGCAGTGGTCGCGTTCGGGTCGCTTCGGAAATTCATTGGTTCCCCCCGATGCACCTTGTTAGTTTAGGCAAGAAACTACGGATCCTAGGTTCCAGGTCCGGCCTGGAGCAGGGCTCATGTTTTCCGGATTCAGCACCGTTCCGCAGAAGGACTCCCCCATGAGATCGCTCACCGACCAGGACATCCGCAGCTCGTTCGTCAACTGCTCGAAGGGAGAGGCGAAGCGGCTGGCGATCCCCCGTGACCTGGACGAACGCCCCTGGGACGACCTGGACTTCCTGGGCTGGCGGGACCCCGGGGCACCGGACCGCAGCTACCTCGTCACCGAGCGGGCCGGCCGGCTCGTCGGCATCGCGCTGCGCTTCCCGTCCTCGCAGCGCGGCTTCCTGCACCGGAGCATGTGCTCGCTCTGCCTGACCACGCACCCCGGCAACGGCGTCTCCCTGATGACCGCCCGTAAGGCGGGCGCGGCGGGGCGCGAGGGGAACTCGGTCGGGATCTACATGTGCACCGACCTCGCCTGCCCCCTGTACATACGCGGGAAGAAGGTGCCCGAGGCCGGCGGTCGCTTCGAGGAGACGCTCACCACGGAACAGCAGCTCGCCCGGATGACGGACAACCTGTCGGCCTTCCTGGACAAGCTGCACGCCTGACCGGGGCGGCGACAGCCACCCGCCGGCCGGCACGGCACCCCGCACATGGTGACGCTCCCCACCCTCACGTTCGATGCCCAGGTGGAGCGGGAAGAGCCATAGGGATGCAAGATGTGCGTGAGACGTGGGCGAGGGTCACCGCCCGGATCGTGAAGCTGCGCCAGGTGCCCGAGGTCGTCCAGGCGGTTCGTTCGACCGCGGCCGCGACCATCGCCTATGTGGTCGCTGTGCGCCTGAGTCCGGAGCCTGCTCCGCTCACCGCACCCCTGACGGCGCTCCTGGTGGTCCAGGTGACGCTCTACGCGACGATCACCAACAGCGTGCGCCGGGTGAACTCCGTGGTGACGGGCGTCGTCATCGCCATCGGCTTCAGCATCCTGGTCGGCCTGACCTGGTGGAGCCTGGCCCTGATCATCATCGCCTCACTGGCCGTCGGCCATCTCGTACGGGTCAGCGAGTACGTCCCCGAAGTGGCGATCAGCGCCATGCTGGTCCTCGGGGTGACCCAGGTCGGCAGCACGGCATGGGCTCGGGTCCTGGAGACCGTGATCGGCGCGGTGGTCGGCCTGCTGACCAACCTGTTCTTCGCTCCCCCGGTGTGGGTGGGCCCCGCCGGACAGTCCATCGAGGACCTGGCACGCCGGATGCGCCAGCTGATGCTGCGCGTCGGCGAACAGGCGGCGGGCCGGGTCCCGGTGGCCCTGGCGACCGTACGGCTGTACGAGGCGCGTCAGCTGGATCACGACATCGTCGAGGTGGACGCGGCGCTGCGGCAGGCCGAGGACAGTCTCAAGCTCAACCCCCGGGTCCGCGAGGGCCTGCTGCACCGGATCGTGCTGCGCACCGGTCTGGACACGCTGGAGATCTGCACGGTGGTGCTGCGGGTGATCACCCGGACCCTCGCCGACCTCGCGAAGGAACGCGACCCCGACCCCCTGTTCGAGCCGGAGGCCGGGGCGACGCTGGAGCGGCTGCTGTCCGAGATCGCCGATGCCGTGGTCAGCTTCGCGGTCCTCGTCACCACCGACGTCAGCAGCAACGCCGAGTCCGCCGAGGCTCGGCTCGCCGAGGAACTGGTCACGGCGGGGGCGACCCGCGACAAACTGGCCCAGCTGTTGCTGGAGGGCGTCCAGCGGGACACCCGGCAGTGGCAGTACCAGGGCGCGGTGCTGACCGAGGTCAACCGCATCCTGGACGAGCTCGACACCGAGCACCGCACCCGCCGTCTGCTGGAGGAACTGGACCGCTGCGCCGAGGAGCAACGCGAGCGGAACCCGCTTCTCACCAGGTTCCGGGAGAACGTGCTCCGCCCCGGGCTGTCCCGGCTGCGTGAGCTCATCCGGGGCCGGGACCGTCCTGGGCCGCCCGGTCGCTCCAGGTGAAGCGGCTCGGCCGCGCCCCGGCGCAGACGGGGACGCGAACGTTGCATGAATCGCAACGGTCGTTGCCCATCTTGCACTTGGCGGTCGGTCCGGTCATGGTGGCTGTGGCAGATGCGGCCGTCGAGCTTCGAGGTACGGGCATGAACAGGGGTGCGGAACCGACGCGGGCTTCGTCCGGCGGAGGCTGGAGCCGACGCCGGTTCCTCGGCGCCGCGACGGCCGCCACCGCGGTGACCACGATCCCGGCACCCGCCCTGCCCGAGCGGACCTCGGACGCGTCCCGACCCGCCCCGGCCGACGCGTCCTCGCCGCCGCGCCGCCCCGTCGGCCCCCGTCCGCTCTACGTCGGCACGTACACCTCCGTCGAGGGCGGCGGCCGGGGCATCGGCCTCGCGACGTACGACCCGGGGAGCGGCGCGGTCACCGGTACCGGCACCCTGGCCGGGGTGCCCGACCCCTCGTATCTCGCGGTGCACCCCGACGGGCACACGCTGTACGCCGTGGACGAGCGGCAGGACGGCTCGGTGACGGCCGTACGCCTGGACGAGCACCGGATCCTCGGTTCCCGGAGCACGGGCGGGGCGGGCCCCTGCCATCTGTCGGTGCACCCGAGCGGGCGGTGGCTGCTGAGCGCCAACTACCTCTCGGGCAGCGTGGCGGTGCATCCCATCGACCCCACGGGTGCCCTGGGCGACCGCACCGACCTCGTCACTCACACCAGCCCCCCGCCGGGACCGGGGCAGCAGGGACCGCACGCGCACCAGTTCCTCACCGGCCCGGACGGTGACCATGCGCTGGCCGTGGACCTGGGAACCGACACCGTGTACACCTACCGTCTCGATCCGTCCCGTGGCACGCTCACCGAGGTCTCCCGGGCGCGGACGCGGGCGGGAGCGGGACCGCGGCATCTCACGTTCCACCCCGGCGGCCGCTTCGCGTATCTCGCCAACGAGGTCGACGACACCGCCGTCGTCTGCGCCTACGACCCCGCGACGGGCCGCCTCACCCCGGGCGAGCCGCAGTCCACGGGTACGGGCGCCGGGACGAACTATCCGGCGCAGTTCGCGGTGACGGCGGACGGCGCGTACGCCTATCTCGCCAACCGCGGACACAACAGTCTGACGCGCTACGCCGTCGAGGCGGGCGGCGCCCGGCTGCGGCTGCTGGACACGGTGCCGGTGAGCGGCGACTTCCCGCGTCACCTCGCACTCTCGCCGGACGGCGGGCTGCTGTTCACGGCCAACCAGCGGTCCGGCACGGTCAGCGTCTTCCATGTGGACCGCGCGAGCGGTGAGCTGCGGCTCGCGGGCGAGCCGTTCGCCTCACCGGTCGCCGTCTGTGCGCTGCCGCTGTAGCGTCCGGGGGCAGGCGGCCCGGGCGGCCTGCCCGAGCAGCACCTGCATCCGCTCGGTGAGCTCGGCGACGTCATCGGCGGGCCGGTGGAACGTCAGGCGTACGTCGCCATGACCGCGGGTCCGCTCGATGCGCAGGGTCAGCCCATGGCGGTCGACGGCGAGCGGCTGGACGCGTACCGCGCCGTGCAGACTGTCGGGTTCGACGAGACGGGTGAGCCGCTCGACGGCGTCGGGGTGGGCGTCGGCGAGGTGGGTGAGCAGCCGGGCCTCGGCCGTGGCGAGCGGGTCGGGCTCGGCGGTGGCGTACTCGACGGGGTCGACGGCGGCCACGCCGCCGGCCCGGCGGAGCGCGATGCGCGACGGCTGGAGCAGAAGGTTCCCCTCGTCGGGCACCAGCGTGCCGGCGAGCCACAGCCGGGCGCGGATCCGGGAACGTACCGGGACCGGCGCGACATCGGCGAATTCCAGCACCACGGACGGCTCTCCGCGCGGTGCGCAGAGCGCGAGGGCCTGCAGTGTGCTGTCCTCGGGCAGATGCAGCAGCACCCGGCCGTCCGCCAGGGCGGTGTGCGCTCCGACGAGTTCCTCCCGGCCGCCCTCCGCGGTCACCGCGCAGGACCATGCGGCAGCCAGCACGGATCGGGCACGCTCCGCCGCGGCGGGCGCGGCCGTCCAGGCATGACGGTCACCCATTCCCTAGACCTCCTTAGGTAAGCCTTGCCTAACTTATCGGAGATCGAGGTGCGCGCCAACCAGGCCCCGGCGCGCGACGCGCCGCCGCCGAAGAGCCAACGGGCCTCTTGGCCACCCTCAGGAGGCGATGACACCCCACAGCGCGCGAGCACACAGGTCGCGCACCTGGTCCCGGGACAGGGCGGCCCCCCTCAGCCACTCCAGGCACACCGCGGTGGTGAAGGCCAGCCAGCCGCGGACGGCGATCCTCAGGTCGGGCCGATCCGCGACGGCCGGGCCGAACTCGGGATCCGCCGCGAGCGCCGTCAGGATCTGCCGTTCCTGCGCGGCCAGTGACTGCCGGTAGACCCTCCGCACCGTCTGGTCCCCCGCCGCGTCGGCGCGATGGAAGGCGCGGAAGCCGTGCGCGTGCTCCTGGACGTACGCGAGGAACGTGTCCAGCGAGGCGGCGAGTTGATCGCGCACCGCGACCCCCGGGACGGCCTCCGTCATCCGGAGCATCCGCTCGCTCTCGCGCTCCACGACCGCCGCGAAGAAGTCCCGCTTGGTCGGGAAGTAGTGGTACAGCAGCCCGCGGGACACCCCGGCGATCTCGGCGACCTGCTCGATCCACACCTCGTCGTAGGGGTTCTCCGAGAACAGCCGGGCCCCGACCGCGAGGAGCTGCTCCCTGCGTTCCCCGGTACTGAGCCGGCGGCGCGTGCGCTCCCCCTGGTTCGCGGCCATGACGGCACTCTACTTGACGCCGGTTCAATAGGGGCAGGAGACTGAAAGCGCTATTGAACCGACGTACAACACGCTTGCTCGCCCTGCTCGACCTGGGCCCGGCCTGCGTTGCATCAAGGGAGATGGCGTCATGGCGGAGACGACGGCGACCGCGCTGCCGAGGGGGTTCCGGGGTGCGGAACTGGGCTGGCCGCAGCTGGACCGCATCCCGCACCCGCCGCACCGGCTCCCGGTCGTCGGGGACGTGTTCGGCGCCGACCGCCGCAGGCCGCTGCAGGACTCGATGCGCTACGGCAAGATGCTCGGACCCGTCTTCCGGCGGAAGTTCTTCAGCCGGGAGATCGTCTTCGTGTGGGGCGGGCGCCTCGCGGCCGACCTCGCCGACGAGTCGCGCTTCGCCAAGCATGTGGGCCTCGGGGTCGCCAATCTCCGGCCGGTCGCCGGGGACGGCCTGTTCACCGCGTACAACGACGAGCCCAACTGGCAGCTGGCGCACGACGTCCTGGCCCCCGGCTTCAGCCGCGAGGCGATGGCGGGCTATCACCCGATGATGCTGGACGTGGCCGAGCAACTGCTGGCCCGCTGGGATGCCGAACATGCGGCGGGACGCGCCGTGGACGTGCCCGGGGACATGACCAAGCTGACCCTGGAGACGATCGCTCGCACCGGCTTCGGCCATGACTTCGGCTCCTTCGAGCGCTCCCGGCCGCATCCCTTCGTGACCGCCATGGTCGGCACGCTGACGTACGCGCAGCGCCGCAACGTCGTTCCCGGGCCCCTGAGTTCGCTGCTCCTGCGCGACGCCGCCCGGCGCAACGAGGCGGACATGGCGTATCTGAACCGCACGGTGGACGAGCTGGTACACGCCCGGCGCAGCGGCGACGGCAGTGGCAGTGGCAGTGGCAGTGGCAGTGGCGACCTGCTCGACCGGATGCTGGAGACCGCGCACCCGGAGACCGGGGAACGGCTCGCACCCGAGAACATCCGGCGCCAGGTGATCACCTTCCTCGTGGCCGGTCACGAGACGACCTCGGGGGCGCTCTCCTTCGCCCTGCACTATCTCTCCCGGCACCGGGACATCGCCGCACGCGCCCGGGAGGAGGTGGACCAGGTCTGGGGTGACACCGCGCGGCCCGGCTACGAGCAGGTCGCCAGGCTGCGGTATGTGCGCCGGGTCCTGGACGAGTCCCTGCGTCTGTGGCCGACCGCCCCCGCCTATGCGCGGGAGGCCCGGCACGACACCCTGCTCGACGGCGTCCATCCGATGCGCCGGGGCGCCTGGGCCCTGGTCCTCACGCCCCTGCTGCACCGGGATCCGGAGGTGTGGGGCGCGGACGCGGAGCGGTTCGACCCGGACCGGTTCGAGGCGCGCGCGGTACGGGCGCGCCCCGGGCACACCTTCAAGCCGTTCGGGACGGGGGCGCGGGCCTGCATCGGGCGGCAGTTCGCGCTGCACGAGGCGACGCTGGTGCTGGCGCTGCTGCTGCGCCGCTACGAACTGCGGCCGGACCCCGGCTACCGGCTGCGGGTGGCGGAGCGGCTGACGGTGATCCCGGAGGGGCTGCGGCTGCACCTCGACCGGCGTGCCGCCCTCGCGCGCACCTCGGCGGCCGTCGACGAGACGCCGCCGCCCCCGTCAGGGGCCCGCTGTCCAGTGACCGGGAGGGGTGACTGACGCCGGCAGGCGGGTGCCCGCGCTGCCCCGGGCCGCGTTGATCTGCGGCTGGGTCAGGAAGAAGGCGCCCGTCAGATCGGCGTCCGTGAGGTCCGCGTCGCGCAGATCGGCGCCTATCAGATCCGCGCCGCGCAGATCGGCGCCCGTCAGGTCGGCGGCGATGAGCAGGGCGCCGCGCAGATCGGCCCCCCGCAGATCGGCCCCCTTGAGCCGGGCGCCGAGGAGATCGGCGCCGCGACGGCTCCTGCCACGGCGTCCGGTCCCCGAGCGGACCAGCTCGCTGGTGCGCAGCAACAGCACATTGACCTCCTGCCGGTGCGCGCCCACCTCCAGCTCCCCCAGTTCCTGCGGCGTTCGCGACGTCAGGCGCTCGGTCGCCGCCAGCATGCGGCGCAGGTCCGCATGGAGCGGACGGGCCGCGGGCAGGGTGAGCGCCTCCGTCAGATACCAGAGCAGTTCGTGGAGTTGACGCATCACGGAGAACACGTCGAACATCCGGCGGGCGTGCTCGGGGCCGCCCGACCGCCAGTCCTGTCCGCCGAAGGTGACCTGGGAGACCTTCTGCCCGGCGCCGAAGCAGTCGTAGACGGTGCAGCCGGAAAAGCCGCTCGACCGCAGCCGGGTGTGGATGCCGCAGCGGAAGTCGTCCTGGAGGTTGCGGCAGGGCGTGCCGGCGTCCTTGTCGACCGCGAAGTCCGCCGAGCGCCCGAAGGGCAGGGCGACACAGCACAGCGCGAAGCAGCTGCTGCAGTCCGCGCGCAGGTCGGAGCGGTCGGCCGGAATGGTGTGCATGGCATCGATCCTAAATGCCGCACGCAAAGCTCACCGCCGAGTTTCCTGCGCCGTGGGAGTCCTCTCATCCCTAGGAAAACAAGGACCGCTACCACGGAGGTACCCGTCGTACGACCCCAGGAGAGACGTCATGTGCACGCACTGGCCTCCGTGCCCACCGGCCGACCGTTCCGACCACGATGCGGCGATGGTCGTCTCCGCCCACCCCGAGCAGGGCTGGAGCCTGCTGTGCAACGGCACGATCGTCTTCGACGACACCGGCGAACTGCTGCCGGACGGCCGGGCCGTGGCTCCGCTGCGTGGGACGGAGCGGAAGGCCCGCTGAGCGGTCAGGCCAGCACCGCCGTGAGGTCGAGCCGCGCCAGGCGCTCGGGGTCCGACAGGATGTCGATCCGGGCGATCCTGCCGTCCACGACGGCGACGGACATGACCGACTGGGGCCGCCCCTCGGGCGCCGTGACCGTGCCGACCATGCCGTTGACCAGCACGATCCGCGTGTACGGGGAGAACTGCCGGAACAGGAGCGCCCCTTGGGCCACGGCCGTCGCACCCTGCACCACCTTGGACGCGGCCGCACCACGCACCAGGGGGCCGGAGTCGGCCCGCAGCACCACATCCGGGTGGAGTACGGCGACGAGGGCGTCGAAGTCGCCGGAGCGTGAGGCCGCGAGGAACGCCTGGACCGCCTCGCGCTGACGCCCGAGGTCGGGATCGGGCGTCGGCCCCGTCTGCCGCACCCTGCGCCGGGCGCGGCTCGCGAGCTGCCGGGTGGCGGTGGAGCTGCGGCCGACGACGGGCGCGATGTCGTCGAAGGGCACGGCGAACATGTCGTGCAGAACGAAGGCCAGCCGTTCGTCGGGCTCCAGTGTCTCCAGGACGACCAGGAGCGCGATCCCGACCGAGTCCGTCAGCAGCGCCTCCTGTTCGGGATCGACGCGGTCCAGGGGGGTGACGACCGGGTCGGGGACGAAGGTGTCCCCCATCGGCTCCTCTCGCCGAGCGCCACGGGAGCGGAGCAGGTCGAGACAGATCCGGCCGACGACGGTGGTGAGCCAGCCGCCGAGGTTCTGCACCTCGCTGACGTCGGAGCGGCTCAGGCGCAGCCAGGTCTCCTGAACGGCGTCGTCGGCCTCACTGAGCGAGCCCAGCATCCGGTAGGCGACGGCACGCAACTGCCCCCGGTGTTCCTGGAAGCGGTCCGCCAGCAGTTCCACGTCGTTCATCGATCCCCCGTTCGACCGGCCCCGTCCTGGGCTCTCCAGACGATCAAAGCACGGACAGGGCACGGGTGTTGAGCGAAAACCGTGCCCGCCCCGGTGTCAGACCTCGTCCCGCGCCAATGCCAGCAGCCGGTCCAGGACCCGCGGGCCGCCCGCGCGGACGCCGTCGTGCTCGAACTCGTCGGTGACCCAGGTCCGCAGTCCTCGGATCGCGCGGGCCGTGCGCAGGGCGTGCTCGGTGTCGACGTACATGTCGTCGTGGTAGACCGCCGCGGCCACCGGCACCTCGTTGACGGCGAGGCGGGCGGGGTCGTACAGCGGGGTCCAGTCGGTGCGCTCGGCGAGCAGGTGCGCGGTGTCACGCAGCGGGCGCAGCGCCGGGTCGGTGTCGAACGTCCACGGGTGCACGGACTCGCCCGTGAACAGCACCGGTCCGTCTCCGGCCAGTGCCTTCGCCGCGTCGAACTGCGGGAACTGCGCCCGCACCCGCTCCGCCGACCAGGCGGTGGGGCGGCCGTCCTGACCGTAGATCGCCTCGTGCACCAGCGCGTACAGGGGGTGGCCCGCGTACGACAGAAGGGTCTGCACCTCCTCCTGGAAGGCGTCGGAGAGCGCGAGGCCCCCCGGAGTGTGCACGAAGGCGTTCTCGAGGAGGAAGTGGAGGCGGTGGCTGCCCTCGCCGCCGCCGAGCAGGATGCCGAGGGACTGGAACGCCTCGACGGTGAGCCGGTAGCCGCCGGGCAGGACGGGCTCGTGCTGGAGCACGTACTCGGCGATACGGCGGACGCGTTCGACGTCCTGCGGATAGCGGGCGTAGTGGGCGGCGACCTTGCGCTCGATACGGGGGTACGCGGCCCGGTACACGTCGTCCGCGTGCGCGTCGAGGGCGGGCAGTCCGCCGGTGATCAGGGCGGCCCGCAGGCCCTCGGGCGCGGTCGAGAGGTAGTTCACGGTGCAGAAGCCGCCGAAGCTCTGCCCGAGGACGGTCCAGGGGGCGCCGCCGGTGACCTGGGGGCGGATGGCCTCGCAGTCGCGGACGATGGAGTCGGCGCGGAAGCGGGTCAGGTAGTCGGCCTGTTCGCGGGGGCCTCCGCGCAGCGGGAGCGTCTGGCGGTTGGCGGGCGTGGAGGCGCCGGTGCCGCGCTGGTCGAGGAGGAGGACGCGGTAGTCCTCCAGGGCACGGCCCAGCCAGGCCTGCTTGCCGATGAATCGGTGCGCCCCGAAGCCGGGACCGCCCTGGAGATAGACCAGCCAGGGCAGGTCGGCGTCCGCCTTGCCGCTCGCGACGACCTCCCGTGCGTACAGCTCGATCGTCTCGCCGTCGGGCGCGTCGTGGTCCAGTGGCACAGTGAAGCGCCGGTCGGTGAGGACGACACCGGGCTGACGGTAGCTGAGGCTCAAGGGGGCTCCCGGGACGGACGGAATCAGGACGCGTGCCAGTTCAGCACATGGTCCGGCGGTCTTCGCGCCCGGGGATCCAGAGGCCGTCCCTGACCAGCCGCTCAGCCGGTGCCGATCGCCCGTACGAGGGGCCGCCGCGCCGGAGGCGGTCAGCGCGCCGCCAGGCTCGAGCGGCGCACCACCAGCTCCGGCTGGAGCACGACCCGCTGGTGCTCGTGCCCGCGCGCCCCCTCCTCCGCCTCGGTCTCCTCCAGCAGCAGTTCCGCGGCGAGCGCGCCCATGGTGACGGCGGGCTGCCGCACGGAGGTGAGGGGCACGACGGCCGCCGCGGCGAACTCGATGTCGTCGTAGCCGACGAGGGCGAGGTCCTCGGGGACGCTCACCCCGGCCGCGTACAGGGCCTGCAGGACGCCGAGCGCGAGCAGGTCGTTGGCGCAGAAGACGGCCGTCGGTCGGTCGGCGAGCCCGAGGAGCCGGGCACCGGCGTCCCGGCCCGCGGCGACGTCCAGACGCTCGGTGGGCAGTTCCCGCAGCGCCTCGGGTCCGAGCCCGGCCTCGGCCAGCGCGTTCAGGGCTCCGATGCGGCGGTCCCTGACCTGGTGGAGTCCGGGCGGCCCGCTGACGTACGCGACGGAGCGGTGCCCGGCGTCGACCAGATGCCGGACGGCCAGGGCGCCGCCCGCCACGTCGTCGACCGAGACCGAGCACTCCGTGGTGCCCTCGGCGACCCGGTCGACCAGCACGAACGGGATGCCGTGACGGCGGAACGCCTCGATGTTGCGGCCGGTCGCGTCGGCCGGGGTGAGCAGCACGCCGCGCACCCGCTGCTCGGCGAAGAGCGAGAGGTACTCGGCCTCCTCCGCGGGGCTCTGCGCGCTGTTGCAGACCATCACCCCGAGCCCGGCCTGGCGGGCGGCCCGCTCGGCGCCGCGGGCCACGTCCACGAAGAAAGGGTTGCCCATGTCGAGGACGAGCAGCCCCATGATCCGGCTGCGCCCGGCCCGCAACTGCCGTGCGGACTCGCTGCGCACATAGCCGAGGCGGTCGATCGCGGACAGCACGCGGGCGCGGGTGGGTGCGGCGACGGTCTCGGGACGGTTGATGACGTTCGAGACCGTGCCCACGGAGACTCCTGCGGCGCGGGCGACATCCTTGATACCCACCGACTGGGCCATCGGGCGGGAACCTCCAGAGCTACGAGGAGCGGCGGGGAAAACCTCACATTACCTGCATGCCGCCCCACTTCCGCCCCGGTCGGGCACATGGTCGAAACGGACGCCGCACGTCCGCCGATGGCGGTGGCGAGCGGCGTCCTCCCGGTTCTTCGTGCGGGGACCGGCCTCCGGGTCAGGCGAGATGGAACACCTCGGTGAGGGGGCGCATGGCCTCGTCGGGCCGGGCGCCGTCCGGCAAGACGAAGAACGGCGCCATCTCCGCCTGCCGGCGAGCGTCGACCTCGGTGGCCGCCATCCCGGCTTGCGCGGCGGCGAAGTCCTCAGTCTCCAGATGACCGACCAGCAGGCCGTCCTCGCGCAGAAAGAGCGAGTAGTTGTGCCGGCCGGCCGTCGAGAGGGCCCTGAGCATCTCGGGCCGTACCGCGGAATGACGCTCGCGGTACTCGTCGAGACGCTCGGCCCGGACCCGGAGCACGAAGCACACGCGCTGCATCGACGGTCTCCCGAGTGCCAGGGGGTGTCTGCCGGGGCGCTAGAAGTCGAAGCGGTCGATGTTCTTGGTGTCGAACACGGTCGGCTTGCCCAGGTTGATCACGCCGTCCTTGCCGAGGGTGTACGGGGTGTCGCCGGCTTTGAAGGTCTCGCCCTCCTTGCCGGTGATCTGCCCCGACGCCAGGGCGACGGCGGTACGGGCGGCCAGCTCGCCGAGCTTGGCCGGGTCCCACAGCTCGAACGCCTCCACCGTGCCGTTCTTGACGTACTTGCGCATGTCGTTCGGGGTGCCGAGACCGGTGAGCCGGACCTTGCCCTTGTACTTGGACCCGGACAGATACCGGGCGGCGGCCTTGATGCCGACGGTGGTCGGGGAGATGATCCCCTTCAGGTCCGGGTGCTCCTGCAGAAGGCCCTGGGTCTGCTGGAAGGACTGCTGGGCGTCGTCGTTGCCGTAGGCGATCCTGACCAGCTTGACGTCCTTGAACTTGGGGTCCTTCAACTCGTCCTTCATATAGCCGATCCAGGTGTTCTGGTTCGTCGCGGTCTGCGCGGCGGACAGGATCGCGATCTCGCCCCGGTAGCCGATCTGCCGGGCGAGCAGCCGCACCTCGGTGCGGCCCAGGTCCTCGGCACTGGCCTGGGAGACGAAGGCGTCACGGCACTCGGGCCGGGTGTCGGAGTCGTAGGTGACGACCTTGATGCCGTTGCTCATGGCCTGCTTGAGCGCGGTGCACAGGGCCCCCGGATCCTGGGCGGACACGGCCATCGCGCTCACCTGCTGCTGGGTGAGCGTGTTGACGTAGCTCACCTGGCCGGCGGTGTCGGTGGCGCCGGACGGGCCGACCTCCTTGTACGTCGAGCCCAGCTCGGTGAGGGCCTTCTCGCCGCCCTTGTCCGCGGAGGTGAAGTACGGGTTGTTCACCTGCTTGGGCAGGAAGCCGACAGTGAGGCCCTTCTTGAGGGCGGCGCCCGGGTCCGCCTTGCCCGCCGAGGCGGCCGAGCCGCCGCACGCTGCCGGTCAGGGCGGCGGTGGGTTCGTCCATGATCAGGACCCGGGCGTCGAAGGACAGTGCCTTGGCGATCTCGACGATCTGCTGGTCGGCGATGGACAGGCCGCGTGCGGGGCGCTCCGGGGCGAGGTCGACGCCGAGGCGCCGCATCAGGGCCGCGGTCGCCGCACGGGTGGCCTTGTGGTCGATGCGGCCGAGGGAACGCCGCGGTCGGCGGCCCGTGAAGATGTTCTCGGCGATCGACAGATCGGGGAAGAGGGTCGGTTCCTGGTAGATCACGGCGATGCCGGCGTCGCGTGCGTCGGCCGGGCCGTGGAAGACGGTCGGCTCGCCGTCGAGCAGCACCTGCCCGGCGTCCGGCCGGTGGACACCGGCGAGGGTCTTGATGAGGGTCGACTTGCCCGCGCCGTTCTCCCCGGCGAGGGCGTGCACCTCGCCGGGGAACAGTTCCAGGGACACCTCCCGCAGCGCGCGTACCGCGCCGAAGGACTTGGAGATGTCCCTGAGCGCCAGCACCGGCGCCGGACCCGTGGCGGACGGGTGGGTCATGGGAACTCCTCGACGACACCGGCGGAGGCGGCCCTCCCGGCGTAGTGAAAGGTTTCAACTGGGTTGCCGGGGACGGTAGGCGCGCGGGCCTTGTCACGTCAATGGGGCCGCATGGAAAAAGTTCCGAGAGCCAGGGACCCTAAGGGAGCCCGAACCAATGGGCCCGCGAGGGGGATTGACACTCCTCCCGGAGACTCCTAGCTTCCGTCCTGAATCGTTTCATGGACCGTTTCATGCGTCGCTTCGCGAAACGCCCTCGTGGCATCGCTTCGTGACATGTGGATTCCACCGACACCCCAGGAGCACCGAAGTGATCGAGCTCGCCGCGGTGAAGGCCGCTCTGCAGACCCAGGCCGTCGAGACGCCGTCGTGGGCGTACGGGAACTCGGGCACTCGGTTCAAGGTGTTCGCGCAGCCGGGGGTGCCGCGCACACCGCAGGAGAAACTGGACGACGCGGCCAAGGTGCACGAGTTCACGGGGGTCGCGCCGACGGTGGCGCTGCACATTCCCTGGGACCGGGTCGACGACTACGGGGCCCTGGCCGAGCACGCGCGCAGACGGGGACTGCGCCTGGGTGCGATCAACTCCAACACCTTCCAGGACGACGACTACCGGCTGGGCAGCATCTGCCATCCGGACGCGGCGGTGCGCCGCAAGGCCGTCGGTCATCTCCTGGAGTGCGTGGACATCATGGACGCCACAGGGTCGAAGGACCTCAAGCTGTGGTTCGCCGACGGGACGAACTACCCGGGCCAGGACGACATCCGCGCCCGGCAGGACCGGCTCGCGGAGGGCCTGGCCGAGGTGTACGCACGGCTCGGCGACGGGCAGCGCATGCTGCTGGAGTACAAGCTCTTCGAGCCCGCGTTCTACACGACCGACGTCCCGGACTGGGGCACGGCCTACGCGCACTGTCTCCGGCTCGGCGGGAAGGCACAGGTCGTCGTCGACACCGGGCACCACGCGCCCGGCACCAACATCGAGTTCATCGTCGCCACGCTGCTGCGCGAGGGAAGGCTCGGCGGCTTCGACTTCAACTCCCGTTTCTACGCCGACGACGACCTCATGGTCGGCGCCGCGGACCCCTTCCAGCTCTTCCGCATCATGTACGAGGTGGTGCGCGGCGGCGGGTTCGGCCCGGGCGTGGCGTTCATGCTCGACCAGTGCCACAACATCGAACCGAAGATCCCGGCGATCATCCGTTCCGTGATGAACGTGCAGGAGGCGACGGCGAAGGCGCTGCTCGTGGACGCCGAGGCGCTCGCCTCGGCCCAGCGGTCCGGTGATGTGCTCGGCGCGAACGCGGTGCTCATGGACGCCTACAACACCGACGTACGGCCGCTGCTCGCCGAGGTCCGCGAGGACCTCGGACTGGATCCGGACCCGGTCGCCGCCTACCACCGGTCCGGCTGGGCGGAGACGATCGCCGCGGAGCGGGTGAGTGGACAGCAGGCCGGCTGGGGCGCGTGACCGCGGGACCGGCGGCCGCGCACACCGGCGGCCGACGCGGCAGCCCACCCGACGGGCCGAGGCGCACGGGCGGGACGCCGGCGCCCGTCCGACGGCAGGCGGGACGTGGCTATCCCAGCAGTGCCTGGGTCCCGAGCACGGTCACCAGGGCGAGGCGTTCGGCGTCCTCGGTGCCGGGCTCGGCCGTGTAGACCATGATGCGCAGGTCCGCGCCCGCCACGGTGAGCACATCGCAGTCCAGGGTCACCGGACCCACCTGCGGATGGTCGACGGTCTTGCGGGCGGACTCATGGTGGCCGACGGCTCCGGAGTCCCACAGCTCGGCGAACCGCTCGCTGTGCGTGCGCAGTTCCCCGACCAGCCGCCGCAGCCTCTGGTCGGCCGGATAGCGGTCGGCCGCCACGCGCAGGTCCGCGACCACCGCGGCCTCGAACGCGCGCCGGGACTCGGGGGTGTGCCGCATCCGGGTGCCCGGGCCGAGCAGATTGCGCCACACGGCGTTGCGGTCGTTGCCGCGCCATCCCGACGGGTCGCCCATCAGCGCGGCGTACGACGGGTTGGCCAGGAGCAGGGTCCAGGAGGCGTCGTAGACGGCGACGGGGGTTCCGGTCAGCCGGTCCAGGAGCCGCTGGACGCTCGGGGTGAGGTGCGTGGGAACGGTGTCCGGGCCCGGCGGTGTCAGCCCGGCCAGCCGGAACAGATGCTCACGCTCGGCCGCCGACAGCCGCAGGGCCCTGGCCAGGGCCTCGACGACCTGGGCCGAGGGGTGGGACGCTCGGCCCTGTTCGAGGCGGGTGATGTAGTCGGCGGAGATCCCGGCCAGCAGCGCCAGCTCCTCACGGCGCAGACCGGGCGCGCGCCGCTGGCCGCCGGAGGGCAGCCCCGCCGCCTCAGGTGGGACCCGGTCACGCCAACGGCGCACCGCCTTGCCGAACTCCGCCGTCGCCATGCCTCCCAGTGTCCCCCGCGGGACGCGCGTCTTCCTGGTACCGGCAGTCCCAGGAAGAGGGGGTCCCTTGGCTGTGCGGCGGGCCGCGCACCACTCTGGAGGCATGACGACAACACTGATCACCGGAGCGAACAAGGGTCTCGGCTTCGAGACCGCCCGTCGGCTCGTCGAGGCGGGGCACACCGTGTACATCGGCAGCCGGGACGCCGAACGCGGACGCCGGGCCGCCGAACAGCTGGGTGCGCGAGCCGTCCTGCTCGATGTCACCGACGACGCGTCCGTCACGGCCGCGGCCAAGACCATCGAGGCCGACGGCGGACTGGACGTCCTCGTCAACAACGCGGGCGTCGAGAACCGGACGCCGGACGGTGGCGTGGTCGGCGCCGCGGAGGTGACCGCCGACGCGATGCGGGCGGTGTTCGAGACGAACGTCTTCGGTCTGGTCCGCGTCACCCACGCCTTCCTGCCGCTGCTGCGGCGATCGGCCGCCCCCGTGGTGGTCAACGTGAGCAGCGGTCTGGCCTCGCTGGCCAGGGTCACCGCCGAGGGGACGCCCACGTACGCCTACCCCGGGGTCGCCTACCCGGCCTCGAAGGTGGCGGTCAACATGGTCACGGTGCAGTTCGCGAAGGCGTTCCCGGACATGCGGATCAATGCGGTGGAGCCCGGCTACACGGCCACGGACCTGAACCACCACACGGGCGTCCAGACCGTCGAGCAGGGCGCAGAGATCATCGTGCGCATGGCCCAGGTGGGCCCGGACGGGCCGACCGGGGGCTACTTCGACGCGGAGGGTTCTCTTCCCTGGTGAGGGCGCCCCTGGGGCCATTCGATGGTGGCGCGTGCTCCGGCACGCACCACCACCGCCGCATGTGACCGTCCGACGACATCTTGACGAGGCCACGTCCGCCCATTAATTTCCTGAAACGATTCAACTACAAGGGAGGACCGAGACGTCATGGCACCCCACCCCGAAGCCGCCGCTCTCCTGGCCCGCTCCCATCGGCTCGGCGCCGACCCCCGCAACACCAACTACGCCGGCGGCAACACCTCCGCCAAGGGCACCGCGACCGACCCCGTGACCGGCGGTGGCGTGGAGCTGATGTGGGTCAAGGGGTCGGGTGGCGATCTCGGCACACTGACCGAGTCCGGTCTCGCGGTGCTGCGACTGGACCGGCTGCGGGCACTCAGGGAGGTCTACCCGGGCGTGGAGCGGGAGGACGAGATGGTCGCCGCGTTCGACCACTGCCTGCACGGCAGGGGCGGTGCGGCGCCGTCCATCGACACCGCCATGCACGGTCTGGTGGACGCCGCTCACGTCGACCACCTTCACCCCGACTCCGGGATCGCGCTCGCGTGTGCCGCCGACGGCGAGAAGCTGACCGCCGAGTGTTTCGGCGACACGGTGGTGTGGGTCCCCTGGCGGCGGCCCGGCTTCCAGCTCGGCCTGGACATCGCGGCCGTCAAGGAGGCCAACCCGCAGGCGATCGGCTGCATTCTCGGCGGTCACGGCATCACCGCCTGGGGTGCCACGGCCCAGGAGTGCGAGCGCAACTCCCTGCACGTCATCCGCACCGCCGAGGAGTTCCTCGCCCGGCACGGCAAGGCGGAGCCGTTCGGGCCGGTGCTCGAGGGATACGAGCCGCTGCCGGAGACGGAGCGCCGGAAGCGGGCGGCGGCGCTGGCACCGCACATCCGTGCGCTGGCCTCCCAGGACCGAGCCCGGATCGGGCACTTCACCGACTCCGGTGTCGTCCTCGACTTCCTCGCCCGCGCCGAGCACCCGCGGCTCGCCGCGCTCGGCACCTCGTGCCCGGACCACTTCCTGCGCACCAAGGTCCGTCCGCTGGTTCTCGACCTGCCGGCGACCGAACCGCTCGACGAGGCGATCGCCCGGCTGACCGAGTTGCACGCCGAGTACCGCGAGGAGTACGCCGCCTACTACCGGCGGCACGCCCTGCCCGACTCCCCCGCGATGCGCGGCGCGGACCCGGCGATCGTGCTCGTCCCCGGCGTCGGCATGTTCTCCTTCGGCAAGGACAAGCAGACCGCGCGCGTGGCGGGTGAGTTCTATGTCAACGCCATCCGGGTGATGCGCGGCGCCGAGGCCGTGTCGGCGTACGCGCCCATCGAGGAGTCGGAGAAGTTCCGCATCGAGTACTGGGCGCTGGAGGAGGCCAAGCTCCGACGGATGCCGAAGCCGAGGCCGCTGGCCACCCGGGTGGCGCTGGTGACGGGGGCCGGCAGCGGGATCGGCAGGGCGATCGCGCACCGGCTGGTCGCCGAGGGCGCGTGCGTCGTCGTCGCCGACCTGAACGCGGAGAGCGCCGCGGCGGTCACCGAGGAACTCGGCGGTGCGGACCGGGCCGTCGCCGTCACCGTGGACGTCACGTCCGAGGAGCAGATCGCCGAGGCGTTCCGGGCGGCGCTGCTGGCCTTCGGCGGCGTCGACCTGGTGGTGAACAACGCCGGAATCTCCCTCTCCAGGCCGCTTCTCGAGACATCGGCGCGGGACTGGGACCTCCAGCACAACGTCATGGCCCGCGGCTCCTTCCTCGTCTCGCGCGAGGCGGCCCGGGTGATGATCGCGCAGGGGCTGGGCGGTGACATCGTCTACATCGCCTCCAAGAACGCCGTGTTCGCCGGCCCCGACAACATCGCCTACGCGGCGACGAAGGCCGACCAGGCGCATCAAGTGCGGCTCTTGGCGGTCGAGTTGGGCGAGCACGGCATCCGCGTCAACGGAGTCAACCCGGACGGCGTGGTGCGCGGTTCCGGCATCTTCGCGGGCGGCTGGGGCGCCCAGCGGTCGGCCGTCTACGGCGTCGAGAAGGAGAAGCTCGGTGAGTTCTACGCCCAACGCACCCTGCTGAAGCGGGAGGTGCTGCCGGAGCATGTCGCCGCCGCCGTGTTCGCGCTGACGGGCGGCGACCTGACGCACACCACGGGGCTGCACGTCCCGGTCGACGCGGGTGTGGCGGCCGCCTTTCTGCGATGAGCGGGGCCGTGACGTCGTACGCCGCGGTCGATCTGGGCGCGTCCAGCGGGCGGGTCATGGTCGGCCGTGTGGGCCGCGGCACCCTGGAGCTGACCGAGGCCCACCGGTTCCCGAACCGGCCCGTACACCTCCCCGAGGGGCTGCGCTGGGACATCCTGTCCCTTTACGCGGGCGTCCTCGACGGGCTGCGCGCGGCCGGTCCCGTCCGGTCGGTCGGCATCGACAGCTGGGCGGTGGACTACGGGCTCCTGGACGCCGACGGCGCCCTGCTCGGCAATCCGGTGCACTACCGCGACACCCGCACCGAGGGCATCGCGGAGAGGGTGTGGGCGACCGTGCCCGCGCAGGAGCTGTACGCCGCCACGGGGGTGCAGTACGCGCCCTTCAACACGCTGTACCAGCTCACGGCGGCCCGTTGCGCGGCCGAGTTCGCGCGGGCCGGACGGCTGCTGCTCATCCCCGACCTGCTCGGCTACTGGCTGACGGGCGAGCAGGGCACCGAGCTCACCAACGCGTCCACCACCCAGCTCCTCGACCCCCGCACCGGCGACTGGTCGTACGGCCTCGCCCAGCGGCTGGGCATCGACCTGAGCCTGTTCGCCCCGCTGCGCCGGCCCGGTGACCCGGCGGGCCTGCTGCGCCCCGGCGTACTGGCGCAGACCGGTCTGACCGGTCCGGTCCCGGTGACCGCGGTCGCCTCCCATGACACGGCCTCCGCGGTGGCCGCGGTACCGGCCGTGGGCGATCGCTTCGCGTACATCTGCACCGGCACCTGGTCCCTGGCCGGACTGGAACTTCAGGCTCCGGTGCTGACCGAGGCGAGCCGTGCCGCCAACTTCACCAATGAGGTGGGCCTGGACGGCACGATCCGCTATCTGCGCAACATCATGGGGCTGTGGCTGCTCCAGGAGTGCCTGCGGGAGTGGGACGACCCGGACCTGCCCGCGCTGCTCGCGGCGGCGGCCGACGTGCCGGCGCTGCGGTCCGTCGTGGACGCGGGTGACACGGCGTTCCTGGCGCCCGGACGGATGCCGGCGCGTATCGCCGAGGCGTGCCGGGCCTCCGGGCAGCCGGTGCCGGACTCCCCCGCCGAGATCACGCGCTGCATCCTCGACTCCCTGGCGCTCGCGCACCGCCGGGCAGTCGCCGATGCCCAGCGGCTCGCCGACCACCCCGTCGACGTCGTGCACATCGTCGGAGGCGGCACCCGCAACGCGCTGTTGTGCCAGCTGACGGCCGACGCCTGCGGACTGCCGGTGCTGGCCGGGCCCGCGGAGGCGGCCGCCCTCGGCAACGTCCTCGTCCAGGCCCGCGCCGACGGACTCCTCGGCGACCGCGCGGACATGCGGCGCCTGCTCGCAGGTACGCAGCCGCCGACACGGTACGAGCCGCGGGGCGACCCGGCGTCGTGGCGTGCCGCGGAGTCCCGTCTCGCCACGCCGTGAGACGAGGTCTCCCGCAGGCCGCGTCCGCCGATTACCCTGCACTCATCCGATGATCGACCCCAAGGAGCCGCGATGCGTGTCGCTCTGTTCCTGACCTGCGTCAATGACACGCTCTATCCGGACACCGGACGCGCCGTGGTGAAACTCCTGACCAGGCTGGGCGTCGAGGTCGACTTCCCGCTGGCGCAGACCTGTTGCGGGCAGGCGCACTACAACACCGGATATCGGCATCAGGCCGAGCCGCTCGCGGTGAAGTTCTCCGATGTATTCCGGGATTACGAGGCGATCGTGACCCCGTCCGGGTCCTGCGGGGCGATGGTGCGGGAGTTGTATCCGCGCATGGGTGAGCGGGCGCGGGCCGAGGGCCGCGGGGACGCCCTCGCGGCCACCGTGGCACCCGTGGTCCCGAAGACGTACGAACTGACCGAGTTCCTGGTGGACGTGCTGGGGGTGACGGACGTGGGGGCGTACTACCCGCATCCGGTGACCTATCACCCGACGTGTCACGGGCTGCGGAGCCTGCGGCTCGGCGACCGCCCGACCCGGCTGCTCCGGGCCGTCAAGGGACTGGAACTGATCGAGCTGCCCGGCGCCGAGGAGTGCTGCGGCTTCGGCGGCACCTTCGCCGTGAAGAACCCCGACGTCTCGGCGGCCATGGGCGCCGACAAGGTACGCAACGCCGAGTCGACGGGGGCGGAGGTGCTGTGCGCGGCGGACAACTCGTGTCTCCTGCACATCGGCGGCACGATGGCACGGCTGCGCGTCGGCATGCGGCCGGTGCACATCGCGGAGATCCTGGCGAGCACGGAGAAGGAGCCGCTGGTATGAGGGGCGTCGTCGTGATGAAGGGTGGCCTCGCATGAGCGGGACGTTCGTCGGCATGCCGGCGTTTCCGGAGGCCGCGCACGAGGCGGTGGGCGACAGGACGCTGCGCGGCAATCTGCGGCATGCCACCCACACCATCCGCGCCAAACGGGCGACGGCCGTCGCGGAGCTGTCGGACTGGGCGGAGCTGCGCGAGGCGGGCAAGCGGATCAAGGACCACACGCTGCGTCATCTCGGCGGCCATCTCGTGCGGTTGGAGCAGGCGGTCACGGCGGCCGGGGGCATCGTCCACTGGGCGGCGGACGCGGAGGAGGCGAACCGGATCGTCACCGAACTGGTGAAGGCCACCGGCGAGTCCGAGGTCGTGAAGGTCAAGTCCATGGCCACGCAGGAGATCGGCCTCAACGAGGCGCTGGAGGCGGAGGGCATCCGCGCCTACGAGACCGATCTCGCCGAGCTGATCGTGCAGTTGGGCAAGGACCGGCCCTCGCACATCCTGGTCCCCGCGATCCACCGCAACCGGGGGGAGATCCGCGACATCTTCCGCTCCGAGATGGGCGCGTGGGGCCGTCCCGCTCCCGAGGGGCTCACCGACACACCCGCCGAACTCGCCGAGGCGGCCCGGCTGCATCTGCGGGAGAAGTTCCTGCGCGCCAAGGTCGCCGTCACGGGCGCGAACTTCATGGTCGCGGAGACGGGCACGCTGGTGGTGGTCGAGTCGGAGGGCAACGGGCGGATGTGCCTCACGCTGCCCGAGACGCTCATCTCCGTCGTCGGCATCGAGAAGATCGTGCCGACCTGGCAGGACCTGGAGGTGTTCCTCCAGACGCTTCCCCGGTCCTCGACCGCCGAGCGGATGAACCCGTACACGTCGATGTGGACCGGCACGACGGACGGGGACGGACCGAGCACCTTCCACCTGGTGCTGCTCGACAACGGCCGTACCGACGCCCTCGCCGACCAGGTCGGCCGTCAGGCCCTGCGCTGTATCCGCTGCTCGGCGTGTCTCAATGTGTGCCCGGTGTACGAGCGGGCGGGCGGCCATGCCTACGGCTCGGTGTACCCGGGACCGATCGGAGCCGTCCTCAGCCCCCAGCTGCGGGGCACCCAGAGCGCGATCGACGCCTCACTGCCCTATGCCTCGTCGCTCTGCGGTGCCTGCTACGACGTGTGCCCGGTCGCCATCGACATCCCGGAGGTGCTGGTGCATCTGCGGGAACGGGTGGCCGAGGGCGGGCCCGCGACGCATGCGGGCAACAAGGTCGTGCTGCGGCCGGCGCGGGGACACGCCGCCGAGCGGGCGGCGATGCGGGCGGCGCGCTGGGCGTTCAGCCACCCGGGCGCGCTGCGCACGGGCCAGCGTCTGGCATCGCGTTCACGCCGCTTCCTGCCGCGGACCCTGCCGGGCCCGGGCCGGGCGTGGAGCGCGAGCCGGGACCTGCCGACGCTGCCCCCGGAACCGTTCCGCGACTGGTGGCAGCGCACACACGGAGGGAAGGAGGCGGAGAGGTGAGCAACAGCAGGGATCTGATCCTGGGCCGGGTGCGCCGCGCGCTGGCGGACGTGCCCAAGGGCGACACGCCGTACGAGCAGGGCGTTCCCCGGCACTATCGGGAGCGGCACGGCGAGCGCACCCCCGCCGAGACCGTGGAGTTGCTCGCGGAGAACCTCGCGGACTACCGGGCGATCGTGCATCGGACGGACACCAGGCAGCTGCCCTCGACCCTGGCCGGTCTGCTCGCGGCGCGCGGCGCGCGGACCGTGCTGGTGCCCCCGGGACTGCCGACCGACTGGCTCACGGGCGTGGAGCAGGTGCCCGACCGGGCGGAGAGCACCCCGTACGAACTCGACCGCGTCGACAGTGTGGTCACCGGCTGTGCGGTCGCGATCGCCGAGACCGGCACCCTGGTGCTGGACGGCTCACCGGATCAGGGCCGCCGGCGTATCACCCTCGTCCCCGACCACCACATCTGTGTCGTACTCGTCCCGGACCAGGTCGTGGACTCCGTGCCCCAGGCGCTGCGGCGGCTCGTCCCGGACCGCCCGCTGACCTGGATCTCCGGGCCGTCCGCGACCAGTGACATCGAGCTGGACCGGGTGGAGGGGGTGCATGGCCCGCGCACCCTGGAGGTGGTGCTGGTGAGCGAGGTGTGACCGGCGCGGCTAGCGTGAGGGAATGATCCGGTTCGAGGAGGTCACCAAGCGGTATCCGGACGGTACGACGGCCGTCGACGACCTGTCCTTCGAGATCCGCGAGGGCGAGCTGGTCACCCTGGTCGGACCGTCCGGCTGCGGCAAGACGACCACCATGATGATGGTCAACCGGCTGATCGAGCCGACCTCGGGGCGGATCTTCGTGGGCGGCGAGGATGTCGCGACCGTCGATCCGGTGCGGCTGCGGCGGCGGATCGGCTATGTGATCCAGCAGGTCGGGCTGTTCCCGCACCGGACCGTGCTCGACAACACGGCGACCGTGCCCTGCCTGCTCGGCTGGAAGAGGGCCAGGGCACGGGCGCGCGCGGCCGAGTTGCTCGATCTGGTGGGCCTGGATCCGAAAACGTACGGACCGCGCTATCCGGACCAGTTGTCCGGCGGCCAGCGGCAACGGGTGGGAGTGGCGCGGGCGCTGGCCGCCGACCCGCCGGTGCTGCTGATGGACGAGCCGTTCGGGGCGGTCGACCCCGTGGTGCGGGAGCAGTTGCAGGAGGAGTTCCTGCGGATGCAGAACGCCGTGCGCAAGACGGTGCTGCTGGTCACGCACGACATCGAGGAGGCCGTCCGGCTCGGCGACCGGATCGCGGTGTACGGGCAGGGGCGCATCGAGCAGTTCGCCACGCCGGGGACGGTGCTGGGGACCCCCGCGACACCGCGTGTCGCCGCGTTCGTGGGGGCGGACCGGGGGCTGAAGCGGCTGTCGGTGACGGAGATCGAGCCGAGCGATCTGGAGCAGCCGCCGGTCGTACGGCTCGACGAGGCCGGCGGGCGAGCGGCGGCCCGGCTGACCGCGCAGGGCGCACGCTGGGCGGTCGTGCTCGACTCCGCCGGTGATCTGCACGGCTGGGCCGGCGTCGACGAACTGGCCCGGGGCGGTCTGGTCCGCGACCATGCGCACCGGATGGACTCCTGGGTACCGGTGGGCGCTCCGCTGCGGCAGGCGTTCGGGGTGATGCTCCAGCACGACGCCGGCTGGGTGGCGGTGCTGGACGGCACCCGCTTCCTGGGGGTCCTGACGCCGGCCAAGCTCCATGAGGCGCTCCGCCGTTCGGTGGACGCGGACGCCCGGGGTGTCTCGCGCCGGGAGGTGCGTTACGAGTCGGTGGCGGACGCGTGAGGGCCCCGGCCGCGGGCACGGCCTCGGGGCCGCGTCACTTCAGCAGGCCCTTGTCCTTCAGATAGGCGCGGGCCACGTCCTGCGGCAGCCGGCGCCAGCTGTCGACCTGCTGGTTCATCGACGCCAGATCCCGTGTGGTGAGAACGGGGTTCAGGGCGCCGAGCGCCTGTGCGACGCGTGTGCCGCCGGCGCGGGAGCGGCTCACGACCGGGACGATGTGGTCCGCGTTCTGCAGATGTCTGTCGTCCGCGAGCAGAACCAGTCCGAAGGCGTCGAGGGTCGCGTCGGTGGTGGTGGTCAGCACCATCTGGTTCCGTCCGCTCTGCACGGACCGCTTGGCCTGGGTGGTACCGACGCCCTTGGGGTCGACGCCGATGACGTCGATGCCGTACACCTTCCTCAGCCCCGGTGCGCAGTACGGCCGCCGTACGCATTCGTCGCCTGCCGCGAGCCGTACCTTCAGCTCGGACCGGCCGAGATCGCTCAACGTCCGCAGGCGGTGCTCACGGGCATAGGCCCCCGACACGGCGAAGGCGTTCTGGTCCACCGCCCGGCCGGCGTCGAGCACGGTGAGTCCACGGGGTGCGGCGAGGGCGCGCAGGGCCTTCATGGTGGCGTCGAGGTCCGGTGAGCCGACGGGAGGGGCGTCGGGCCCGTGAGTCCGGGCGTCGAGCCAGTCCGCGAAGGTGGCCGCGTACTCGGGGACGACGTCGATCTGCCCGGACTCCAGGGCGGGTTCGTACAGCTCACGGTTGGCGACGGTGATCAGCGACGTCTTGTAGCCCGCACGGTTCAGGAGCAGGGAGTACATCTGCGCGAGCAGATCGCTCTCGGTGAAGCCGGCCGAGCCGACCGTCAGATGTCCGCTGTCACGGGGCGCTGCGGTGACCCGGCCGCGGGTCTCCAGGGAAGGACCCGTGGCACAGCCGGCGAGCAGGCCCATGAGGCACCCGAGGAGCAGGGTCACGACCGCCGCGCACCGTCTCATCGCGCGCCTCGGACCCGGGGCGGGGCCAGCCGCTCGACGGCCTCGAACACTCCCTCCACGATCAGTGCCAGCGCCGCCACCAGCACGGCCCCGGCCACCACCTGCGGTGTGCTCGCCAGGTTGAAGCCCGCGGTGATGATCCGGCCCAGTCCCCCTCCGCCCGCGAGGGCGGCGATGGTCGCGGTCGCGACGAGCTGCACGGCGGCGATCCGCACCCCGTTCAGGACCATCGGGAGCGCGAGGGGAAGTTCCACGCGCAGCAGTGTCTGCCGGCCCGCCATGCCCATCCCCCGCGCCGCCCGCACCACACTGCGGTCGACCTCACGCATGCCGACGTAGGCGTTGGTGAGCAGGGGCGGTACGGCGAAGAGCACGAGGGCCACGACGGTGGGTCCCTGCCCCCAGCGGCCGAGCGGGGTGAGCAGCAGAAGCACCAGGACGGCGAAGGTGGGGACGGCACGGCCGACGTTGGAGATGTTGACGGCGAGCGCGCCGCCCCGGCCGAGATGGCCGAGGACCAGGGCGACCGGCAGGGCGATCGCACAGCTGACGACGAGGCAGCCGACGGTGAGGAGGACGTGCTCCGTCAGCCGGTGCCCGATGCCGCCGTCGCCCGACCAGTGCGCGGGGTCGGTGAGCCAGTGCCAGGCGTCGCCGAGGGTCCTCATCCGCGTGCCGTTCTCGCCCAGGGGGTGATCAGCCACTGCACGCCGAGCAGCAGCAGATCGGCGGCCACGGCGATCAGCACGCAGAGCACGGACGCGGTCAGCACCTGGGCCTTGAAGTACGTGTTCATGCCCACGTAGATCAGGTTCCCGAGGCCGCCGAAACCGACGATCGCCCCGACGGTGACCAGGGAGACCGCGGACACCGTGGCGATGCGGAGGCCGGCCATGGCGGCGGGCAGGGCGAGCGGGAGTTCCACGGTGAGCAGCAGCCGGACGGGGCCGTATCCCATGCCGTGGGCCGCCTGCCGGGTCTCCTCGGGAACGGCGCGCAGCCCGGCGAGGAGGTTCCGGACGAGCAGGGTGAGCGAGTAGAGGACGAGACCGGCGACCACCAGGGTGGGTGACAGTCCGTACAGGGGCAGCAGCAGTGAGAACATCGCCAGGGACGGAATGGTGTAGAGGATCGTGGTGCCCGCGAGGACGGGCCCGGCGATCCCGGTCCAGCGGCGCGCCAGCAGGGCCAGGGGCACGGCGACGACGAGACCGATGAGCACGGAGGCCGCGGTCAGCTGCAGATGTTCGGCCACCGCGTCCAGGAGGATATGGCGGCGGGTGCGCACATACGCGCCGCAGATCCACTCGTTACGGGCGAGGCAGTCGTCCGGGGGCGCGGTCACGGGTCCATTGCACCGGACGGGCGAGCGCGGCCGCAGGTCGTGGGGGGCCGTCCGGGGCTGTCGGCCGGCCCGCTCGTTGTCTCACCCCCCCTGCCGCCCCTTCAGGGCCCGAGGTCTCTCCCGGCCCTGCCCGTTCAGGGCCCGCGCCGCCACCTTCAGGTCCGAGACCAGACCGGCGTACGCGGCCTCCCGGTCGTCGGCGCGCAGGATCGCCGAAGGGTGCACGGTCGCCACGACGTACTGCCCGTCGGCGCCGGGCATCGGCAGCAGGCTCCCCCGGTCCTTGGTCACCCGGAACGAGCTGCCCAGCAGCGCCTTGCCGGCGGTGGCGCCGAGGGCCACCACGACCTCGGGGCGGACCAGGTCCAGTTCCGCACGCAGCCAGGGCTTGCAGGCGCTCAGCTCACGCAGGCTCGGCGCCTTGTGGATGCGTCGCTTGCCGCGTTCCGGAACCACGGTGAACTTGAAGTGCTTGACCGCGTTGGTGACGTAGGCCGTGCCGCGGTCGATCCCCGCCTCCGTCAGCGCCCGGTCCAGCAGATGTCCGGCCGGTCCGACGAAGGGCTCGCCCTGCCGGTCCTCCTGGTCGCCGGGCTGCTCCCCGACCAGCAGGACCCGTGCCGAGGTGTCGCCGCTGCCGAACACGGTCTGGGTGGCGTTCGCGTACAGCGGGCAGCCACGGCAGTCCGCGGCGGCACGCCGGTACGCGGCCAGCTCGCCGTCGTCCGGCAGGAAGGGGGTCGCGTCGTAGGCGCCGGCCCAGGCGTCGTCGGAACGGCTCATACCGGCCTCGCTTCCGGGCCCTGCCGTGCCGGGCCCAGAGCTCGGAGTACCCCTCCCCCCGGCTCGCACACCCCCGGCGGAGTGGCGACGATGGAGGGAGCCGGACATCACACGCGCCACGCCGCCTCGGAGGGGCCGATGACCATGGACGCCCATCCGGGCAGGCCGGGGAAGCAGGAGCCGGACGCCGCGGCGCCCGAGACGGAGCGGATCGTCGAGCTGGAGGAGGAGGTCAGCCAGCTCAAGGAGGCCGTCACCTCGCACGCGGTCGTGGACCAGGCGATCGGGATGCTGGTGGCTGTGGGCCATGTGACCCCGGCGCAGGGGTGGGAGGTGCTCCGGGAGGTCTCCCAGCACGCGAACATCAAGCTGCGCCATGTCGCGGAGCTGATCGTCGTCTGGGGAGGCGGCGGGGATCTCCCGGCCGACGTCCGGGACCTGCTGGAGGCCACGCTCGACCGCTACGGACCGGCGCAGCTCCCGGAGGACCCGCCACGCCCCTGAGGCCCCGGCAGGGCCACGCTGCCGCCGGGTCTGTCGGGCGTTTCCAGGGGCTCCGGTCAATGACCCGTTGATTTGCCTGCGTTGCCCCGCGGGCGGCGTGTTTCAAATACCCTCTCACGGATAGTCCGGAAGGAGCGGCGCACTGCCAAGCCGTTCCCGGGAGGGTTCGGCAGTGAGCTCGCCCGCAAACGGCCGTCCGGTCGACGAGTGGCCGATCCGGACGGCCGGATGCGATGCGGCTGCATGAGCGGGAGCGCAGCCTCAGGATTCGGGGCGGACGGACTCTCCGGTATCAGGCTCTACGGGTATCAGGCGTGATATCGGGCTGCCCGCTGTCAGGCGATATCGGCGAGCGCCTCCTCGCGTATCCGGGCGCAGCATCCGCTGAGCAGTCGTGAGACATGCATCTGGGAAATACCGAGTTGGTCCGCTATGCGACTCTGGGTCATTCCGCGGAAGTAGCGCAGATAGAGGATGGTGCGCTCGCGCTCCGGGAGTGACCGCAGGCACGGTTTGACGGCCTCGCGGTCGACGATGAGGTCGTACCCGGAGTCGGCCTCACCGAGGGCGTCGCCCAGTGCGTATCCGTCGTCGCTGCCCGCGACCTCGGCGTCCAGGGACAGCGCGGTGAAGCTGTCCATGGCCTCCAGACCCACCCGGACGTCCTCTTCGCTGAGGTGGGCGTGCTCGGCGATCTCGGCGACGGTCGGGCCTTGCCCGGGGGTCTCCTGGGATATCTCCTTGACCGCCGTCCGCACCCGATTGCGCAGGTCCTGGACCCGGCGAGGCACATGCAGGACCCACATGTGGTCGCGGAAGTGCCGCTTGATCTCACCGGTGATGGTGGGGATGGCGTAGCTCTCGAAGGCGTACCCCCGGCCCGGATCGTAGCGGTCGACCGCCTTGACGAGTCCCAGCGCCGCGACCTGGCAGAGGTCCTCGACCGACTCGCCCCGCCCTCGATACCGGCGGGCGATGCGGTCGGCCATCGGCAGCCAGGACCGCACGATGTCGTCGCGCAGTGTCTGGCGTTCGGGGCCCTCGGGCAGTTCGCGCAGCTGAGCGAAAGCGCCGGTGGTGTCGGGTGCGTCGTCGTGGGGATGCTGCTTCGCCTTGACCGTGATGCGCATCGTGCTTTCAACTCCCTCAAGGGGCTGACTGGGCAGTCACCGTGGGAAGGCGCAACGACGGACCACGCGGAGAGTCACACACCCGGGATCTGCTGGGCCAGTTTCCACGGAGGTGCCTCCTGTCCGAAGCACTCTTATGAGCCATTCCCGGCTTTCCCGGCGCCAAACAATCCATAAGGCACATTTCTTGCCTCACCGGGGTTACTCATGGGAATCTCATCGCTCCGAAAGGTGAGCGGGCAATGCGACGGGCAAAGTGCCGGAGCATGGGGCGTGGCACAAGGGCACGGAAATTTCAGGGGCCGGGTAATTCCTGGGAATTCATCGGCTCCCGGTCGAGGCGCTTTCCGTGACGGGACGCAGCCAGAGCGTGGCGAGCGGTGGGAGCGTGAGGCGGATGCCGTGCCCGGGACCGGTGCCCGGTGCCACGGGACCGGTGTTGCGGACGTCGCTTCCGCCGTAGCGCGCGAGGTCGGTGTTCAGGACCTCGTCCCAGGCCGGCACGTCGTCGGGCACGTCCAGGCGGTAGTGGTGACGTACGACCGGCGAGAAGTTGGACACGGCGAGCAGGGGGGTGCCGTCCGCGTCGAAGCGCAGGAACGCGAAGACGTTGTCGTCGGCGCCGTCGCAGACCACCCAGCGGAAGCCTGCGGGCCGGGTGTCGCACTGCCACAGGGCCGGGGTGCGCAGATAGACAGCGTTCAGGTCGCGCACGAGGTCGCGCACACCCCGGTGATCGGCGGCGGCACCGTAGCCCGGGTCGAGCAGCCACCAGTCCGGGCCATGGTCCTGGGACCATTCGTCGCCCTGGGCGAACTCCTGCCCCATGAACAGGAGCTGCTTGCCCGGATGGGACCACATGAAGCCCAGATAGGCACGGAGGTTGGCGCGCTGCTGCCACCAGTCGCCGGGCATCTTCGACACCAGCGACCGCTTGCCGTGCACCACCTCGTCGTGCGAGATGGGCAGGACGTAGTTCTCGCTGTACGCGTACACCATCGAGAACGTCATCTCGTTGTGGTGGTACCGGCGGTGCACGGGGTCCTTGGACGCGTAGACGAGCGAGTCGTGCATCCAGCCCATGTTCCACTTCAGGCCGAAGCCGAGTCCGCCGTGGTCGGTGGGTCGGGTGACGCCGTCCCAGGCCGTGGACTCCTCGGCGATGGTGATCGCTCCGGGGCAGCGTCGGTAGACCGTGGCGTTCATCTCCTGCAGGAACGCGACCGCGTCCGGATTCTCGTTCCCGCCGTGCTGGTTGGGCCGCCACTGGCCGTACTCGCGTGAGTAGTCCAGATAGAGCATGGAGGCGACCGCGTCCACGCGCAGGCCGTCGATGTGGAACTCCTCGCACCAGTACACGGCGTTGGCGACCAGGAAGTTGCGCACCTCGCGCCGTCCGTAGTCGAACTCCAGCGTCCCCCAGTCCGGATGGGCGGCCCGCAGCGGGTCCGCGGGCTCGTACAGGGGCCGCCCGTCGAACTCGGCCAGCGCCCACTCGTCACGCGGGAAGTGCGCCGGAACCCAGTCCATCAGCACGCCGATACCCGCCTGGTGCAGCGCGTCGACCAGGTACTTGAAGTCGTCGGGCGTGCCCAGGCGGGCGGTGGGCGCGTAGAAGCCGGTCACCTGGTAGCCCCACGAGCCGCCGAAGGGATGCTCGGCGATCGGCATCAGCTCGACATGGGTGAAGCCCAGCTCCTTCACATACCCGGGCAGCTGCTCGGCCAGCCGGCGGTAGGTCAGTCCGGGCCGCCAGGACGGCAGATGGACCTCGTACACCGAGAACGGCGCCTCGTGCACGGGGGTGTCCCCGCGATGCGCGAGCCACTCCTCGTCGTGCCACACGTACGCGGAATCGGACGCGGTGACGACGGACGCGGTCGCGGGCGGCACCTCCGTGCGGCGGGCCATGGGGTCCGCGCGTACGGTGTGGGTGCCGTCGGGGCGTGTGATGTCGAACTTGTACAGCGTTCCGGCGCCGATGCCGGGCACGAACAGCTCCCACACCCCGCTCGAGCCGAGCGAGCGCATCGGATGGGCCGTGCCGTCCCAGTGGCAGAAGTCCCCGCAGACCCTCACCCCCCGCGCATTGGGTGCCCACACCGTGAAACGGGTGCCGCTGACACCCGCATGGGTCATCGGATGGGCTCCGAGCGCCCGCCAGAGCTGCTCGTGGCGCCCCTCGCCGATCAGATGCAGATCCAGCTCGCCGAGGGCGGGCAGGAAACGGTAGGGGTCGTCAGTCTCCAGCACGGAGTCCTCGTAGGCCACGAGGAGCCGGTACTCCGGGGCGTTCCGCAGGGGCAGCAGCACCGAGAAGAACCCGTCGCCGTCGTCGTGCAGTTCCGCCCAGAGGCTGTCGAGAAGCACGGTCACCGAGAGCGCGCCGGGCCTCAGCACGCGGAGGGCGACCCCGCGGGACGCCGGGTGGGCGCCGAGCACCGCGTGCGGATCGTGGTGCTCGCCCGCCAGCAGCCGCTGTCGCTCGCCGGGCTCCGCGGGTGCGGCACTCGGTCTCCCCAACTGCGGGGAGCACAGGGGCGGTGGGGATGCGCTGGGGGCGGTCACGGTATCAGCCTCCTCAGGCCGGGACGTTCGGCGAGGCGCGCGATCGCCGCCATCGGCACGGGCAGCCAGTCCGGCCGGTGCCGCGCCTCGTACAGCACCTCGTACACGGCGCGGTCCGTCTCGTAGGCCCGCAGCAGTTCCGGTTCCGAGCGGGGGTCCCAGCCGGCCACGGTGGCATAGCCCTCGCAGTAGGCCTCCCGGCACCGCAGCGCCCACTCGGGGCGCCAGGGCCGGCGGGCGTGGGCGGCGTAGTCGAAGGAGCGGAGCATGCCCGCCACATCGCGCACCGGGGACTGGACCCGGCGCCGTTCGGGCAGCGGACGGGCCGGTTCGCCCTCGAAGTCGATCACGTGCCACTGCCGTTCGGCGCGCAGCACCTGGCCCAGGTGCAGATCGCCGTGGATCCGCTGCGCGGGCCGGGGCGAGTCGAGGGCCGCCGCCTCGGTGAACGCGGACCTCAGCCCGGCCGCGTACGGCAGCAGTTCCGGTACGGCGTGGAGGGCGTCCCGCAGCCGTTCCTGCATCCCGGCGGCGAGCCGCTCGCTGCGGGACGGCCCCTGGGACTCGACGGGGAACGCCGCGGCGAGGGCAAGGTGCACCTCGGCCGTGGCCTGCCCCATCTCATGGGCCTCCTCGGTGAACTCCCGCCCGGCCGCGAGCGCGGCCAGCGCCTGCGTCCAACCGTCGTCGGCGCCGCACAGAAACGGCTGGAGCACACCGAGGGTCGCCGCCCACGGGCTGGAGGTACGGAACCAGGCCACCGGGGCGAGGACGCGGGTGCAGCCCTGCCGGGCCAGCGCCCAGGGCACCTCCAGGTCCGGGTTGATGCCGGGCCGCACACGGCGGAACAGCTTCAGGATGTACGCGTCCCCGTACACCAGGGAGGAGTTGGACTGCTCGGCTTCGAGAAGGCGCGGGGGGAGGCCGGCCGGGATCGTCACCCCTCCGTCGCGTTCGAAACGCAGGGCGCCCGCGGTGCCTGGGGTGCGCAGCCGGTCCAGCAGTAGGGACGCCGAACGCGGGTCGTGCAGCGCGTCGTACACCAGCAGCCCCGTCAGCGGGCCCTCGCGGACACGTCCGAGGACGGCCGTGTGGTGCCGGGGCATGAGGAACTCACCGAATCCGAGGATCAGTTGGTAGCAGTCGCGGACCGGGGTGGCGCGCGATGTGCCGCTCGCCGACAGCTCGGGATACTCGGCGCGGACCAGGAGGTGCAGACAGTCGGGGCGCAGTTCCGTCACCGAGAGCAGCACCAGGTCCGTGACGCGACGCCCCTTTCCCGCGAACCACCGCTGCCTGGGCAGCCAGGTGCGCAGCAGACCGGACAGCGAGGGCAGCAGCCAGGCGGGGTCGAGGCTGTCCGGGCGGAGTGTTGCGCTCTCGGTCTTCGTCATGGCGTCGCGTCCTTTCCCTCCGGGGCGGCCGAACTGCGGCCATGGGTCAACGGGCCACGACCAGGTTCACCTTGGTGGCCTGCGGAAGGTCCTTGCGGAGCCGGAACCAGTAGAAGCCGTGGCCTGCGAGGGTGAGCAGGTAGGGCAGTTGGCCGATGGCGGGGAAGCGGACCCCGCCGATGAGTTCGACCGGGTGGCGGCCGTCGAAACGGCGCAGGTCGAGTTCGGTGGGCTGGGCGAAGCGGGAGAAGTTGTGCACGCACATCACCAGGTCGTCCCCCTGTCCCTCCGTCGAGGGGGCTTCGCGCAGGAAGGCGAGGACGGCCGGGTTGGAGGAGGGCAGTTCGGTGTAGGAGCCGAGCCCGAAGGCGGGGTTCTGTTTGCGGATCTCGATCATCCGGCGGGTCCAGTGCAGCAGGGAGGACGGCGAGGACATCGACGCCTCCACGTTGGTGACCTGGTA